>JAIQGC010000074.1 GCA_020072805.1 Terriglobia bacterium
ACATTCGGCACGCTGCGGCACGAGGAAAAACTCTTCTAACCTCCGGCGCAACGCGCGTCCTCAGGAATTCCCCTTTACCAACAGAGACTCGACCAGGGAGCAATAGATGTGTCCCAGGAGGATGTGGGACTCCTGGATTCTCTGGGTTTCCGAAGAGGGCACGGCCAGGAGGAGATCCACGCAGTCCTTCAGGCGGCCGCCGCCGGCGCCGGTAAGGCCCGCGGAGTACAGGCCGAGACGCCGGGCGGACTCGGCCGCGCGCAGAATATTGGGAGAATCGCCGCTGGTACTGATGGCGATCAGGATGTCGCCGGGGGAACCGAAGGCTTCGACCTGGCGGGAGAAAACGGTTTCGAAACCGAAGTCATTGGCAATGGAAGTGAGCGCGGAAGAATTGGCGGTGAGCGCCTGCGCGGGCAGGGGGCGGCGTTCGAGCAGAAAGCGGCCTACGAACTCGGCGGCGAGGTGCTGAGCGTCGGCGGCGCTTCCGCCATTGCCGCAGAAGAGGATCTGGCGGCCGGCGCGAAGAGATTCGGCGGTGCGCTGCGCGAGGGCGCACAAAGAGGCCAGCAGATCGGAGGAAATCCTGCGTTGCACCGCGCAACTGTCTTCCACCTGCTTGCGGGCCTGCTCCAGAAGCGATGCCGGGACGGATTCCATAAACTCTCCAGCGCCGGGCGATGCGCGGCAGGCGCTAGTGTAAACCGATTTGCGCCCGCGGGCTAACGGCCTTCCAGGGCGTCTTGGACATCGTCATTCAGCAGGGATTCGGCGGAGGTGAGATAGGTATGGGAGAGGCGGTCATGCCAGGTCAGGCTGTCCTCATCCCAATAGGCCCAGAGAAAACCGAGCAGGAAGCTGGCCGCCGAAAATAGATAGCCGAGGCTGCGCAGAAGGAGCTGGCGAAGCGCGGGCGGTTCGCCGGGAAAAGAGGTGATGCGCAGGCCGCGGAGCATCATGCCGGGCGTGGCGCCGGCGAGGACGGTGAACAGAGCGAAGTACTGGAAATAGAAAATGGCGAAAGTGGCCAGGCCCACGGCGGCGGTGAGTTTGCTGGAGGTGAATTCTCCGCCGAAGGTGGTGAAAAACAAAAAGAAGCCGCCATAGGCCAGGAGCAGGCAAGCGCCATCGAAAAACCCGGCCATGACCCGGTCGGCCAGCGAAGCGACGGGATAGAGCTGGGATTCGATGGCGGCCCTCGGGGAACTGGCTTGCGCTTCCGGGGCCTCGAAGCCCGGCAAGGAAGAGGGCTGGGAAACGTCAATCTCCATGTGCGAAGCGTCGAATTCGCCAGGCAAATCGGAAGAATCCAGAGCGGGCTTTGCCGAACGGCCGATGGCGATGGTGAATGCGAACTCTTCGCTCTGCGGGGCCGCGCCGGAGGAAGGCGGAAGGTCCAGGAGCGGAGGCTCGGCAAGGGCCACGGCGGCGGGGGCGATGGCCTCAAAAGGGAGATCGGATTGCGCGTCATTGGCCGCAGGCCTGCGGCGGCGCGTGCGATAGGCCGCCAGCCGGCTGGCCAGTTCGTTGCGCCAGGCCGGGTCCACGGAAGGATCCAGCGGGACGCGGCGCAGCGAGGCCGAAGCGGAAGCTGCGTCCGCGGACTGGCCGCGGGAGATCGTCTCGTCGGAAGATGTGTCGCAATAGCGGCAGTGGCCGGAATGATCCGGGAGCACGGAGCCACACTGAGAGCAGATTGTATTCACCGGTGCTTTTGCGCTGCGGACGCTTCCACTCCGGTGGGAGTGTAACGGAGAAAGCATAACACGGAAGCGAAAAGAGGAAGCGCGGGGATAAGCGGATGTGCCGTATCAGTGAGGGTCCGGGAGAAGCGAAAAAAATGCGGCGCGGAAGAATTACCGGGAATCGTGCATTTGCGCGGCGAGCGCGGTGCGGCTGCTGCTGACGCGGTGTTCGAGAGCCACGGCCGCGAAATAGGCGCACTGCGCCAGTTGCATTTCAGCCCAGGAGCGCACCTCGGGAAGCAGGGAAGCCAGCGTCCAGCGCACGGCTTTGACCAGCCAGAAATAGCCGCGGATGGCGCTGACCTGCTGGCGGTCATTGGCAAAATCCGGGCAAAGCCGCAAGAGCTGCACGACGCGGGGGAAATCCTCCGGACCGGCGGCCCCGGAAGTGATCCCGGTTACTTCCTGGATTTCCGGGGACAAGGGCTGGGCCACGGAGGCGGCAATCAGGGAGCGGCAATAGATGCCAAAAAACTGTAGCAGGGCCGCCAGAGAGGCGGCCAGGATGACCACGGCCATCAAGGCGACCATCATTGGGCGGCCTCCAGCAGACGGGCCGGGACAATACGGGCATTTACCGGGAGGCGCCAGAAGGCGTAAGCCCAAGTCACAGGCAAAATGCCGCCGATGAGCGGAAACAAAAAGCGCGTATAGGGATAAATCCCCGGAGCAAGATTGGAAAGAGCGTATGTGGCCGCATAGGCGCTGAAATAAATACCCAGGGAAAGCACAACTTGAATGAGTTGGGTGCGCGTCTCGCGCAGCTTCACAATCGCACCCCAGAGAACATAGGTGAGAGCCAAGCCCACGAAATACAGGTTCTGCGAAAGCTCAAAAGCAAAGTGGGTCAGGATACGCCCCGAGGATTGGCTGACGATAGCGTAGCTGAACCAGGCCGTTCCGGCCAGGAGCAGGACCGCGGCAAAACGCAGGTAGCGCTCCATTCTCATCTGCTCAAAGACCTGAAAAAACAGGCTGATCACGGCAAAATAGAGGGCTATGGTCAGAAGAGCATCGGAGTAGAAGTAAAAATAGCGATATTCCGCGGAAGTCACGCCGCCGTAATGAAAAAGAACCCGGAAGCGCCCAATGCTGACTGCTACAGACAAAAGTGTATAGAAGCTTAGGAAAAAATAGCGGCGTACCATGCCGCTACGGTAGATACCCACCACCACGAATACCTCTAGGAGGGTTCCTAGGATCCACATCAACATCCAGGTAGGACCGGGCATTCGTGTCCTCAATTAGCGCAAATCCCACAAATGCCCCGTCGCTGCCTGATCTAAAAGTCGAGCAGCTGCTTCTTTACTGCCACGGAGCAGGTGGCGGTGCCGTACCATTCCATGGAGCAGGCGGCGGTGCCGTGCCATTCCACGGAGCGGGTGGCGGTGCTGTGCCGTTAGCCATCACGACGGACCCATTTGCAGGGGCTGTGACGGCTGTCCGCAAACCCATTGCTCCCACCAGAACCAGCATTACAGCCAGAACAACCAAACTGAGTTTAAACATAGTACCCCCAAAGGATAGGTGCTTCAGGGGTTACTCTATTCACCCAGATTTTACTGGTCAAGCGATGGAAGAAAGAATTTCCGTATTCGGCTGCTACCCTCCCAGCCTGCTTCGCCTGGCTTTCGCCTGGCGAATCGGCCTGAGTCTATTGCACGCTCCCATATTGCAGCGGGAACGGGAAGGTGGCAATAGTACAAGGGTACTACGGAGACAGGACTTCCGCCGGCGATGGCTGGAGGAAGGTGCGGGACCGAACATCACGAAGAAGCCAGGAGCACGGCGCGCGCCGCATGCGACGTGCGGCCCGCGATCCGCATCCAACGCTGTGGCCTGCCAGAGCGCGAAGACGCTGGAGCATAGGTAAGTCGATTTTAACTTTGGGAGCTGCGCAACTTGACAGCAGCAAGAAGCACTCCTAGAATCAGGCGTTTGTACCGGAGATGCAGAGCCGGTCCGGGGGAGTTTTCGCATGGACAAGAAACGACTGGAAGTTTACAAGAAGAAGCTGCTCACCCGGCGCGAAGAATTATTGAAGACCATAGCGCGAACGGCGGAAGAAGGGCGCGCGGCGGATGAAGATCCCACCGTGGACCTGGCGGACAAGGCCGCCAACTCCTACACCAAGGAGTTTCTCTTCGGAATGACCAACACGGACCGTACGCTGCTGGGAATGATTGAAGAGGCGCTGCGGCGGATCAACAAGAACGAATACGGGGCTTGCGCCAACTGCCAGGATGAAATGCTGCCGAAACGGCTGGATGCGGTGCCGTGGGCCAAACACTGCATCTCCTGCCAGGAAAAGAAGGAACAGGGCCTGTTCTAAGGACTGCTGCGTGCAGTTTCCGCGGCCCTGATTTTATCCAGCTGTCAATTTTACATTTGCATATCCCCGCCGCCGGGGTAGTCTTTTACCGGCGTGGGTATGAACCATCCGAGGCGAGGCAAACTCCCGGGCTGGCTGGCGGAGCTGTGCGACGGCTTCGCCGCCGTCCTCTTCCCTGCCCCGTGCCGGCTGTGCGGCGAACTGCTGGCGCGCGCGGCGCTGCTGCCCCTCTGCGACGCCTGCCTGGAATCGTTTCTGCCGCTGCCCGCGAAGGTCTGCGAAGTGTGCGGACTGCCGCTGGAAGCCCTGGCCGCCGCCGAGGGAGAGAGCCTGCTGTGCAGCGCCTGCCGGGAGGATTTTTTCAATTTTGAACGCGCGCGCAGCTACGCCGTCTATGACGGGGCGCTGGTGCGGGCGGTGATCCTGCTGAAATACCAGCAACTGGCGCCGCTGGGGAAATGGTTTGCGGCGCGCCTGGCGGAAGTGGCCGGGCGCAACGGGGAATTCCTGGCGGCGGACGTGGTGGTTCCTGTGCCGCTGCACCGCGAACGCCAGCGCCAGCGCGGCTACAACCAGGCGGAGTTGATCGCCGGCCCGCTGGCGCGCCACTTGCGGCTGCCTTGCCGGTCCGTACTTCTTGTGCGGACGCGACCGCGGCCGGACAAACTGCATCTAACTTTGGAGGAAAGATGGAGTTCGGTGCGTGGCGCTTTTGCCGCACGGCCGGGCAGCCAAGTTGACAATCGGCGCGTCTTACTGGTAGATGATGTTATGACCACCGGGGCGACCTTAGACGCCTGTGCGAAGGCGTTGCTCGATGCCGGAGCGAAGTCGGTGGTTTGCTTGACGGTGGCGCGAGCCACAAGCCATACGCAACCGCCGCGAATCGCGGAGGTTGCCCGGTAAGCAGAGGTACCCGCTCGATGAGCGTGAAGCGACCAATCCGGGCCGAATTCCCGGGGCGCAAGTCCCCGGCGGGGGCGGTCGTGCCCGCCGCTGGGGGCGCGGAAGCCGGTAAAAGCCCGAAATCCGGGGGGCTGCGCCGCGCGTCGCTGATGCAGGAACCCGTCCTCGTTCTCAACGCCACTTTTGAACCCATCAACGTAACCGCGGTGCGCCGCGCGCTGGTGCTGCTGCTGAAGGGCGTGGCGCAGGCCGAAGAGCTGCACGCGAGCGAAGTGCATTCCTCGGTGCGCAACCACCGGGTGCCCTCGGTGATCCGCCTGCTGGCCTACCGGCATATTCCGCAGCAGAGCCGGGCGCTATCGCGAAAAAATATTCTTCTGCGGGACCGCAACACCTGCCAGTTCTGCGGGGCCATTTTCCCCAGTTCGGAGCTGACCCTGGACCACGTGATGCCGCGCTCGCGGGGCGGGCGCTCCTCCTGGGAAAATCTGGTGGCCTGCTGCTACCGCTGCAACAACCGCAAGGGCGACCGCACCCCGGAGGAAGCCGGGCTGAAGCTGGCGCGGCGGCCGCGGCCGTTTACCCTGCACACCTCGCGGCAGCTGATGTCCCTGATCGGGCACCGCGATGAGCGCTGGCTGAAGTATCTGTTCTACTGATTCCGGCTTCCCTTCCTTCCCGGCGGCCGGCGCTCCCCATGCAACCTTTTGCCGGAACTTGCGTCTAATTAAATAACTCCTCATCTCGAGGAACACACCCCGGGAAGCAGCTACGGTTCGCCGTAGCTGCTTCTCTTCTTTTATCCCCCTTCTTTCAGAAATGCGCAGGGACTAGTTACTGGCGCAGAGCCACGCGCAGGCCGCGGCGCCAGCTTTCGGCCAGCCCCACGCGGCGCACTTCGATTTCCGGAGAGAGAAAACGCAGCAGGGTGTCGGTGGAGGGATGGAAGCGGATGGCCGGGGCCACCAGGAAGACCAGTGGCGGAGCGGGCTGCAAGGCGATCCCTCAAAAGTAGCCGTAGCTGGGGAGCTCCTCGCGCAACTGATGCTCGCGGACGCGCAGCCAGTAGTCGGCGGCCTGCAAGGGAAGCTGAAGATGCTCGCTAGCCTTGAGTTCGAGAATGGCCAGGCGTCCGGAGCGGGTGACGCCCAGCAGGTCAATGATGCCGCGGCTGGAGGGCGAGCCGGCGAAGACCTGCGCGTAGAGATAATCGGGATGCAGAGAGGCGTCCACGGCGGCGGGGTCGGCCTGCACGAGGGATTCAAGCCAGCGCTCGGGCTGCGCGCGGTAGAGGGCATGGCGCGTGCTGCCGGCCAGGGGGCTGCGATGGAGATCGAGGCGCTTGAGGAGTCTTTCGAGAGCGGGCTGCGTGGCGGGGATGAGTTCCTGACGCGCTCCGTCGAGGCCGAAAAAGATCCGACCCTCCTTCCAGCGGGCGAAGGAAAGCCCGCGAAAGCGCAGCCAGACTTCGCGAGTTTCCACGAGAGGATGCAGGCTGGGAGCGGCGGGAGAAAGAGCGAGTATAGGCTCGAGCGCGGGGCGGGCCTGGGCCAGGAGAGATTCCGCATCGCGCGCGGGCACCAGCCAGGTGCGCTCGTTGGCGGCGCGGCGCGGGTCCACGCGGTCGAGCGTCTCGCGCGCCACGTCCTGTTCATAGAGTTCCACGGGCAGACGGGAGTCCAGCGCGGCCAGGCGGTGAGCGATGGCGGCGGATGAGTTACGCGGCAGGATCAGGCGCAGGCCGGCCACGGCGCCGCCGCGCAGGGTCTGGCGAACGCGCTCAAGCCACAGCAGCGCGAAGGCCAGGGAGTTTTCCGCGCTGGAGGAAGACTCGCCGTCGGGAACGGCCAGAAGGGCCCAGCGCAGGGGCCCGTGGCGGAGAACTCCGCGGGCGTAGTTTCCGGAGAGGGAATGTTCGAGGTCGGCGGCGGTGCTGAGCGACTCCAGCTTTTCGTCGGGGAACTTCTGGGCCAGCAGGCCCGCCAGCCAGGTGGAATAATTTTCGCGGCGGATGGAGCGCGGGGCGGGCTCGAAATCCAAGCGAAGAAATTCCAGCCGTCCGGGCTGGGCGCGGCCAAAACGCGCCACCGTGAAAATCAGGCGGGCTTCGTTGCTTTCCTCGATGGCCAGAACGCGCCGCGTCAGGTTGCCGCCGTCCGACCAGAGATGCAGCAGGGGGCGATCAGCAGGGAAAGGCCGGGGAGCAGTCCCACGCGGGCGCCCGCTTCGCGAACTTCCGCGGGACCAGCGGCGGTAAAGGCGCGCAGGGAGTTTTCGAGATCGGCGGTCAACCCCACGGGCGCAGTATACAAAGAATACCGTGCCAAGGAGACCATTTTTATGACGAATGAATGTGCCGCGCGGGGCGCTTCTCAAGAAAATTGCAGGCCGCTCACGCGGAGCACGGGGGCGCTCATGTTCCAGTCCCGGGGGAGGCGCTCGAAGGAGAGTTCGAAAGCGCGGCGCTGCCCCGGAGTCAGCGGCCCGGCCATGGGAGAGAGCAACGTGCGGGTCTCGCGCAGCACGACTTGATTGAGGGAGTCGCGAAATTCGATGGTGACTTCCAACTGGGCGAGGCCGCGCGATCCGGAATTGGTAACCTCGCCGGACAGGATCGTGACTTCCTGGTGGACGAGGTTTTCCGCGCGGCTCAGGGAAAGATTTTTCAGGGAGATGGCGGGGGCGTAGGCTTGCTCGGCGGGACCGAAGGGAAGCGCCAGCGGAGCGCCGGAGCGGCCCGGGCCGGAGGAAAAAAGGAAGAAGAAAACCAGGAGGAGGGCCGCGAAAGCTACGGCGGCCACCAGAGGCGTCCGAAAACCTCTGCGCTCCGCATTTTCCGGCTGCAAGGAACCACGCATAAATCTCCCCGGGTCTCAGCGGCCGTAAGTCAACCGGTTGGCCAGAGCCGGAGGAAGGCCGGCAGCGCGCATGCGCTCCTGCACTCCGGCGATGTCGTAGGGAACGCGCCAGAATTCCACGGTGGCGGCCTGCAGATCGGCGATGGCAAAGGCCGCGCGCGGGTCGGAATCGCGGGGCTGGCCGATCGAGCCGGGATTCAGCAGATAGCGGCGCTGGGGATCCAGGCGCAGGGCGGTGGAGGATTCGCCTTCGGGCAAGTTGATCGTGAGCACTTCCATGCGCGACTCCTGATAGGAAAAGCCGCCCTGATGGTGGGTGTGGCCGAAGAACGTGAAGGCGCTGGCGGAATCCAGCAGGCTTTCGAGAGCCTGCGCCGGAGTGAAAATGTATTCATCCTCGTCGAAGACGGCGCCGTGCACGAGAACCAGCCCGTCGGTTTCCAGCGGGCCCTGGGGAAGATCGCGGAGAAAAGCAAGATTATCGGGGCTGAGCTGCGCGCGGGTCCAATCCACGGCGGCGCGCGCGGCGGGGTTGAAGTCCTCGGTGGCCACCAGGCCGCAGACGGCCTTGTCGTGGTTGCCGCGGATGGTGCTGGCGCCCAATTTGCGGATGGCGCTGACTGCTTCGTTGGGGTCGGGTCCGTAACCGACAATGTCTCCGAGACAGACGGCGCGGTCCCAGCGATCTTTCGCGGCAGCGAGAGCCGCGACGAGAGCGGTGTGATTGGCGTGGAGATCGCTGAGTACAAGAATGCGCATTCGAAAGTACCCGTGCAAACGGGCCGATTATAGTGGAACTGTGCAACGAATGCACGAAGTGCGAAAAGTAAGCTGCGCAGTTCTCGCGGCCTGCTGCCCGCGCGCCCGGCCTGGCGGGGGACGAAACGACAGATTGCAGGGACGAATTGTCTTCCTGAAGATGAACATTCAAACGGAGTGCCGCGTCTATATGGGTGCAGCCAAGTTCCCGGGCCATTCGCACCGGGCAGAAAAAACCCCGCGGTTGCAGCCGCGGGGCGGTGACACGCAATCCCCGCCGGGTCGTGGACAGGGAGAGGTTCGCGCCGTCTCCTGCAGACTACCTGCGGCCAAACCACGTGTCAACTCTGCGCCTGATGCGCATGCTCGATCCGCTGCGAAATCAGATTCAAGAGGAGAGTTGACACATGAAAAAGATCTCGTTGATCCGCACCATGGCACTGTTGGGAATTTTCGCACTGGCGGCTCCCGCTTTTGCCAAACCGGTCATGAAGACCATGAAAATCTACAAAACCGCCCACCTGGGGCAACGCCAACTGCAGGCCGGAGAGTACCGTCTGAAGATTGACGGCACCGCGGTAACCGTGGAGAAGAACGGAAAAACGGCCGCCGAAGTGCAAGGCCGCTGGGAAGAACGCGCCACCAAGTCGCCCTATAGTTCCGTCCTCCTGGACGCCAACGGGCGGATTACGGAAGTGCGTTTCGAGGGAGAGAAGCGCGTTCTGCTGCTCAGCGAATAGGATTGAGCAGGCGTTTCATATTCCCTGGAAACCTCGGAGCACGGGCCGCGCCGCGAAACTCTCTTGCCAGAGTGCGCTTGCGGCCCGTGCGTTTCTGATCCTGACTTTAGCGAAGGAACATGCAGTCGCCGTAGCTGTAGAAGCGGTAGCCGGATTCCACGGCGTGCCGGTAGGCCGCCAGGACGCGCTCGCGCCCGCCCAGGGCGGAAACCAGCGCCAGCAGCGTGGAGCGCGGCAGATGGAAATTGGTCAGCAGGGCGTCCACCACGCGAAAGGAAAATCCCGGAGAGATGAACAGGCTTGCTTCGCCCGGCCCGGAGGCCAGCAGCGGCCCGCCTTCGCCTTGCGCGGCGCGTAGCGCCGCGGCCTCGAGAGCGCGCACGGCCGTGGTGCCGATGGCCACGACCGGGCGGCCGGCAGCGCGCGCGGCGCGAATCCGCTCGGCAGTCGCTTCCGGAATGTCGTAGCGCTCCGCGTGCATGCGGTGGGCTTCCAGGGTTTCCGAATGGATAGGCTGAAAGGTTCCCAGGCCGACGTGCAGGGTCAGTTCGCAAAGCTCGATGCCCCGGGCGCGGATGCGCTCGAGGATTTCCGGCGTGAAGTGCAGCCCGGCGGTGGGTGCCGCCACCGCTCCCGGGCGACTGGCAAAAATCGTCTGGTAGCGCTCACGGTCGGCGGCTTCATCCGGGCGGGCGATATAGGGCGGCAGAGGGATGTGCCCCAGGCGATCGAGATGCGCGGCGACGGAGCCGTTGTCCAGTGCGCGGAATTGCAGCGTGCGCTGGCCGTATTCCCCGCGGGAGAGAACTTCGGCTTCCAGTTCCCCATCGCCAAAGAGAACGCGCTCGCCGGTCTTCATCTTGCTCCCCGGACGCACCAGGGCTTCCCAGACGTCGTCGTGAAGCTGGCGGATAAGAAAAACCTCGATGCGCGTGCGGAGATGTTCGCGACGAGTGGCTTTGCTGGGAGGGTCCGAATGAACGCCCACGCGCCGGCCAAAGAGCCTGGCGGGGATGACCCGGGCGTTGTTGACGATGAGCAGTTCATTGCCGCGCAGCAGGTCTGGAAACTCGGAGAATTGCCGGTCTTCCCAGCGGCCGGAGGAGCGATCGAGGAGAAGAAGGCGGGACGCCGCGCGATCGGCGAGGGGAAACTGAGCGATTTGCTCGTGGGGAAGCGTGTAATCAAGTTCATCGAGGCGCATGAAAATACAGTTTAGCAGGAAATGGAAAAGCTGGTGGAAAGAGGGGGCCGGGGTAAATCTGGCAGAGAAAGAAGGAGAGAGGCCAGGGAATGGAGAGCCGAAATACATCAGTAAGTGTTTGTAAATAAAGAAAATAACTACATAAAAGAGAGGCGTATTTTTGGACTTGACAATAAGACACGCAGATTTTATTATCTTCAGGCAGTCACTTTAGGAGGTCACTTACCATGAGAACCATAGCTACCTGGGAGCCCTTCCGCGGTCTCCCAACCTTGCAAGACCAAATCAACCGGCTTTTTTCGGAGATGGGCACGCGCTCGAGCGATGAATCCGCCCTGAGTTCGTGGGCTCCGCCGGTGGACATTTATGAAACCGAGCACGAACTGGTGGTCAAAGCCGACCTGCCAGCGGTGGACCCGAAGGACTTGGATATCCGCGTCGAGAACAACGTGCTGACCATTCGCGGCGAGCGCAAGTTCGAGAAGAAGGTGGACGAGGAAAACTATCTGCGGGTGGAGCGGGCCTACGGGGCGTTCAGCCGCAGCTTCTCGCTGGCCAGTACGGTCAACGCCGATGCCATCAAGGCCGATTACCAGAACGGGGTGCTGACCTTGAGCATTCCCAAGCGCGAGGAAGCCAAGCCGAAGCAGATCAAGGTGAACGTCGGCACGGCGGCCGCCGCCGCAGCGGGCGGAAGGTAAGACGGGGACCGATGAGCGCCTGAGACGAAGGGGCTGGCTGCCGCCGGCCCCTTTGTGCGTGGAGGCGATGGACGCAGGCAACGGGAAGCGAGGAAAAGAAAAATGTTGCGCTTTGAAAAACTCACCGTGAAGGCCCAGGAGGCCGTGCAGCAGGCCCAGGAAGTCGCGGCGCGCGAGGCGCAGCAGCAGATCGAGCCGCTGCATTTGCTGGCGGCGCTCGTCGCGCAAACCGACGGCGTGGTGCCGGCGCTGCTGGCGCGCCTGGGTGTGCGCCCGGAAACGCTCAGCGGGGAGATCGGCCGCGAACTGGGCCGCTTGCCGAAAGTATCGGGCTTCACGCAGCAGCACATGGGCCAGGCGCTCAACAAGGTGCTGGAGCGCGCCTTCGACGAAGCGCAGAAATTCAAGGACGAGTACGTCTCCACCGAGCATCTTTTCCTGGCGCTGGCCGGGGCCGACCGCGATCCCGCCGGGCAGCTTTTGAAGCGCCACGGCGCTTCGCATGAAGCCATCCTGCAGGCGCTGGCAAGCGTGCGCGGAAGCCAGCGGGTGACTTCGCAGACGCCGGAAGGGACCTACCGGGCGTTGGAGCAGTACGCGCGCGACCTGACCGAACTGGCGCGGCGTTCCAAACTCGATCCGGTGATCGGGCGCGACGAGGAGATTCGCCGGGTGATGCAGATCCTGGCGCGGCGCACTAAAAACAATCCGGTGCTGATTGGCGAGCCGGGCGTGGGCAAGACGGCCATCGTCGAGGGACTGGCGCAGCGCATCGTGGCCGGTGACGTTCCCGACGTGCTCAAGACCAAGAAGCTGGTGGCGCTGGATCTCGCGGCGCTGGTGGCCGGCGCGAAATTCCGCGGTGAATTCGAGGACCGCCTGAAAGCGGTGCTCAAGGAAATTACCGAAGCGCAGGGGCAGGTGATCCTGTTCATTGACGAACTGCACACGCTGGTGGGCGCGGGAGCGGCGGAGGGCGCGATGGACGCCTCCAACATGCTCAAGCCGGCGCTGGCGCGCGGCGAGTTGCGGGCTATCGGCGCGACCACGCTGAACGAGTACAAGAAATACATCGAGAAGGATCCCGCGCTCGAGCGGCGTTTTCAGCCGGTGCTGGTTCCCGAACCCGCCGTCGAGGACACCATCGCCATCCTGCGCGGGCTCAAGGAGCGCTACGAGGTGCATCATGGCGTGCGCATCAAGGACGCCGCCATCCTGGCCGCGGCCACGCTTTCCAACCGTTACATCTCCGACCGCTTTTTGCCGGACAAGGCCATTGACCTGATCGACGAGGCCGCCGCCAGCCTGCGCATGCAGATCGATTCCCTGCCCGTGGAGATTGACGAAATTGAACGGAGAATCATGCAGCTGGAGATCGAGCGCCAGGCCTTGCTGAAGGAGACCGACGCGCATTCGATCGAGCGTCGCAAGCAGATTGAACAGGAATTGGGGCGGCTGCGCGAGGAGTCCAGCGCGCTGAAGGCCCGCTGGCAGACGGAGAAGGAGGCCATTGGGCGCATCCGCAAACTGAAGGAGCAGATCGAGCAGTTGAAAACGGAGGAGCAGAGACTGGAGCGCGCCGGAGAGCTGGCCCGCGTGGCGGAGATCCGCTACGGGAAGATTGCCGCCGCGGAAAAGGAGATTCAGAAAGCCCAGGAACAGTTTGCCTCGCTGCAGAAGGAAGCTCCCATGCTGAAGGAGGAAGTGGACGAGGAGGACATCGCGCGCCTGGTGAGCAAGTGGACGGGAATTCCCGTGGGGCGGCTGCTGGAGGGAGAAGCGCAGAAGCTGGTGGCCATGGAAGAGCGCCTGCGCCTGCGCGTGGTGGGGCAGGAGGACGCGCTGGCGCGGGTCTCTAACGCTGTGCGGCGCAGCCGCGCGGGGCTTTCCGACCCGCGGCGCCCGATCGGCAGCTTTATTTTTCTGGGACCCACCGGCGTGGGCAAAACGGAACTGGCGCGGGCGCTGGCGGAGTTTCTCTTCGACGACGAGAAGCTCATGGTGCGCATGGACATGTCCGAGTACATGGAAAAGCACACGGTTTCGCGGCTGATCGGCGCGCCTCCGGGCTACGTGGGCTACGAAGAGGGCGGGCAGCTCACCGAGCAGGTGCGCCGGCACCCGTATTCGGTGGTGCTCTTCGATGAGATCGAGAAGGCCCATCCGGATGTGTTCAACGTGCTCTTGCAGATTCTCGAGGACGGGCGGCTGACCGACGGCAAGGGGCGCACGGTGGATTTCCGTAACACCGTCCTGGTGATGACCAGCAACGTGGCTTCGGCGTCCATTTTCGAACATGCCGCGGAGCGTCCGGAGCAGGCGCGCAAGGAAGCCATGGAGGCGCTGCGCGCGGCCTTCCGCCCGGAATTCCTGAACCGCATTGACGAGATTGTGATTTTCAATCCGCTGGGCAAGGAACAACTGGGGCACATCGTGGATATGCTCTTCGCCAGCGTTGAAAAACTTCTGGCCGAGCGGCAGATTACTCTCGAACTGACTCCGGCGGCGCGCGAGCTGCTCCTGCAGGAAGGCTATGATCCAGCCTGGGGCGCGCGCCCGCTGCGGCGGACGATCCAGCGGCTGGTGCAGGACCCGCTGGCGCTGCAGATTCTGGAAGGCAAGGTGCTTCCGGGGGAGCGCGTGCGGGTGGAGCGCGATCCGGCGAAGGATGTTATGCGCTTCGAGCGAGTGGCCGAAAAGCAACCGGCGGCCACGGCCAGCGTCTAATCAAGAGAGGGCCGCGTTTGCTGGACACCCGGCCTGGCGCTTGCCATACTTTTAGAGCCGATTGAATACGAGGAAGAGCACATGAGAATTTTCCGCACCACATTTCTGCTGACCGCGCTGACGCTCCTGCTTTTGCTGCTGGGCAAATCCTTCGGCGGGCACTACGGGATGTATATCGCACTGGGGATTGCCGTGGTGATGAACGGCGGCGCCTATTTCTATTCGGACAAGATCGCCCTGGCCAGCAGCGGCGCGCGGCCGGTGACGCGTGAGCAACTGCCCCGCCTGTATCAAGTGATGGAGCGCCTGGCCGGCAAGGCCAATCTGCCCGTGCCCAAGCTCTACGTGATTCCCGAGGCCGCGCCCAACGCCTTCGCCACGGGACGCAATCCCCAGCACGCCTCGGTGGCGGTGACCGAAGGTTTAATGCAATTGATGAACGACGAGGAACTCGAGGGCGTGATCGCACACGAACTCTCCCATGTGCGCAACTACGATATTTTGATCAGTTCGATCGCCGCCTGCGTGGCCGCCGCCATCACCGTGCTGGCGGAAATGGGGCGCTTCGCCTATTTCTTCGGATTTGGCGGCCGCGATGACGACCGCGAGGGCGGCGGAGGCATGGTGGGCCTGTTGATGCTTTTCCTGGCACCCTTTGCCGCCATGCTGCTGCAACTGGGCCTTTCCCGGCAGCGGGAATATTCCGCGGACGCCACCGGCGCGCGCATGGTCGGACATCCTTTCGGACTGATCAGCGCGCTGCAGAAGCTGGACGCCTATAATAAGCGCATCCCCACTTCGGAGATCAGTCCTTCGGTTTCCGCGCTGTGCATCGCCAAGCCCATGTTTGGTGGCGGGGTTTTTTCATCGCTTTTCAGCACGCATCCTCCCATGGCCGACCGCATCGCCACGCTGAAGCAGATGAATATTCTTCCGGGTTCCTGAAGACTTCACAAAGAGATTCGCTTAGGCCAGTACGGTTGGTCCGTGCTAGGAATGAGCGGCTAAAAGTTTCTTTCTTCATGTAAAAATTTTCGGTGCATGAGCGGCTGTGGTCTGGCGAAAGCCCACGGAAAACGTAACAAGTGTTTCATTTTCAATGTATTGAAAATCCAATGAATCCGCTTCTTTTATGGAGCTTGAAGTGCACATAGTTTCCCTCGAGGCCGCCAGGTCTCGTTTTGGGGGCGATGTAAGGAATGACTTGTAAGGACACAATTCATCTGATTTGCTGGTATCTGGAGGCAAAACTGTCTCCGGACGTGGAAGCAGAGGTG
Source organism: Terriglobia bacterium (assembly GCA_020072805.1). Lineage (GTDB taxonomy): Bacteria > Acidobacteriota > Terriglobia > Acidiferrales > UBA7541 > Acidiferrum. Next base: position 15,250 of record JAIQGC010000074.1, read on the forward strand.
GAACAGCATCTCCGGAGCTGCCCCGACTGCTATGTCGTGCTGGACGCCGCCGTATCCACGCTGGAGAGGCATTTCGGATATTCGCACCCCATCGGATTAAAAGCGCCCACCACCGCAGCCTGAATAGTTTCCATAACTCACTGTAAATAAAAACGTTATTGTTTCTATGAAAATGCTCTGCCCGGCCTGATTCTGACTTGGCCGGCATCGAGCAAGACTATCCAGGTCGCGTAAATTTTATACGTCTGGAAGGAAGAGGAATAGATGGACTTGCGCCCCCATAATTCTATCTATTGCACTGATAATAAGGATGTTAGTCTACGCCGACTGGCGAGTCCGCAGTTTGGTGGCACAGATGCACTTCTCCCAAGACAGCAGGGACTAAATCGAAAGGAATTCAACCATGTTTGACGAAAAAGAAGGAAAAGTGAGCGGTTCTGCCGGGACTCCCCGCTGGGTGGGGCTAGCCGTGGCGGTGCTCGGTGGAGTGTCCCTGATCGCGCTGGGGACGGCGTGGAACGCCACTCAGCAAGCCAAGACGGTCGAGCAGGAGAGCAAGGCGGCGCAGGCGGCCGTAAAGCAGAGCAATGACGCTGTCGTGCAGCGGGTGGCCAAAGCGGAGGACGAGAACCGCAGCCTGCGCAACGACCTGAAGGTGGTAACGGACAAGCTGAACGTTACGCAGTCCGAACTGGTTTCCTCGCGCCGGCAGACCAAGTCCATTTCCTCGGATTACGACCAGAAGCTGACCGGTCTGCAATCGTCGGTGAACAGCGAGTTGGCCAAGAAGGCCGGGACGGAAGAGATCACCCGGCTGAACGGCGACGTCAGCGGAGTGAAGAGCGAAATTGAAGAGGCCAAGAAGAGCCTGGAAATGGCCAAGAGCGAACTGGGCACGCTCATCGCGCGCAATCACGACGAAGTGGAAGTGCTGCGCCGGATGGGCCAGCGGGAATATATCGAGTTCACCATATCGCGCAAGGGCGGGGCGCAGAAGGTGGGCGCGGTGCAGATTGAGCTGAAGAGCAGCAATCCGCGCAAGAACCAGTTCACCATCACGGTGCTCGCCGATGACACCAGCTTTGAGAAGAAGAACCGTTCGGTGAACGAGCCGATTTTCTTCTACACCCGCGACAGCAAGGTCACCCTGGAGCTGGTGATCAACAAGCTGACGCAGACCCAGGCTTCGGGCTATCTGAGCATGCCCAAGGCCATGGCCCCGAGTTCCGGAACAGCGGTAACGTCCGGGAAGTAAAGCAGCAGAAACTGTTTTTACAAATTGGCGCATCCACGGCGAGGGAGACTTCGAGATTTCTCCCTCGCCATTTCTCAAAAATCACCTGAATTGGTGGCGGCCTGAACAAAAAAAGCAAAATGCATATTGGCAAGTGACGCCCGGTCTGTCATCGTTTCGGGGACCCTTCCGGGCAAGTGCAGTCAAAAAGTAAACGAGGAGACTTCAATGAAAATCCGATTCTTGACAGGGGCTGCGATGGTGCTTCTCGCCGCGGGTTCGATGCTGGCGGCGGAGACGGCGATGACCGGGTACATCTCGGATAGCAAGTGCGGAGCCAAGGGCGCCAACGAAGGCGCCGCCGAATGCACGGTCAAGTGCGTGAAGGGCGGAGCCAAATATGTCTTCGTAAACGACGGCGACCAGAAAGTGTACGCCATTGACGCGCAGGACAAGGTGGCCGGGCACGCCGGGCACCACGTTACCGTGAAGGGCACGGTCGAGGGCGACTCCATCAAGCTGACCAGCATTGACATGGCTGCAGCGCCTGCAGCTGCGAAGGAAATCAAGGCACGCGAAGCAGGATCGGGATTGGCCACCGGCAAGGCGGCGAATAAACCGGCCGATAAGCCGTAAGCTTTTCCAAACTTATTCCGAGACGGGCGGGGCGCAAGCTTCGCCCGTTTTCTTTTATGCGCTCGCCGCGATTTCCGCTAGGATAGCTCTCTGCCATGACGACCACTCTTCTGCATGTAGGCCGGGCGTTTACGCCGCGGGAGGAAATTGCCGATGCGGGGGTACTGATCCGCGACGGCGTAATCGAAGCGGTTGGCCCGCGCGCCGGGATGCAATTGCCTGCCGGGGCCGCGGAGATCCGCGAAGCGGACGCGATCGCCGCGCCGGGCTTCGTGGACGTGCATATTCACGGAGCGGGCGGGCACGACGTGATGGAGGGCGCGGCGGAAGCGCTCGAGGCCGTGGCCGGAACAGTGGCGCGGCGCGGAACCACTTCCTTCGTGGCCACGACGGTGACGGCCAGTCCCGAGGAGACCTGCCGGAGCGCGGAGGGAATTGCCCGCTACATCGCCCGGCAGAAGGAGCGCCGCGGCACGAGCGGGCGGGCGGAAATTCTGGGCATTCATTTTGAAGGGCCTTTCCTCAGCCCGGCGCGCCGCGGCGTGCATCCTCCCGAATGGCTGCGGCTGCCTTCGGCGGAACTGCTGGAAAAATTTCTAGCCGCGGCCGGAGGCATGGGCCGGATACTCACGATGGCCCCGGAGCTGCTGGGCGCGGGGCCGTGCATTGCCGCGGCACGCCAGGCGGGAATGACCGTGGCCCTGGGGCACACCGACGCCACCTATGAGCAGGCGCAGGCGGCCATCGCGCGCGGGGCGCAGCATGGCACGCACGTGTACAACGCCATGCGCCCGTTTTCGCACCGCGATTCCGGGGTGATCGGCGCCGTGCTGTCCACGCCGGAAGTGACCGCGGAGCTGATCGCCGATGGGGTGCACGTGGACGAAGGCGCGATGCGCCTGCTGTTGGCGGCCAAAGGCGTCGAGCGGGTGATCCTGGTGAGCGACGGGACCGCCGCGACGGGAATGCCGGATGGGAACTACACGCTGGGGACGATTGAAGTGACGGTGAGCGGCGGAGTCTGCCGCAATGCGGAAGGAAAACTGGCGGGGAGCACGCTGACGCTGGACCGCGCGCTCCGCAACATCGTGGCGTTGGGCGTGCCGCTGGGCGACGCGCTGCGGATGCTGACGGTGAATCCGGCGAAGCTCGTGGGGCTGGAGGGCCGGAAGGGCGCGCTGCGTCCCGGCGCCGACGCGGACATTGTCCTGCTGGACGCGGGATTGCAGTTGCGCCGGGTCTTTGCGCGGGGCGCCGCCACGGAATAAGGGACGCGCGCGGCTTTAGGAATTCAGCGGGATGCCCAGTTCGCAGGCGAGTTGCGCGGCGTTGAACGGGCTGCATGAGAAGAAGCGGCCGTCGAATTCGATGGTGGGCACTTTGCGTTTGCCGCTGTTGGCCTTCAGCACCAGACTCTCCGCGTCCGGATTCTTGTCGATATTCACTTCCTGAAAGGCGATGCCGCGTTCCTTGAGGAACGTTTTGGCGTAGCGGCAATCGGCGCACCAGGTGGTGCAGTAGAGTGTGATGGGAGCCAAAGGATCACCTGCTGAAGATTGGATGCCGTACGGGTTATGGGGGTTATTCCGCAAAAGGCGCGGGGCTGGGCTGCTTTAGGGGTTGACGGCCGAGACCGGGCGCTTCCTGGCCACCTGCAGGCGGATGAGCGCGCGCTGCAGCGAGACGGCGGCGCGGTCCCAATCGATTTCGGGGGCCATGGCGGCGAGACGTTTTTCCGCGCGGGCCTTGGCGGCTTCGGCGCGGGTGACGGTCGCCCAGAACTTCGGCGAAGCCGCGGATGACGGCGAGATGCACCGCTTCCTTGGCGGCCGCGCCGCGGTACACCAGTTCGCCGATGCCCAGTTCGGTCATAAGCGGGGCGTGGCCGGGCAGGATGCCCAGGCAGCCGCCGGCGCCGGGAAGCTGGAGTTCCACGACGGTTTCGCGGAGCAGTTCGCGCTCCGGGGTGACCACGACGAGTTGGAAAGCTTCGGGAAGCATGGTCGTTTAGGCGCTGGCCTTCATCTTTTCGGCCTTGGCGAGGGCCTCTTCGATCGTGCCCACCATGTAGAAGGCCTGTTCAGGCACGTCGTCGTATTTGCCTTCGATGATTTCCTTGAAGCTGCGCACGGTGTCTTCGATCTTCACGTACTTGCCTTCGAGGCCGGTGAACTGCGCGGCAACGAACATGGGCTGCGAGAGGAACTTTTCGATTTTGCGGGCGCGGGCCACGGTGCGCTTGTCCTCGTCGGAAAGTTCTTCCACGCCAAGAATGGCGATGATGTCCTGGAGGTCCTTGTAGCGCTGCAGGATGGATTTTACGCCGCGGGCCACGGAGTAATGCTCGGCGCCGACGATGCGCGGGTCCAGAATGCGCGAATAGCTGGCCAGGGGATCGACGGCGGGATAAATGCCGCGCTCGACGATCTGGCGGCTCAGGTTAGTGGTGGCGTCCAAGTGCGAGAAGGTGGCCGCGGGCGCCGGGTCGGTGTAGTCGTCGGCGGGCACGTAAATCGCTTGCACCGAGGTGATCGAGCCGTGCTTGGTGGAGGTGATGCGCTCCTGCAGTTCGCCGATTTCGGTGTTGAGGTTGGGCTGGTAACCGACCGCCGAAGGCATGCGGCCGAGCAGCGCGGAAACTTCCGAGCCGGCCTGCACGAAGCGGAAAATATTGTCGATGAAGAGGAGCACGTCGAGATGCTCCTGGTCGCGGAAATATTCGGCGACGGTCAGGCCGGTAAGGCCGACGCGCAGGCGCGCTCCGGGCGGCTCGGTCATCTGGCCGTAGATCAAAGCCGCGCGCGACTTTTCGGAGTTGCCGGGAACCACCACGCCGGATTCGCTCATTTCCAGCCACAGGTCGTTGCCTTCGCGGGTGCGTTCGCCCACGCCCGCGAAAACGGAAACGCCGCCGTGCTTCATGGCCACGTTGTGAATCAATTCCATGATGAGCACGGTCTTGCCCACGCCCGCGCCGCCGAAGAGGCCGATCTTGCCGCCCTTGAGGTAGGGCTCCATCAGGTCCACGACTTTAATGCCGGTCTCGAACATTTCGAGAGTGGTGGACTGATCTTCCAATGTGGGGGCCGGACGGTGAATGGAATAGTGCGTGTCGCTGGTGATGGGGCCGAGTTGATCCACGGGCTTGCCGAGAACGTTCATGACGCGGCCGAGAGCGGGGCGGCCGACGGGGATGGTGATGGGCTTGCCGGTGTCGTAGGCCTTCATGCCGCGCACCATGCCCTCGGTGGGCTCCATGGCCACGGTGCGGACGCGGCGTTCGCCGAGGTGCTGCTGCACTTCCACAATGACGTCGAGAGGCTCGGGAATGTTGTAGCCCTCGCTGGGGACGCGGATGGCGTTGTAGATCGCCGGCATCTTGTCCGCCGGGAATTCGATGTCCAGCACAGGTCCGATGACCTGCACGACTTTTCCGGTTGCTGCGTATTGCTCTGCCATGCTGTCTCCTAAGCGGTGGATGACGCCCCGCTGACAATTTCAATAATTTCCCGGGTGATGGCCGCCTGGCGCACTTTGTTCATGTGCAGCGTCAGGGCCTCGATCACTTCGCCGGCGTTCTTGGTGGCCGATTCCATGGCGGTCATGCGCGCGGCGTGCTCGGCGGCGGAAGATTCCAGCATGGCGCGGAGCACCTGCGTTTCCACGTAGCGCGGGAGGAGCCGGTCGAGGAGTTCCTCGGCGGGCTGCTCGTAGATGTAATCGACCTGCACGGCGCCGGCGGAGGAGCTTTCTTCCCCGGCGATGGATTCGATGGGCAGGAGCTTTTCGACGGCCAGATTCGGCGCGATGACGCTCTTGAATTCGCTGAAGACGGCGTAGACGGCATCCACTTCGCCGCTGGCGTAGGCCTCGGTGACGATTTTGGAGATTTCGCGGACGGTTCCGAACTCCACGCGGGCCAGCACGTTCACGTATTCCCCGGCAAACTCCATACCCTGCTTCTTGAGGAAGTCGCGGCCTTTTTTTCCGACCGGCAAGCCGATGATTTTCTTTCCGGCGTTGGCGCGGAAGAGTTCGACGGCCTTGCGCAGGATATTGGAGTTGAAGGCGCCGCACAAGCCGCGTTCGCCGGTGAGAACGACCACCAGAATTTTTTCCACCGGGCGCGCGGCCAGCAGCGGATGCTGCGGATTTTCCAGCCGCGCCATGGTCGAACGCAGGACGCGGGCGATTTGCTGCGCGTACGGGCGGGCGGCCAGCGCGCGCTCCTGGGCGCGGCGCAAGCGGGCCGCGGCGACGAACTTCATCGCGCGGGTGATCTGCTGGGTGTTTTTCACCGAGCGGATGCGGCGCCGAAAATCGAGAAGAGTGGCCATGGTCCGATGCTCCGCTTACTTTGCGGAAGCGGTGAAGCGCTCCTTGAAGGCTTCCACGGCCTTCTTCATTTCGGCTTTCAGCGCGTCGTCCAGCGCCTTTTTGTCGGCAATCGTCTTGAAAATGCCGGGCTGGCTGGTTTCCACGAACTGCAGCAGTTCGCTTTCAAAGCGCCGGCAATCGCCAAGGGCCACGCCGTCCATCAGGCCGCTGGTGCCCACGAACAGCATGAACACCTGCCGTTCCACGGAGAGCGGCACAAGCTGATCCTGCTTGAGAACTTCGGTGAGGCGCTGTCCGCGGGACAACTGCGCCTGAGTCACTTTGTCCAGCTGGTCCGCGCCGAACTGGGCGAAGGCCGCGAGTTCGCGGAACTGCGCCATATCCAGGCGCAGCGAACCGGCTACCTGACGCATGGCCTTGATCTGCGCGTTGCCGCCGACGCGGCTGACGGAAATGCCCACGTTGATGGCCGGGCGGATGCCGCCGTTGAAGAGATCGGCTTCCAGATAGATCTGGCCGTCGGTGATGGAGATGACGTTGGTCGGAATGTAGGCGGACACGTCGCCGGCCTGCGTTTCGATGACCGGCAGCGAAGTGAGCGATCCGCCGCCGAGCTTGTCATTGAGCTTCGCGGCGCGTTCCAGCAGGCGCGAGTGCAGATAAAATACGTCGCCGGGGAAGGCTTCGCGTCCCGGGGGACGGCGCAGCAGCAGCGAAATTTCGCGGTAGGCTTGGGCGTGTTTCGAAAGGTCGTCGTAGAAAGTGACCGCGTGGCGCTTGCTGTCCCGGAAATATTCGCCCATGGCGCAGGCGGCGTAGGGAGCGATGTACTGCAGCGTGGCCGGTTCGGCGGCGGAGGAAGCCACCACGATGGTGTAGTCCATCGCGCCGGCGTCGGTGAGGATCTTCACCACTTGCGCAATCGTCGAGCGTTTCTGCCCGATCGCGCAATAGATGCAGATCATGTCACCGCCCTTCTGGTTGATGATGGTGTCCAGAATGACGGCGGTCTTGCCCGTCTGGCGGTCGCCGATGATCAGCTCGCGCTGGCCGCGGCCGATGGGAATCATGGAGTCAATGGCCTTGATGCCGGTCTGCAGCGGCTCGCGCACCGGCTGGCGGTCAATGACGCCCGGGGCGATGCGTTCGAGAGGGTTGCGCTGCTTGGCGGCGATGGGGCCCTTGCCGTCCAGCGGCTCGCCGAGGGGATTGACCACGCGGCCGATCAGGGCTTCGCCGACGGGAACGGACATGATCGAATTGGTGCGCTTGACCGTGTCCCCTTCCTTGATTTCGGTGTATTCGCCGAGCAGCACCGCGCCGACTTCGCTCTCCTCGAGGTTCAGGGCGATGCCCGTGACGCCGTGGGGGAAGGCGAGCATTTCGCCGGCCATGACGCGTTCCAGGCCGTGAATGCGGGCGATGCCGTCGCCCACGCTGATGACCTGGCCGACTTCGTCGACCGCGACGGTCTGCTCGTAGTTTTCGATCTGCTCGCGCAGGATCTTTGTAATCTCGTCCGCTTTGATCTTCGCCATACCGGCCTAGCTCCTATTCCGCAGCGAGGCGCGCACGCAACGTGTTCAGCTGGTTGCGAAGCGAGCCGTCGTAAATCGTGGATCCGATGCGCACTACCGCGCCACCCAGCAAAGCCGGGTCCAGCGCATAGCGGGCCTCTACTTTTTTCCCCGTGAGTTTCTCGAGCGTCTTGCCCAGCTCTTTTTTCTGCGCCGCGCTCATCTCCACGGCCGTGGAGATTTCCGCCTGGGCGATGCCCTGGCGCTGCCGGAGAATCTCCCGGAACGCGGCCAGCACGTCATGGAGCAGCGCGGTGCGGTGATTGTCCGCGAGGACGTAGAGAAAATTGCGGGCGATCTTGCCGGCGCCGAGCCGCGCGGCCAGCTTGTCAATCACGCCGTGCTTGGCATCGCTCTCCACCGCCGGGCTGGCCAGGAAGTTGCGCAGGTCGGCGGATTCGGCGTGCAGTTCGCCAAAGGCTTCCAGCTGCTTTTCCAGGGCCTCGCTGGCGCCCTGCGCCTGGGCGATGTCGGCCAGGGCGGTGGCGTACTGCAAAGAGGCGGACTTCAATTGGGCCTCCCCGCCAGGCTGGTGACGAATGAACTCACCAGCGACTCCTGCACCTGGGGAGTGAGTTGCTTGCTCAAGAGCGATTCGGCGCCGTCCACGGCCAGCTTGGCGGCCAGGGCCTTCAACTCGATGCGCGCGGCGCGTTCGGCGGCTTCGGTTTCCGCCTGCGCGGCGGCGGCAATTTTTTCCGATTCCTTCTGCGTTGCCGTGCGGATGCGCGCGCCTTCGGCGGAAGCATCCTGCCCCGCGGCGGCGCGCAGCGCGGTCACTTCCTCGTCCAGGCGAGCCAGGCGGCCCTCCGCTTCACGCAGCTGCCGCTCGGCGGCTTCGCGCGCGGCGGTGGCCTGCGTGATGGCCGCGCCGATCTCCGCGGCGCGGGCGCCGAAAAACGCGGGACCCTTGGCCAGGCACAGATAGCCGATTCCCCCGGCGATGATGACGAAATGAATCCACTTGAAAACGTTGGTGGCGGCGCCGGAGGCTTCCGCGCCACCCTTTTTCTCCTCGCCCGCCCGCGCGGACGCGGCGGCGCCGAATATCAGCAACGTCAGACCAAGCAGCAGGGCCAGCCGGCGGCGGTTCATCGGGCCCCCGTCGCAGGACCGGCGGAAGGCCGCGTGCCCAGAACGCGGCGGGCAATCTCATCGGAAAGCTTGCCGCTGGCGGCTTGCACTTCGCTGCGCGCCGCGGACAGTTCCCCGCCGATGCGCTCCTTGGCCACGCGGACTTCCTCGGCGGCGCGCGCGCGGGCCGCTTTCAGCTCGGCGTTGCGCTCGTCCAGCAGTTTGCGCCGCGCGGCGTCCTGTTCGGCATAGAGCTGCGCGCGGCCCTGCTTGAGGGCGTCTTCATACTGCTTGATTTTTTCGGCGGCGGCGGACTGCGCGGCTTCGGCGGATTTTTGCGCGCCGCGCGTGCGCGCATCGCGCTCCTGCATCACCTTGAGCAGGGGGCCAAAGAAAAAGGTGCGCAGAATCAAATAAAAAACGAAAACAATGAAGACCGTGGGCAGGGCCTTGAGGAACAATTCGACTAATTGGTGAGCGATCTCGTGCATCGATTGGCTGCGCCTGAACCCTTGAAGACGACTTCGCCGGAATCCAGCCCAAACCGGCCTACGGCCAGCCCGGTGCCATCGGGGCGAAACTAAATTTTATAGCATCTCGCGCCATTTCCGTCAACGTGACCTGGGCGCGTACATAGCTGGAAAGGTATCCTGGTCAGTGCGGAGTGGCGGCCGGCAACGCATATTCCGGCCCCAGCGCGGCCAGGCCGGCGGCGGCCAGTTCGCGGGTTTTGCGGCGCCATTCGGGGTTGGGAGGGTCCAGCGCGGCGGCTTTGCGGTACCACACCGCGGCTTGCTCCTTGCGGGCCAGCTTGGCCAGCAGGTCGCCGCGGTACAGCGCGAAGAACGGATTCGCGGGATACTGCTCGTTCAGCGGGGCCAGCACGACCAGGGCGCTCTCGTAGTCGCGGTCATAGAGGCGCAGATCGCGCGCCAGATAGAAGCGGGCTTCCACGCGGGCGATGGTGCCTTCGGTCATGGCGTGGCGCAGCTGGCGAATTCCTTCCTCTTTTTTGCCGCCGGGAATGCCCATGAAAAAGCGCAGGATGCGGGCCATGGCGGAGAGCGTGTCCACGTAGTAGTTGTACAGGCCGATGCCCAGGTCGGCGTCGGCAAAATTCGGCTCGAGCGCCAGGGCGCGCAGAAAATGTTCGCGGGCGCGCACTCCGGAGCGCGCGGCGTTGCCGCGCTCCAGGCGCAGGCCATAGAGCCGCGCGAAGAGGGATTCGCCCATGGCCGAATAGAAATGCATCTCGGCGGATTCGCCCCGCGCCAGGCGGGCTTCGGCCAGCGTGACGACTTTTTGCGCCACCTCGAAATAGGCCTGATCCCCGGCCAGCTTGGGGCGCCGCCAGATCTCCACCATGCCGAATTTGAATTCGGCGGTGGAGCAGAAAATATTCCACCAGCGCGCTTCCCCCTC
>JAIQGC010000106.1 GCA_020072805.1 Terriglobia bacterium
GCAGGCGGTGAAGGCGCTGATGCGCGCGGGAGTGAAGCTGGAAGGGGACGTGAGCATCGCGGCGGTGGCGGGCGAGATTGAGAAGACGCAGTGGAGCGACGAGTTTGTGGGGAAAGAGTATCGCGGGTACGGCGTGGGGACGCATCACCTGGTGAACCACGGGGTGACGCCGGACATGTGCATCCTGGGCGAGCCGACGGATTTGCAGCTGGTGCTGGGGCACTACGGGACGATGTGGGCGCGGATTTCGACGCGCGGGCACTATGTGCACACGGGGTTCACGCGCGGGAAGCAGGACCAGAGTTCGATTTTCCGCATGAAGGAGATTCTGCCCGCGGTGTATGCGTGGATCGCGGAATGGGAGAAGCGCGCGGTGTATGACGGGCAGCCGGGCGTGGTGAACGTGGGCTGCATTCGCGGCGGGTATCCGTGGCGGGTGAGCCGCACGCCTGACCGCACGGACGTGTTTCTGGATGTGCGCGTGCCGCCAACGATGGCGCTGAAGGAAGCGCGGAAGGCGATCAAGCAGCTGGTGCTGGATTTGCGCAAGGCGCATCCGGAATATGGAATTGAGCACGAGATTTTCGTTTCGGTGCCGGGGGCGGAGATCAGCAAGGAGCACGAGCTGGTGAAGACGATTGAGGCGTGCCATCAGAAGGTGCTGGGCGTGGCGCCGAAGCATGCGACGGTGCTGTGGGATTCGGACGCGTCCGTGATGACGCGGTTCGGGATCGAGACGCTGAATTACGGGCCTTCGAGCGGACCGCGGGATGCGGAAGGCGAGAAGGTGGCCATAGAAACGCTGGTGAATACGACGAAGGTGTACGCATTGGCGGTCGCGGAACTTTGCGGCGCGCACTGACAAGGGGGCCGACCTAGATTATGCCGAGCCAGAAGGAAATCGAACGGCGCTACAGAAATATACGCAACGCGATGGCCGCGGAGAAACTTGACGCGCTGATCGTGTGCGGGAACCAATATGCGGGATTTGAAGGGGCGGTGCGGTACACGTCGGATTTCGAAATCGTGCACCGCTACGTGTACGTGCTGATTCCGCTCGAGGGCGAGCCCACGCTGGTGTTTCCGCGGGAGGCGCGCTGGATCGGGGACAAGAAGAAGACGTTCGTGCGCGAGCACGTGTGGGCGGAGATTCCGGGGAAATGGCTGCGGGAGAAGATCGAAGAGAAGAACTGGCAGCGCATCGGTGTGCATGGGCTGGACTTCGTGATGGCCGTGCGGGATTACCGGGAGCTGGAGACGGGCTCGTTCGACATCGTGAAGTTCGACACGCAGTTTGATATGGCGCGCGCGGTGAAAAGCGAAGAAGAACTGGCGGGCGTGCGCGACAGCATGGACATTATATTGGATGGATTCCGCGCGCTGCTGAAGGGTTACCGGCAGGGGACCAATGAGGCGGAGATCATGGCGCCGGCGGTGGAGCGGTTTTTCGCGCGGGGGGCCGGACCGCGCATGATGAACATTGTACTGAGCGGGACGGGCGGCGAGGCGGAGGCGCATTTCAAGGTGCCGTCGCTGCGCACCGTGGGCGCGGACGACCTGCTGCTGTATTCGCTGGAGATTACCGGCGTGGCGGGATATTGGGTGGAGTTTTCGCGCGCGCTGATTCGCGGAAAGATCAGCGCGCGGACCAAGGCCATGAGCGACGTTTACCCGGAGGCGATGGAGGCGGCGCGGAAGCTGATGCGCGACGGGGAACTGGCCTGCAACGTGCACAAAGCTGCGGCGGACATTTTCGCCAAGGCGGGATTCGCGCTGGGGCACCTCACCGGACATTCCATCGGGCTGACCATGATCGAGTATCCGGCGATCGGGGCGAACACGAAAGTGGAGCTAAAGGAAAACATGGTGGTGAGTTTTCATCCGCAGGTGGTGGACCAGGACGGCAAGGTGTGTTTGTACACGCAGGACACGTTCCGGGTGGGGAAGACGGAAGGTGAGTGCCTGGTGAATATTCCGTGGAAGTTTTACGACGGGACGGAAACGGTGGGAAAAGCATGAGCACGAAGGTTTGTATTGTAGGTTGCGGAGCGATTGGGAGTCTGTTCGGGGCGCATCTGGCGAAGCTGCCGGATGTGGAAGTGCACGCCTACGACGTTTCGAAAGAGCATACCAAGGCCATCAACGAACGCGGGCTGCGCATCAGCGGAGCGGCGGATTTCACGGCCAAGTTGCACGCAACGTCCGATGCGAAGGAGATTCCGCCGTGCGAATTCGGAATTATTGCGACGAAGAGCACACACACGCGCGGGGCCATGGAGCAGACGGCGCATGTGTTCGGGGAGTCCAGCGCGGTGTGCTCGGTGCAGAACGGGCTGGGCAACGAGGAGATCATCGCGGAGCACGTGAAATACGTGATTCGCGGAACGACGTTTCCGGCGGGGCACGTGATCGAGCCGGGGCACGTGGGCTTCGACATCAACGGGGACACGTGGATCGGGCCGTACGAGCCGACCAAGACGCCGTACGCAATGGTGGAGAAGCTCGCCGAGCTGATCACGCGCGGAGGGATGAAGGTGATTCCCCTGCAGGATGTGCGCGGGGCGCAGTGGACCAAGCTGATCTTCAACGCTTCGACGAATCCGGTGGGAGCGCTGACGCTGCTGCACCATGGGGCGGCGACGCGGCTGGCTCCGACGGGCGCGCTGTTTAACGCGCTGATCGCGGAGGGGGGGGCGGTGGCCAAGGCGCTGGGCATCACGCTGCACGG
>JAIQGC010000075.1 GCA_020072805.1 Terriglobia bacterium
AGGTCCACCAGCATGATGTGCTCGGCGCGCTCCTTTTCCGAAGAGCGCAGACTGTTCTCCATGCGCTGGTCTTCCTTTTCGTCGCGGCCCCGTGGGCGCGTCCCGGCGATGGGCCGGTAGAAAACCTCGCGGCCCTGCACCTTGACCAGCATTTCCGGCGAGCTGCCGATGACGCTGACGTCGTTCATGCGCAGGTAGAAAAGATAGGGAGATGGGTTAATGGCGCGCAGTTCGCGGTACACGTCGAACGGGTCGGCGGAGGTTTCCGCGGAAAATCGCTGGCTGAGCACCACCTGAAATGCGTCGCCGGAGCGGATATAGCGCTTGGCCCTGCTCACGGCATGAAGATAATCGCGGCGCTCGAAATTGGAGCTGACGCGCAGCGGCGGCCGCTTGCCCGTCCCTTCGGAGGCGGCGCGTTCCGCTGCAACGGGCTGCTCCAGGGATTTGCGCGTGGCTTCGATTTCGCGCAGGGCCTGGTCGTATTTCGAACGCAGCGTGCCGGGGCCTTCGGTGAAAACGTTGCGAATGATCCACAGGCGGTGCTGCACATGATCGAAAGCGATCAGCCCGAAATAGAAGGAGAGCATGGCGTCGTACAGGCCGATGTCGTCGCGCAAACGTTTTGGGAGGCGCTCGATCAGCCGCACCATGTCGTAGGAAAAATAGCCGATGGCGCCGCCCACCAGCGGAGGAAGGCCGGGGACGCGCACAGGGCGGAAGCGCTTCATCTGTTCGCGAAGAAAGGCGATGGGGTCGCGCTCTTCCCAGATCAGCCGGTCGCGGCTCTCCAGCACGCAGGCCCCGTTGGAAAAACGGAAGACCTCCGAGGGATTGGCCCCGGCAAAAGTGTAGCGGGCGATTTTTTCGCCGCCCTCGACGCTTTCCAGCAGGAAGGAGTAGCGCGCGCCCTGCGCCAGCCGCAGATAGGCGCCGACAGGAGTGAGCAGGTCGGCGGGCAGAACATCGTAGACCGGCACGAGATTGCCCTGTTTGGCCAGACGCTGAAATTCCGGGAAAGACGGCTGGATCATCGGCGGCCCTGCGAAACCAAAGAACGCTCCTCGGCGCGCAGAACGCCGAGCACGGCGCGCCCCATGGCTGCTTCGGGAGCGCGCAGGCCCGTCCAGATTTCCCACTGGGCGATGCCCTGGGCCAGGAACATGTCCGCGCCGGAAACGGTCTGGCAGCCGCGCGCGGCGGCCATCTGCAGCAACTTGGTTTTCCCCGGGCGGTAGATGATATCCATGACGATATGACAGTTTAGCTCACGGGAGGCGAGAGGAGAAATGCCCGAACGAGGATGCATCCCCACGGGCGTGGTGTTGAGGATAGCGTCGAAGTATTCGGTGGCCAGCGCCCGGCGCGGGATGACTTCTCCTCCGGCGGCGCGCGCCAGTTCGCGGGCCTGCCCTTCGCGCCGCGCGCAGACGCCCACCACGGCCCCGGCGCGGGCCAGGGCAAACGCCGCGGCGCGCGCGGAGCCTCCCGCCCCGAAAATAAGCACGCGGCTGCCCGCCAGCGTTAGTCGCGCGGAAAGCGCGCGAAGCACGCCGACGTAATCGGTATTGCAGCCGGACAATGCGCCATTGGATCCGACCGTGACGGTATTGACCGCGCCGATATCGGCGGCCAGCGGGTCGCAGGAGTCCAGGTGGCGGAGAATGGCCTGCTTATGCGGGATGGTGACGCTGAAGCCGCGCAGACCCAGTTCGGGAACCGCGCGGAGGAAATCGCCCAGGTCCTTGACCAGGAACGGGAGATAGACGGCGTCAATCTTGCGCGCCTGGAAACCTGTGTTATGCAGAAGCGGCGAGAGCGAGTGGCCGATGGGATCGCCGATGACGCCATAGACGCGAGTAGCTCGGGTGAGCGTGTGGGCCCGGTAGAGATGCAGCATTTCCCCAAGAGAAACCTGCCCGGGCGCGGTGGACTCTTCCACCGAGGCGTAGGCCAGCGCGCTGCCCTCACGGAGAGCCAGCAGCCGCGCAGGCAGTCCTGTTTCGCCCATGGGCACGGCGACGACGTTGCCGGACTTGCGCGCCAGGCGCAGCACGCGCAAGCTTTCCGCGATGGATTGCGATTGCGCGGCGATCTTCAGCGCGGCGGGGCGCAGCGTGCGGCCCAGCGCGAAGAACGTGGCGAAAGAGGCCGGGGTGCGGCGAAAATCGTGAAAGGAGAGCAGGATGCGGGCGGGGGCAATGGTCTGGCGCAGCAGCCCCGCGGAAACCTCGCGGGCGGTCTCGATCTCCACATCGCAAAAGGAGCAGCCGCAGCGCACCGCTTCGGCCAGAACGGCAAGTTCGCCGGCAGGGGTGCCGCTGAATCGCCCGCCGCCGGCGGTGCGCCGGCAGGTGGCGATGAAGCAGGCCCGCGGGCGGCTCTTGCGCAGCCAGCGCAGAAGGGAGGAGCGCTGCGCCGGGCCGCGCAGCCAGTCCAGGCGCAACTCGACGGTTCGCGTCTGGCGCAGCGCGGCGCGCACCTGACGGATCATTCCGCGGGCGGTGGGGGCGGCGGCCACGGCGCAGACGCGGGCCGCTCCCGGGCCAAAAAGTGACTTTCCCTGTCGTGACCGGCTCATGAGGACGAACTAGGGCTTTTACCATGCGGTATCAAACCTGTAAAGCATGCCGAGGCATTTTCTTGACCGGCCCGAAAGCCTTTGTTAGTTTGCAAGTGGAAGCCATTCACACGGGGTGTGTGCTGTTTTTTCGGAGGGGCATGCCAATGAACATCAAAGTGACCGGACTGTGTCTGACGATAATGCTGGGAGCCAGCCTGAGCGCGGCGCAGAATCCGCCTGCGCCGGCCGCGGCGCCCGCGGAAAAAGTGGAAAAAGTTGCGCTGGCGGACCATTCCTCGGTGTACTGCTCCATGTTTTTCGCCGACGAGAAGGTGCCGGACAGCAAGCGCGTGGTCTCCGGCGAGGAATCCGCCGAGCACATTGGCTTCGGCGAAGGAGACAACGTCTATATCAACCAGAGCGCCGCGGGCGGCGTCAAGGTGGGCGATGAGTTTTCCGTAGTGCGTCCCACCGCTGTGCTAAAAACCGGGGACTGGTTCAAGTGGCAGCAGCACCTCATCCGCGTGATGGGACAGGCCTACGAGAACGTGGGCAGGGTCAAGGTCATCGATGTGCGGCCCCCTCTGGCCGTGGCCCAGATCACCATGAGCTGCGAACCCATGCAGCGCGGAGACATCCTCCAGCCGTTTGCCGAAAAGCCCTTTCCCAAGCTCAAGGACCCGGCAACGTTTGACCGTTTTTCCCCCGATGACCCCAAACTCTGGAAAGATAAACATGCCATGGTCGTGACTGCGGATAATTACATGGCGGCAGGGGGAAGAAACACCGTCCTCTACGTCAATTTGGGGAAGGGACAGGGTGTGAAGTTTGGCGATTACTTCCGAATCTTCCGCTATCAAGGGTCCAAGACGGAAACCCTTTCACAGGCGTTGCCCGACGGTTACCAGTACAAGCTCTTCGGCTTCGGAACCGCCGAAAAAAAATACCAGTGGAAAGACATTCCGCGCCAGGTTGTCGGTGAAGGCGTGGTCTTGAATCTCAGCCAGAACTCCTCCACCGTGCTGGTCACTTATGCTTGGACCACAATCTACGCGGGAGACTACGTGGAACTCGAGTAGATCCGCGCCTACAGCTTTAGGACACGAAAGGCCCGGCCCCTCACAGGACGCCGGGTCTTTTGCTTTTCAGGGCTGCGCATCCATTTCCGCAAACACCTCGCAGGTGAAGCCCCAAATCTCCGTCTCCGCATCCCTCCAGGCATCGCCCAACAAGCCGGCCTTGCGGCAAGTCTGCTCGAGAAAAACATCCCGGCTCATGCCATGTTCGACAGCCACCTGCGGCAGCAGCAGTCCGCGCTGCGCCCCGCGCCGCACATGCAGACCATGCCGGCCGACGACAATCTGCTCCGGCAGGATGGGCACAGGGGGCGAGAGGATGGAAATTTCGATATGCACATCGGCGAGATGCACTGGACGGAGCGGGGGAAAGCGAGGATCCCGCAGCGCCGCGCTGGCCGCGCAGCGCACCACCGTTTGTGCCACAGCCTCGGACGACTCCGTGACCCCAATGCACCCCCGCAGCTCCCCATAGAGGTGCAGCGTGACAAACACCCCGCGCCTCTCCGCAATAATCCCCTCGATCGGCAACGGCTGGGGTGGGGGTTCGTGGCGCACCGCGGAAATAATGGCCTGCCGCGCCAGGGCCAGGAGCAGTTTCCGCTCGTCTTCAGAGAGGTACGGCATCCTTAGGACTCTTGCGGCGCTCCAGGATATCTAGGGAACGCCGCTGCTTGATGCGGTCATCCAATTGGTTCCAGAAGCGGTGGAAATATTGCGCCGCCGATACCAGCGCGCTGATCACCACCAGCCAGAGAATCAGCCTGCCCAGCGGCTTCAGCGAGGCGTAGCGCACCCCCAGGATGATCGTGGCGCAGGCCGCCACCTGCAGCACCATCTTGGTCTTTCCCAGCAGGGAGGCCTCGATCGTGAATCCCTCCGCCGAAGCGATATTGCGCAAGCCCAGCACGGTCACTTCGCGGCCGATGATGATCACCACCATCCACGCCGGAACCAGATGCATGTCCACCAGCGACACGAAAGCCGCCGAGATCAGCAGCTTATCCGCCACAGGGTCGAGCAGAATCCCCAGCGTGGTGACTTCCAGGCGCCGCCGGGCGAAATACCCATCGGCCCAATCCGTAGCCGCCGCCATCAGCAGAATCAGCACTCCCCAAACCTCGAAATGGACCTGCACCCCCAGCAACTCCAGGTTCGGGCTGCGCGTGAGCAGGACCGCAATCAGCAGCGGAACGAAAAATATCCGCAAGACAGTGAGCGAGTTAGGAAGATTCATGGACACTTGGCCGCAGGAAGCCTTGATGCAAAGAGGTTCCGCGGCCCGGCCTCACTATAGACTCGACGGGCTCCCGCGTCAACGTCTGAACAGGCAGCCGGCCCTGCCCGCCCAGGCCCCCTTCCGCCGCAGCCGGGTACTTTAGCGGCAACAGCGGATGGCCGGGGCCGCGCGAGTCGGTATCTATACTGATTCGTAACCAAAATCTGAAGAACTGTGAAAATTGAACAGAAGGTTAATCGGAGTCCAAGAGAAAGCCGAACCCAAGCCAAAAATAGTGCATTCCCGCATCCAATTGATACTTAAGGAGTTACGCCTGTATTATCTGCTTTCACTCCGCTCCCTCCAAGAGCGACTGCTCAGGCTAGTACTGGAGCCCATTTCGATTTCCACAGGGATTTCCACATAACCGCCCTCCGCGATTCTCCCCAAAAGCCTCTGTTTTCCGTGGATTACAGGGATGCCCACACCCCAAATAGGCATGTTTGCTACTGATGCATCCCAGTGATTTTCAAGCGGCGCCCGGCCCGCGCAGCACGCGGGCGGGGAGAAACAGGATAGCGCGCAGAAGAGAAAAAACGCCCTCCACCGCTATGCCCACCAGACGGAACGGCAGCAGAAGAAGCCACACAATGGGATAGAGAATCAGCGCCAGCAAGGCCAGCGGCCAGCAGAAAACAAACAGGATGCACCAGAGGAGAAAAGCCGCCATCACACACCTCCCTCATGATGGATATTACGCAGGAAGCGCAGCGGATGTTCCGTGAATGACGTAGTTCGACAGGCGCAGATTGCGCGCCACGGAAACCGGCACTTCGATTTGCAGCGTCATATGCTCATCATCGGCCTGCGACTGCAGCACCTTGCCCAGCGCGTGGATCAGGGCCAGCGTGCGTCCCTCGGCCAGGGGCAGGCGCAAGGTGAGTTGGACCACGGGATCAAGCGGCAGGGCCGCGTCCATGCGCCGCAGGAGATCTTCAATCCCCTGGCCGGTTTTCGCCGAGACCAGTATGGGTCCTCCATCGATGCCCGCGCCCATGGCGTAAGGATGAATCAGCGGGGAAAGCTGTTGCGGCGTAAGCAGATCAATCTTGTTAAAAACGCGCAGGCGCGGGCGGTCCCCTACGCCTAGTTCGTGCAGGATCTTGTCCACTTCGGCGTCCAGTTCCGCGTGGTGCGGGCTGGAAACGTCACTCACCTGCACGATCAGCGCCGCCTCTTGCACCTCTTCGAGAGTGGCCCGGAAGGCCGTGAGCAATCCCTTGGGCAGGTCGCGGATGAACCCCACCGTATCGGAAATCAGCACCCGGCGATTCGAGGGCAGCCGCAGCGCACGGATGGTGGGGTCCAGCGTGGCGAACATGCGCGAAGAGACCAGCACCTCGGCGCGGCTCAGCGCGTTGAACAGCGTGGACTTGCCCGCATTGGTGTACCCCACCAGCGCGATGGTGCCCAGCGGAACGGACTGCCGTGCTTCCCGCCGCGTGGCCCGCTGCTTGCGCACCGCGTCTATCGCTGCCTGGATCTTGCCGATGCGCTCGCGGATGCGCCGCCGGTCGGTTTCCAGTTTCTTTTCCCCCGGCCCGCGCACGCCGATGCGCCCGGCCGCCCCGCCTCCTCCACTTTTCCCGCCCAGCCGCGACATGGAAGTTCCCTTGCCCGTCAGCCGCGGCAGAAGATAGTTGAGCTGCGCCAGTTCCACCTGCAACTGCCCTTCCCGGCTGCGCGCATGCCGCGCAAAAATGTCCAGGATTAGCTGCGTGCGGTCAATCACCTTGCACTCCGTGGCTTCCTCGATGTTGCGCTGCTGCATGGGAGAAAGGTTGGCGTCGAAGAGAAGCAGCGGCGCATTCAGCGCGCCGGCTTCGGCCTTGATTTCCTCCAGCTTGCCGGGTCCCACCAGCGTGGCCGGGTCGGGCGAAGAGCGCATCTGGAAAACGGTCCCGGCGACATCAGCCCCCGCGCTGCGCGCCAGTTCCACCAGTTCCAGCAGGGATTCCCTCTCGGGCTCTCCGGCGGGCATCCCCGGAAAGCGCGACTTGCGCTTCCAGCCCACGCCAATGAGCAGGGCGCGTTCGTGCGCGGCAGTTTCGTGGGTCGTTTTCATTGTGGGGAGTTGGAAGCCGTCATGGTGTTCGCGCAGCCATTATACTCCCGCGCGATTGCCCGGCGTTAGCGACCATGGAAGAAACCAACTAAACGGGCGCCGGAGCTACTTGTCTACTTGTCAAGTTTCGCTCAAATCTCAACATACAAGAGGCCGGGCTTCAGAGTCTGTATGGCAGCTCTTGTTTTCAAGGGGGTCGGAGCTTTAGCTCCGACAAAAATGCTTTCTTTTCAATGCGGCTTTAGCCGCTGAGGAACTGATTTTCAGGTTGCCACGCAGGCTCTTCAGCCCGGCTCTTTTTTCCGCAACCCGTTAATGCGGTTATCCTGAGGTGCAGCCGATCGAAGATTGCGACCCGGTCGGAAAGGATCTCACCTGTAAGTATCTCGCAAACTCTCACCGTTGGTGCGGAATTCCACTGGCCTCCAGATGTCGCAGCGCCTCCTCCTGCACCGCGCAATCATCCCCAAAACCGGAAATCCACAGCACCCCCGCCTCCTTGCGGAACCAGGTGATCTGCCGCTTGGCATAGCGCCGCGTGGCCAGCGCGATCGCTTCCTTCGCCGCCTGCAGCGTCATCTTGCCTTCCAGATGCGCTCGCAGTTCCCGGTATCCGATGAAGTCGAACGGCTTGGCATCGCCGGGCAGCCCGGAGCCGAGCAACTGGCGCACTTCCTCGATCCAGCCGTCTTCGATCATGGCCGCCAGCCGCGCATGAATTCGCCCGTAGAGCGCCTCGCGCTCCGGCGCCAATCCAATCTTGACGGGGCGCCAGCCCGGCAGCGGACTGCGCCCTTCGCGATAGACCGCCGAGAGCGGCCTCTTGGCCAGCAGGCAGACTTCCACCGCGCGGATGACCTTCTGCTCATCCTGGAACGCAATCAGCGCCGCAGCCTGGGGATCGAGCCGCGCCAGAATTCGGTGCAGATATCCCGGCGGATGCGCCTGAGCCGTCTCCCGCAACCGCTCGCGCAGTTCCTCCGAGCGCGGAGGCGCATCCGCCAGCCCCTCCAGCAGCGCGCGCAGGTACAGCCCCGTGCCCACGGTGAAAATGGGGAGGCGTCCGCGCAGGCGAAGATCCTCCAGCACGGCGATGGCCCGCTGGCGGTAGTCTCCCGCGGTGGCCGCTTCGCGGGGATCGAGAATATCCAGCAGGTGATGGGGAACGGCGCGGCGCTCGGCCGCCGAAGGCTTGGCCGTGCCGATATCGAACCCGCGATAGAGCTGCGTCGAATCGCAGGCCACCACTTCCCCGCCGAGCCGTGCGGCCAGCCATACCGCGAGAGAAGATTTTCCGGAAGCCGTCGGACCGATCAGCACGACCAGCGGGAGCGCGGGAGCTGCCGACGAGTGGAGCGGCCCGGTCATGGCAGAAGCTTCACCGGAACAGCAGTTGGCGGGTGCGCGCAATCAGCAGGAGGAGCACAAGGATGCCGATAAGAAACCCGCCGAGAATCTGCTGGCGCTGTAGTTTCACTGGGCGCTTTCAAGAGGCAAATTGTACAGGAAGATGAAGCGCAATTCGATATAGGGTCCGCTGAAGGCCGGGGGCAGGGGCTCAAAGGGGTTGGAGGTGCGAATGGAGGAGAGCGCGGCGCGGTCGAGAGGCTCCTTGCCCGAAGTGCCCTCCAGGACGGGCTCGCCGACGGGCACGATGCCCTCGCGCGTGATGCGGAAACGGAGAAGAACGCGTCCTTTGTCACCCATGTAAACGGATTGGGGAATGACGGCGTACCAGTTGCGCCGGACACTGGCGAGCACACGGGCCATGTAATTGCTGAAATCCACTCCCTCGGTGGGCGTCAACATTTCGTAGCCATTGCCCATCGTGCCTTCGCCGGGACCTCCTCTGTGACCGCCGCTGCCGCCGGGCAGAGGCCCGCTGATGGCCGCGCTGCGCCCGGAGTTGTGAGCGACATCCTTGGCCGATTCCTCGATGGCCCGCCCCGCGGAAAGCTTGGGCAAGGTCAAACCGCGCAGAGGCTCGCGCGGCGTGGGCGCATCCAATTGCGGAGCCGGGCGAGCCACCATGGCCTTGGTTTCAGGCGGCGCCTCTTTGGGCTGCGGGGCGTCGGGGAGTTCCTTCACGACTTTCTCCGGCGCCGGAGACGGAGCAGGCTCTGAAGGCGCCAGGCGCTTGAGCACCCGCGGGTCAACCCGAATTGCGCCGCTGCCCGGACTCCTCGAAGGAGCCGATCGCGGGATGCCGCGCGGGGTGAAGATATAGCTGAGATTCTGCCGGGCGATCTCCGTGCCGGTGGGCGTTGGATCGCGGCGCTTGAAGATCTGCGGGCCGAAGAGCAGCGCAAGGATGATCAGCGCGTGCAGCAGTCCCGAAGAGAAGCGAATGAGCACTTCGACCAGGGCGGAGCGCTCCCGGCGGGAACGGTTTAGCAGATAGACTTCGCCGGTGAGGAAAACGTCCGGGTGCACCAGTTCATCGGGAACATGGGTGACCGGCTGCAGAACCGGAACACTTACCAGCCCGGTGGGAACGGCAACGCGCGCATCCATCTCCGTGCGCGGCAGATACGCGGGCGGGCCTCCATTCGCGGCGCTCAGGGGCGCGGGGATGCGTTCAAAGTTGATATCGCGCGGGACCAGCGTACGCTCCGATATGGACCCCAGCGGCAGCGAAGCCGGAATGTTCGAGCGGCCGTCCAGCGGCAGCAGCGGCATGCCCGTGGGCACCAGCGTGCGCTCGTCCATGGCCGTGGGACGGCCGGGAACCTCCGGGGCGGAGCCGGGAGCAGGCGGGCGAGCATCGGAAGGAACCAGTGTTCTGGGAATCATTGGGGTTTGCGCACATCCGGGAACAAACCGGCAGCCAGTCCCGGGAGCGCATTAGGTTGGACGCGCCGGGCGTGCTCTTGGATGCTTTCCATTACGCGCACAGCCAGAGCGAGGGCCGCGCGCCCGGCGGTCCCGCTGACGCGCGGCGCGCGGCGCGTGGCCACGGCGCCCAGAAAATCGAGCAATTCCGCGCGGAGCGGCTCGACCGGCTCGGCGGCCAGCTTTTCAAACGCAAATTCGGGCTGCGGGCCGGGGCGGGCCACGCGCACGCGCAGCGCGTCGCGCCGAGCATAATCGAGCGAAATGTATTCGTGCTGCTGAAAAAAGCGCATCTTACGCACCCGCTCGGTCGAGACGCGGCTGGCGGTCACGTTGGCCACCGCGCCGCCCGCGAATTCCAGCCGCGCGTGGGCGATGTCCACCTTGTCCGTGAGCACCGGGATGCCCACCGCGGCCACGGCAATCACCGGCTCGCGCACGATGGAGAGGAGAATATCCAGATCATGAATCATGAGGTCGTAGATGACATCCACGTCGAGACTGCGCGGGGTAAAAACCCCTAGACGGTGCACTTCGAAGAACAGCGGGCGGTTGATGACCGGCTCGATGGCCAGCAACGCGGGATTGAAGCGCTCGACGTGTCCCACCTGAAGAATGTGCGAGCAGCGCTCCGCCGCGGCGATAAGCGCATCGGCTTCCGCCAGGGAGACCGCCATGGGCTTTTCCACCAGTACGTCGAGGCCCATCTCCAGCAGGCGCACACCCGCTTCCGCGTGGCTGACCGTGGGCACCGCCAGGCTCACGGCGTCCACGCGGCCGCGAAGCGCTTCGATGTCGGAAAATGGCTGCCCGCCGAACTCCGCGGCAACTTGCGCGGCGCGCGCGGCGTCGCGGTCCACGATGGCCACAAGCTCGGCGCCTTCCAACTCGCGATAGACGCGCGCGTGATTGCGGCCAAACTCGCCCGCGCCCACGACCGCAACGCGAATTTTCTTCGGCTCTGTCATTGGGACACTCCCGCGGCGGCGGCTGGCACGGCTTCGATGGCGATTCCCGCGGCGTCGGCGGCGGCAATCAGTTTGGCGCGGTCGAAGAGCAGCGTCTTGCGCGCATCCACGGCCAGCGCGGTAGCCCCCGAAAGCCGCATCTGCTCGATGGTGGGCAGCCCAATCACCGGAACGTCAAAGCGCATGTCCTGGTCGGGCTTACTCACTTTGACGACCACCAGGCGGCGCCCATTGCTCAGGGTTGCGGCCCGCTCGATGGTGGCGTCGGTGCCCTCCATCGCCTCGACCGCCAGGCAAGCGCGATCCGCCACGACGATCGTCTGTCCGATATCGAGGCCTGCGATTTTCTTGGCGATCTCGCGGCCATAGGCGATGTCGCCGAGCTCGCCGGCGTCCGGAGCGCGCCGCGTCAGGACGCCCGGCTCAGGCAGCAAAGGCCTCAGGAACAGCGTGGAATCGACCACTTGCATACCTCGACCTTCAAGCATCTTCACAAAGGCGCCGATCAGCGCGTCAGTGTTCCGCCGCTGCAGACTGCCGAGCGCCCGCTTCACCAGTCCATCCGGGCGGATGGAGCTGAACAACTGCACGTGCTTGACCTGCCCGGCCAGCACCACTCTTTCCACGCGCTCGGCGCTGAGCAGTTCGAGAAGTTTTGAGACCTCACCCAGACTCAGCCAGTGGATTTCGGGAGCCTTCCCGGCAAGCTCCGGAGAAGCCTCCTCCTTGATGGCGACGACG
>JAIQGC010000149.1 GCA_020072805.1 Terriglobia bacterium
ACAATCGGGTTTGATACAGCGGTGAACACCGGCCTCGAGGCCCTTGACAAGATACGAGACACAGCAACTTCCCATGAGAGAGTCTTCGTTGTTGAGGTCATGGGTCGGAACCGAGGTTTCGTAGCTTTAGAGGTTGGCATAGGCGCCGGCGCAGAGGTGATACTCGTACCCGAGATCAAGTATGATATCGACAAGGTATGCCAGTCGCTTGTCGAGAGTAATCGTCACGGCAAGAAATCCGCAATAATAGTCATGGCTGAAGGCGCGGGAGATTCCGCAGAGGTCGCTCAGGCGATAAGAGAAAAGACCGTATTCGAGGTTAGGCTCACACGGCTCGGGCATGTGCAGAGAGGAGGACACCCGACGGCTCAGAGCAGGCTCATCGCATGTGAGATGGGTGCAGCAAGTGTCCAGTTCCTGCTCGACGGCAAGAAGAAGCATATGACAGGAATCCAGAACGGTCGCATAGTCCCGGTTGAACTTGAATATGCGTCGGCAGTCGAGAAACCCATAGACGAGCGACTGTACAAGCTGGCACTGGCCCTAGCGACTTAGCATCTCACGACAACCTGAGTGCCAAGACGCCGTGTGCAGGACTCGCAGCCGTACATCCAATATGTGCCGGGATGATATTGCATGGACAAGTCCCTTTGGCGTGACGTGATCTCGTCCATAGAAGAGACAGCGCCGCTCTATGATGAGGTCAATGAATTCATCAGCCTCAGATGTGCCGGCAAGGCCAGAGCATACGCTGCGCAGAGACTCATGGAAGACAATCCGAAACTGGTTCTCGATTCGGGCGTGGGGCCGGGCAACATGAGCATGATCCTTCTGCAGCAGCATCCACACTCGAATATTGTAGCTCTCGACTATTCGAGCCAGCTTCTGAGAAGCTTCAACGAGAGGACGAAGAACTATCGAGACAGGCTCTATCTCGTTCGTGCCTGTTTTGAAGAACTTCCTTTCAGACCAAATTCATTCGACGCGGCCGTGTCAGCATACGCGCTACGTGATTCAACTGATTTCGAAAAAGCAATCGGTGAGTACGCGAGATCTATCAAGAGCAAAGGACGCTTGACTATCGTTGAGTTAGGGAAACCAGACAACATAGTCAAGAGATTCTTCGCGACGATCTACGTGAGATTCATTATGCCACTTGCTGCGAAGATCCAGATCTCAGGAAGACTCGAAGGTAACCCGTGGCGAATGATAGCGCCGACCTACCAGAACCTGCCAACAACGGGTAAGCTTCTCGAATTGCTTGAGGCAAGGTTCGATCTGCTGGAAAAGAGAACTTTTCTCGCCGGAGGTGTGTTGGTTATACTTCTGCGATCTCGCAATTCATGAAGAGTGCGTATCTAGAGATACTTCCAGCCCATCAATGGCGGTTCGATTTCCATCTGCCACAGGAGAGCGATGAGTTCTCCCCGGTGATGGACTTCCTCTTCGAAGACATGGACCAGAACGTCCTCAGCAGTGACACGAACCACTTCGCCCAAGTCGTTTGTGACTTCATATTCTTTCAGAAGTCCTTCCGGAGTCAGTGAGGCGGTGTATGTTCGCATGCGCGCTTCCACACGTGCCATGTACTTCCCGATATCTTCCATTGTTTTGTAGTCATCGAACTCTCGTTTCGTTCGAAGTTGCTCGTTCCGGAGGAAATCCAGCCAGTGGTCTACTACTGCACCGAGAGTGTGGATGAATATGTTGCGGAGGGAATGGAAGCTGGCTTCACGATTCTTCGTCAGTTCTTCCCATGGGAGCTTCGCAAGTGAGTCAAAATATCTATGTCTCACTTCCTCATTGTACTCAATTAGCTTCCTCACATCAACCATTCACTTCACCGCGTACGCATCGCACAAGACCTAATGCACGAGAGAACGTGTAGCGTCTTCTTCTTTGCGGTGAAGCATCTGAAACTTGTCAAGAGGATGGTTTCCTCAGTTGATTCTGATTCCTATCATGCGCAGAAGGATCGGCATCAGAGTGCCTAGGACATATCCGGCTCCGCCGGAGAATGCCCCGATAACCATGACCTCCAATCCTCCTCTCAGCATCCTTCCATGTGCAAGCCTAGATTTGTAGACCCCCAATCCGAATAGGGCCGCTAGTGTCAGGCCGACTGAATAGAGGAGTGCCGTATGCAGAGGCAATAGGAGATATGGGACTACCGGAAAGAGCGATCCGCCGAGATAGGAGAAGGCCATGACCAGTGCGTCCCTGCGTCCGCTATGAATAGGCTCGTTGGACAGCCCGAGTTCTTTCTCTACCATGGTTCTGATCCAGGATTTCTTCGAAGTTGTGATCAAGTCGGCTACCTTGGAACTGTCGGCAGGTGAGAGTCCTTCGCTCTCGAAGAGTACTGCAATCTCCTTCTTCTCCTCGTCTGGAACTGTCTCTACTTCATTCATTTCCTTAGTGATCGCCCATTCTTGGACCTCACGTTCCGCCTTCGATGACAAATACGCGCCTGCGCCCATCGATATGGACCCGGCAAAAGCTTCAGCGAGACCCGCTATCAGCACGTAGAAGTTGTTGGTTGTGGCTCCGGCGACTCCGGAAACGACGCCTAGTGGCACAAGAAGTCCATCTTCTGCGCCGAAGACTATTTCTCTGATTTGTGAAAGCTTCGCAACTTTGTTCTTTTCGTCGGAGAGTTTCTTCAAGTCCGAGTGGCCCATCTTGGATTCCACCTCATGTGGT
>JAIQGC010000076.1 GCA_020072805.1 Terriglobia bacterium
GGTGATCTGCCGCGTGGCGCAGTCAATGACGAGCAGGGCTTCGCCGCCCGCGGCCGAGACGTAGGCGCGCGCGCCGTCCGCGGAAAAGGCCACGGCGTAGGGGGAAGCGCCGACGGGAATGCGCGCGGCGATTTGATTGGTTTTGGCGTCGAGGATCCACACATAGCCGCCGGCGGTACTCACGCCCCAGACTTCCGCGCGGGTGGGATGCTCGACCAAGCCGGAAATCGCCGGGCCCACTGCCACGCGGGTTTCCACGCGCAGGCGCACCAGATCCATTACGGTGACGCTGCCGTCGTCGGTGGAGACGTAGGCGTTCAGGCGCAGGCCGGGGCGAAGGAAGGAGGGGCGGTGTTCGCGGAGGAGCACGACGAGGCCCGCGACGAGCAGGACGGTCAGGAGAAAATAGACGCGGAAGTGATTATGGCGCTTCATAGAGAACTCAAATTGTCGCATGGGCCGGAGGGGGAAGGCCAGAAGAGGAGGTAATGAAGTAAGGAGGCGATGAGATAAGAAGACGGGATAGGAATTGCGCTGGGCGGCGCGGGCGATGGAGAAATGGTTGACGGGCGGGGATCAGGATGGCCCGTCATGCAGCTTGGATAAAATGCGGCGATGGAGATGCAAAGGCGTGTCCGTCTTGCCGTTGCCGCTGGGAATCCAGAAAAAGCACAGGATGGCGCGCGAGCGAACGGAAGCCACCAACCCGAAAGCGGAGAAAAAGATAAGAAAGCCGAGGGAAAGCACTGTCTCGCGCGGGTTCGGGACGGGACTTGTCACCAAAGAGTCGTAGAGAAACACCCCCGTCCCGGCCATCAGCAGCAGCAGAGGAAGCAGCAGTTTGAGCGACACCATGATCCAGTCAAAAGGGTACAGGCGCACGCGGACCATTTCCTCCGGCGCAAAGCTGTACTGCAATACGCCTTCCCTGTAACAACCGATGCGGCCATCAAGAGGGAAGAGGACGATGCGCCGCTTGCGCCGGCGAAGATCGTAGGCTGCGGCCAGCGCCGCCAGCAGAAGCAGGCCCAGAAGGAGCAGGGGCATGTATTGGGCCACCTCGGGAGCGTCCCGCAGATAATGGAAGAAGAGCCAGAGCAGGACGCAGAGCAGCCAGGCGGCGGGAGGCCCCCAGGTGAAGGACTCCGGAGCGCCGCGCAGATCGAGTTCCGCCGGATCGAGTTGTGGAGGAAACTCTCTGGTGCGATGCGCGGGGGAAGTTTCCATCGAGCCATCTCCCATGTAAAGCGATACGGCAATCCCGGTGCCACGACGCGGCGACACGGCATTGCCTGCGAGCCGTCTTCTGTAAAACTACAAGCGCTCCGCGGAGTTGTAAATGGCGCGAACCCATGCAGTTTCCTGGGCGCACCCGAGCAAGAAGACGGGTTGCGGAGGGGATGGCTGTTAAAGGCCTTTCGAATGACAGTGTTGTTGGTGGAACACGCGCAAGGAAAATGGTTGCCGTGTGGAGCGCCCGCGAGTGCATTATAGGCGTACTTGCATGCAAATCCTTCGAGGTGACCTTTGAGAATAAGCGAGCGGATTTATGGCAGAGGACTGCGCATGGGCAAAGCGGGCGTTGCCGCGATCTTGCTGGCAGTTCTTGCGGCAACTGCGGCTGCAGCGCCGGGGCAGGTATTGAAAGGGTCGGCGCAGCCGATGCGGAGTCCGGCCGCGAAGCGCACAGTAACGCCAGAGATGGAGGCGCGGTTTGCGCGGTCGAAGGCGGTGCTGCAGCCGTCTGTAAAAACCTGGATTGAGCAGCAAGCGCGTATCGAGGGGCAAAAGGCTGCGCCAGATGTGGCAGGCATAGAGTCCGCCATTCGCGGGCGCTTCGGGAACTGTCCGACAGGCGGGGCGGCCCCACGCAGCAAAGCGGTTGCGGTTGAGGCGGGCGGGCCTGCTCCTTCAGCGGGCGGGAATCAGCAGCCAGGATGCCTGGGCGGGGCGGACATCGCTGATCTGGCATTTTTGGTGATGATGGAGGCATCCAAGGATGCGCAGAGCGATCTCCAGAAAATCATGGACGGGGTTAAAACCCAAACCGCGGCTAAACAAAAGCTGCGCGAAGAGGTCGATCGAGCCCACAAGGATATCGCCGCGGCCATCGCCGCGAACAACAAAGCCCCGGCAAATGCTCCCTGCAACATCCCCGCCTGCCGTTCGGCCGCGGAAGCCGCGACGCAGCTCACTGCCATGACAGCGCAGAGCAAGCGTCCGCTGCGCTACAGCATGCCGAACCAGTTGAGTTACGCGCAAGTGGAGCAGGAACTGGACAAGATGAAGAAGGACCTGGATAGCCTGAGCGAAATGGGCGAGACGGAGTCTCTGCGATTGCAGATGGCCATGGATCGTATGTCTAAGTTCATGGCGACACTTTCGAACATCATGAAGAAAATGAGCGATACGTCCAGTGCGATGATTCAGAACCTGAAGTAAAGTTTTCTGGAAGCCTTCCACCGCAAGACGAAAACTGAGAACTGAAGACTGAAAACTAAGGCGGTCAATTGACGGTACGCCGCAGCACCGCGGCGATTTGCCGTACTTCCTCGGCGAGCTGCACGAACTCGCCGGGGAGAATGGACTGAATGCCGTCGGAGAGGGCCTGTCCGGGGTCGTGGTGGACTTCGATCATCAGGCCGTCGGCGCCCGCCGCGATGGCGGCGCGGGACAGCGGGAGGACGTTGCGGCGCAGGCCGGTGCCGTGGCTGGGGTCGGCGAGGATGGGCAGGTGGCTGCGCTGCTTGACGGCGGGGATGATGCTGAGGTCCAGCGTGTTGCGGGAATGGTCGGCAAAAGTGCGCACGCCGCGTTCGCAGAGCATGACCTGGTAGTTGCCCTCGGAGAGGATGTATTCGGCGGCCATGAGAAATTCATCGAGCGTGGCCGACATGCCGCGCTTAAGCATCACCGGCTTGCGGGCGCGGCCGGCGCGCTTCAGTAGGGAAAAATTCTGCATGTTGCGCGCGCCGATCTGGATGACATCGGCGTATTTTTCCACCAGGTCGAGGCTTTCGTTGTCGATGGCTTCGGTGATGATGGCCATGCCGAATCGTTCGCGGACCTTGGCCAGAATTTTCAGGCCGGCCTCGCCGTGTCCTTGGAAGCTGTAGGGGGAAGTGCGCGGTTTGAAGGCGCCGCCGCGGAAGAGTTTTACGCCGGCCTTGGCCAGCGGCTCGGCCACGGCCATGATCTGTGCTTCGCTTTCCACGGCGCAGGGGCCGGCGATGAGAGCAATCTTGTCGCCGCCGATGACCAGATCGCCCGCAGGCGCGGGAATGCGCAGGATGGTGTCTTCTTCCTTGGCGTCGCGGCTGACGAGTTTATAGGGCTTGCTGACGGGGATGCATTCGACGACGCCCGGAAGGGTTTCCAGGACGGCCAGATCCACCGCGCCTTTATTGCCGGTGATGCCAATGGCCGTGCGCAGGGAGCCGGGAATGGGATGGGCCTTGAGGCCGAGGCTCTCGATGCGCGCGCAGACGTTGCGGATCTGCTCCTCGGTGGCGTGCGATTGCATGACGATCAGCATGGAAAACAGTCCCCCGCGAAAATTTTAGTGTAGCACAGGCGATGAACCGAGCCAGCGTAGGGGCACGGCATGCCGTGCCCCTACAGAAAAAGCGGAAGCACATCGAATCGGCGGGGTGAGGCGGTGCGGGGCGTGCGCCTTGCCTGCGGCGGCGGGGGCCGCTAAGATGAAATGCTGTGGCCATGCCGGGAAAGAAAACCGATAAGAAGGCCGGAAAGAAGGCCGAGAAGCGCAACGAGGAGACGCTCGTCGCGCAGAACCGCGCGGCTTCATATAATTATCACATTCTGGAGAAATTCGAGGCCGGGATGGTGCTGCACGGGACGGAAGTGAAGGCCCTGCGGGAAGGGAAAGCCAACATTCGCGATGCCTACGTCGAAGTGAAGGGCAACGGGGTATGGCTGCGCAACGCGCATATCGCGCAGTATCTGCCCGGGGGGCCGTGGAATCACGAGCCGCTGGGTTCCCGCAAGCTGCTGCTGCATAAGCGCGAAATCGAAAAGCTGGCGGGCAAGACGCAGAGCAAGGGTCTGACGATCATTCCGCTGAAGATCTTCTTTCGCAACGGTATCGCCAAATGCGAGATTGCCCTGGCCAAGGGAAAAAAGGATTACGACCGGCGGCAGGATTCGAAAGACAAGGAAAGCCGCAAGGAAATGAACGAAGCGATGTACCAAGCCCGGAGGAGATAAAGGAACGATGAAAATCACACTGGAAGCGAAAGCGTTTGCGGAGATCGAAGCGGGAGCGCTGGTGAGCTGGGTGTTCGAGGAGAGCGACCCGGTGCAGGGGCGCATCGCGGAGCTGGACCAGAAGACCGGAGGGCTGCTGCGCAAACTGGTGAAGAGCGGCGAGTTAACCGGCAAGACGCTGGAAATGACCTTGGTGCATGCGCCGGCGGGAGTGAAGGCGGAGCGGCTGCTGCTGGTGGGCGCGGGAAAGCGCGAGGCCTACGGGCCGGCACAACTGCGCAAGCTGGCCGGAGCGGCGTTGCGCTATCTGAAGACGCGCGGGGTGAAGCAGATCGCTCTGCTCGCGCGCGAGGGCGAGACCACGGCGGAGGCGGCGCAGGCCGCGGCCGAGGGCCTGGTCTTTTCGAACTTCGAATCGGACAAATACAAAACCGAAAAGAAAAACGGCAAGGAAGTGGACGCGGTGCTGCTGGCCGGGTGGGACGGCGAGAGCCGCGCGGCGGGTGAAAAGGGTTTACAGCGCGGGCTGATTATCGGAGAAGCGCAGAATTTCACGCGCGACCTGGTGAACGAGCCGTCCAATAAACTGACGCCGCGCGTGCTGGCGGAGCGCGCCACGGCCATGGCCAAGGAAGCCGGGCTGGCCTGCGAGATTCTGGACGAAAAGAAGATCGCCGAATTGAAAATGGGCGCCCTGCTCAGCGTGGCCCAGGGCGGACCCGAGCCGCCGCGCATGATCGTGGTGACCTATACGCCGGCGAACGCCAAACCGAGCGGGCCGGTGCTGGGCTTGGTGGGCAAGGCGGTGACCTTCGACACGGGCGGAATTTCCATCAAGCCAGCCGAAGGAATGGAAAAAATGAAGTACGACATGGCTGGCGGGGCCACCATGCTGGGCGTGATGCGCGCTCTGGCCGCCCTGAAGCCTAGCGTCAAGGTCATCTGCGTGGTGCCCGCGACGGAAAACATGCCCGGTGGCACGGCGCAGAAGCCCGGAGACATTCAGACGGCCATGTCCGGCAAGACGATTGAAGTGCTCAACACGGATGCCGAAGGGCGGCTGATTCTGGCCGACGGCGTGACCTACGCGAAGCAGTTGGGCGCGACGCATCTGGTGGACGCGGCGACGCTGACCGGGGCCATCGTGGTGGCGCTGGCCAGCGTGAACGTGGGCGTCTTCGGCACGAATCAGGAATTCACCGACAAGCTGCTGGGCAGCGCCAAGACTTGCGGCGAAAAGATGTGGCCGATGCCCATGGACGACGAGTACCGCGATTTCATCAAGGGCACGATGGCGGACATCCAGAACATCGGCAGCGGCAAGGGCGGCGGCGCCATCACCGGGGCGATGTTTATTCGCGAGTTTGCCGGGGATACGCCGTGGGTGCACCTGGATATCGCCGGGACGGCCTGGCTGGATGAGGCCAAGCCGTGGGCGGCCAAGGGCGCGAGCGCGGTGGCGCTGCGCACGCTGGTGGATCTGGCGGGGAAGCTGTAGAGCGTTTCGCCTGCGCGGATGGGTACGTCTGCGCTGGTGGAGCGGAAAGGCCCGCCCTCTGAAGAGGGCGGCTACAGAGGGACTACATTTTTTCCGGGGCTTCCATGCCCAGCAGGGAGAGCGCGCGAACCAGTTGCGCTTCCACGCGCTCGGTGATCTGCAGGAGGAAGGAACGCTTTTGCGGGTCTTCCTCCGAAAGAATGTGGTGCTTGTGGTAGAAGTTATTGAAGGACTGCGCCAGTTGGAAAGCGTATTTGGCGACGAAGGCGGGCTCCTGCGCGCCGATGGCGGCGTCCACCGCGCTGTCCAGCGAGCCGGTGAGCAGCAGCAGTTCCCACAAGCCCTGGCCCTCCGCGCCTGAAAAAATTCCCGACAAAAATTCCTTGCTGACCTGTCCGGCGCCGCCCGTGGCCGCTTCGGCGCCCTTGCGGCGGATGCCGCGGATGCGCACCACCGCGTACTGGCAATACGGGCCGGTTTCGCCTTCGAAGCTGAGGGCGTCTTCGAAATCGAAGGCGATGGTGGCGGTGCGCGTGAATTTCAGCAGGAAGAAGCGGATGGCGCTGACGGCGATGGCGTGCGCGGTGGCGCGCTGCTCGGCGGGGGGCATGAGCGGGTGGCGCTGGTGAACTTCGGCGAGGGTGGCGGCTTCCAGGCGATCGAGCAGGTCATCTGCCTTGACGCCCAGTCCCTTGCGGCCGCTGACTTCGACGTAAGGCTTCTTGGCGTCCTCGGGCGAAAGCTCGTAACCCATTTCGCGGGCGCAGCGCGGGGAGAGCGCCACGATTTCATAGGAAAAGTGAATGGAGCGGTCGGCTTCGGAGTTGTGTCCGAGCGCGCGCAGCCCGGCGCTGACCACCTGCTGAAGATAGGCCTGGCGCGCGTCAATCACGTTATAGACCAGCTCGGCGCCGCCGAAGGCCGGCGGATGCGGGTCCCCGGCGGAGCTGGTGGTCATCCAGATGATTTCGCCGCTGGGCGAAGGGTAAGCGGCGTAATGAAAATCCCTGCCCAGCAGGCCGAATTTCCAGAGCTGGTAGGCGATGTCCTTGCCCACGTAAGTGACCGTGCCGTTCGAGCGCACGATGACTTTGGCCTGCGCATCGGCGTCTTCGGGGGCGGGTGCCTCGGCGGCAACCGTCGCTGCGGGCGTCGCGCCTTCGCCCTGCGTCCAGGGCATGACCCAGCATCCCGCGTTTTTCCCAGCGGAGGCGAGATGGATGGCGCCGGTTTCCTTGAGCTTGACGAAAGCGGCATCCCAGAATTTCAGCCGGAGAATTTCGCTTTCGCGCGGGAGCAGGTCGTAGCGAATGTCCAGGCGGGCCATGGTGCGCAGATGGCAGCCGACCACGGCGTCGGCCACGGTTTCGGCGACTTCGGCGGCCTCGCCGATGCCTTCCTCGATGCGCTGCATGGTTTCGCCGCGCAGGGCCAGGCGGGTCTTGTCCTCTTCGTAGAACTGCGTGACTTTGGCGTAGAGGTCCCAGCAGTAGTAGTCGAAGCGGGGCTCCTGGCTGAGCGCGCGAATGTTCGGCGCGGTGCGCTTTTCGATGTGCAGGAAGCCCACCACGACGTCGGCGACCTGCACGCCGGTGTTGTCGATGTAATTCTGGGTTTCCACGCGGCGGCCGGAATGGCGCAGCAGGCGCACGAAAGTGTCCCCGAGAATGGCGTTGCGCAGATGCCCGATATGCGCGGCCTTATTGGGATTGATGTTGGTGTGCTCGACGATGATCTTGCCGCCGCTAGGCGCCGGAGGCGCGGCGAACGATTCCGAGCCGACGCTGTCCCAGAAAACGGTGCGGTCGAAAAACGCGTTGAGGTATCCCGCGCCGGCGACTTCGATGCGCGCGATCCCGGGAATGGCGGCGAGGCTGGTGGCGATTTCCTGGGCGATGTGCCGCGGGGCGCGCTTCAGGCGCTTGGCCAGGTCGAAGCAGAAAGGCGAAGCCAGTTCGCCCATCTCAATCTTGGGGGGCTTTTCGAGGGAGATTTCGACGCTGAGATTGTAGGTCTCCGCGACGTGGCGGGTGAGCGCTTCGCGCAGTCGATTGGCAAGAATCAGATACACAGGGCCTCGGTTCCGGGACAAAACGTGCTGAAGTCAATTCAGTATAGGGGAAGAGGCGGAAAAGGGTCAAAGCGGACGTGGGACAGGTATGTTGCCGTCTTTTACGGCGGGAATCAGCCGTTCAAGATCAACGTCCGGTGAACGACGCACTGAGTGCAGGTGCGGCGGCGGGAATAATTTCCACGGGAAGGCCGGTACGCCGGAGCGCGTCGAGTTGGCCGGGGCCGATTGCGGTGGAAGCGGAAGCGGCGGAAGTTGGCGCGGTGATGCGCAGAACCAGATGCCCTTCGCGAGCCGCGGCGGCCAGCAGGGAATTGATCTGTTCGGCGGGCAGGGCCGGGTGGGCATCATGAGCGCCCACGTTGCGCACGTGGGCGGAGACCGGGACGAGGTCCAGCAGTTCGCTGGAGACGTGATGGTCGTGCAGGACGACTTCGGCGCGGCGCAGGAGACTCCTCGCGTCCGCACCCAGCGGCGCGAGGCCGGCGGCGGGGGCTTCGAGGAGATAGATTTTTCCGGGCAATGCCAGATTGCGTGCGGACATGGCGCCTCCCTCAAATGCGCTGGACGCGGAGCCGATGTGCGGGCGGCGCGCCCGAAGCGTACTAAGTATCGTGGTGAAATCAAGGCTAGCACGCGCCGGGGAAATGGGATGCGGCGAAATTTCGATTGAATGAATCGGTTTTGGGAATCAAGCGCTCATGGTGGGCGCTTTCCGGCTGGCGAGAGGGAAGAAAGCGGTGTTTCTGGAGAGAGCAGTGGGCAAGTATCGAGTTGGGAACATTAGGAGGATTACTGATTGTCAATCATCGCCTGCGGAGAGTTAATCAATGTGTAGCGAGACGCAGGCGAGAGGCCGCATGATTCCTTTGGACGTACCAGGCCCGGCAGCCCCGATTCCCGCGCAGGCCCAGCAGATTCGCGCTGGCATGAGGCAGGTCGAGCGGCGGCAGTGGGGGATGTGGTCTACGGCGGTGCTGGTGACCTTGCTGTTGACGCTGGGCATTGCCTCGTTTGCTTTTCCTAGTCTGATTTCGGAGGCTGAGGCTTCCTTTAATCTGAGCCTGGCGATGCGCGGGCTGGTGGGACTGGTCCTGATTTTCAACGTGTACACCGTTTACCAGCAAATGCAGATCCACCGCATCCAGCGCGACCTGGGCGATCAGGTGGAAGCGCTGGGAAAGGTGGAAGTGCGCACCGAAGAGGTCTACAAGCTGGCCGTGCTGGACCCGCTGACCGGGCTGAACAACCGGCGTTCGGGAGAACAGCGCCTGGTGGAAGAGATTAGCCGCGCCCAACGCCATGGCCGCCCGCTGACGGTCCTGCTTCTCGATTTGAACGGGCTGAAGCCGCTAAATGACAAGTTCGGCCACGCCGCCGGCGACGAAATGATCCGGCAATTCGCGGCGCGGATCATCAAAGCCATCCGCGGCTCCGATTTGGCCGTGCGCATCGGCGGGGATGAATTCATGGTCTTGCTGCCGGAATGCAAACCCGAAGAAGTGCGCCACGTCTTGAGCCGTTTGAGCGGCCTGAACGTGGATTGCGGCGGGGAATCGGTGGCGCTTTCGTTTTCCGCGGGATGGACGAATTATGTTCCAGGAGAATCCGTGGAGGCTTTCCTGAAAAGGGCCGATGAGGCGCTCTACGCGAACAAGCGCGCTCGCCAGGAACAAGACAAGCTCCCCGTCGCGGTCCAATAGCTCGCCACCCACCCGCTGCATTGTTTTTCTCCATTGCAAAACAGGATGAAGTGAAGCGGCGCGTTCATTTGACACCCCTGCGTGGCGCCGATAGTATCGAGACGGCGAGTTGAATCCGGCCGCGCCGGTCCCGCGGCTGCGAAACCGTCGAGCGGCGTAAGTCTATGAAACTGGCATACTTCGATTGCTTTTCGGGAATCAGCGGGGACATGGTGTTGGGCGCCCTGGTGGACGCGGGCTGCCCGCTCGAGCGTCTGCGCGACGATCTGGCCGGTCTGCGCCTGGCGGGATGGGATCTCTCCGCGGAAAAAATCTGGAAGAACGGGATGTCTGCTACGTGGGTGCGCGTCAAAGCCGAAGACCAGCAGAAGCACCGCTCGCTCAGCGCGATCCTGGAGATGATTGAAGGCTCCGGCCTGGAACAGGCCGTGGGCGAACGCGCCGCGGCGATTTTCCGGCGGCTGGGCGAGGCGGAGGCGAAAGTGCACGACGCGCCGATCGAGAAAATTCATTTCCACGAAGTGGGTGCGGTGGATTCGATCGTGGACATTGTCGGAGCGAGCATCGGCTTTGCAGCGCTGGGCATCGAGCGATTCGCCTGCTCCCCGCTGAATACAGGCAGCGGCACGGTGAAGACCGCGCATGGGCTGCTGCCGGTTCCGGCGCCGGCCACGGCGGAATTGCTGCGCGGCGCGCCCACGTATTCGAACGGGGTCGAGCGCGAACTGGTGACGCCCACCGGCGCGGCCATCGTGGCCACGCTCTGTGCGGAATTTGGCGCGCAGCCGCGCATGAAGACCGCGGCCATCGGCTATGGCGCGGGGACGGCGGACCTGCCGGGACAGCCCAACGTCATGCGCCTGCTGATCGGCGAAGACGAGAAGGGAGCATAACGTATGAACAAATACCTGACTTGTCTGCTCGGCTGGGTGGATGAGCGCTTCCCGCTCACCGCCAACTGGAAGGCGCATCTGTCTGAATACTACGCGCCGAAAAACTTCAACTTCTGGTATTACTTCGGCTCACTGGCGATGCTGGTGCTGGTGATCCAGATCGTCACCGGCATTTTTCTGACCATGCACTATAAGCCAGACGCGGAGCTGGCGTTTGCCTCGGTTGAGTACATCATGCGTGACGTGTCGTGGGGCTGGCTGATTCGTTACATGCATTCTACCGGCGCCTCGATGTTTTTCGTGGTAGTGTACCTACACATGTTCCGCGGCTTGTTATATGGCTCGCACCGCAATCCGCGCGAGCTGATCTGGCTGTTTGGCGTGGCGATATTCCTGTGCCTGATGGGCGAAGCTTTTTTTGGGTACCTCTTGCCTTGGGGGCAAATGTCTTTCTGGGGCGCGCAGGTGATCGTCAACCTGTTCAGCTCGATTCCTTTTATCGGTCCCGACGTGTCGGTATGGCTACGCGGCGATTACACCATTTCCGATGCTACGCTTAACCGCTTCTTCGCTTTCCACGTCATCGCGCTCCCGTTCGTGCTGGCCGGTCTGGTGGCGGCGCACCTGCTGGCGCTGCACGAGGTCGGCTCCAACAACCCCGATGGCATCGAAATCAAGAAGCACAAGGACCCGAAGACCGGTATTCCGCTGGACGGCATTCCGTTCCATCCGTACTACACGGTGAAGGACATTTTCGGTGTGGCAGTGTTCATGTTCGTGTTCGCGCTCCAGTTCGTCAAGCCCTCGCCGTACTACATCCTCGACGAAATCGATTCGGCGCTGGACAAGGAGAACAGCAAGAACCTGGCCCGGCTGATCCTGCTGGGCATC
>JAIQGC010000151.1 GCA_020072805.1 Terriglobia bacterium
GGAAACCGGTGCCCAAGCGAGAATGAATTCTAGAAACGCCAGCCAAACCATAGCGTACAGTGAACCCCACAGCTTCAACGCGAACCACGGACTGACACGTCGTCGAGGAGACTATAAGAGGATTCCACGTGAGACGCGTAAGGCATCGCATATGTAGTAGGCTGGTGCGCGCACACACACAAAATCACTCATCTCCCACGAGGGTTCAAATCTAGACGCCCGCACCATGAGACCCGCACACAGGCTCTGCTGGCTGCGACGAGATAATCTCTTAACTCGCTCTGCGTTCCGTGACTTGCCGAGTCTGCGACAATGATGACCAGAGCTTTCAAAGGTGCGCTTAATCTGCTTCGCATTTGTGCTCAGGCAAAACCAGGCGAGAAAGTCCTCATCGTGACCGACTCCAAGACAGATGGCGCGATTGCCAGCACAATAATGTCCGCTGCAACCAAGCTTGGTGTCGAAGCTATTGCGATGACGATGAGAGCTAGGGCTCTTCCTGGCGATGAACCTCCAGCGCCGGTTGTGGCTGCAATGCTATCCTCAGACGTGATAATCTGCCCAACCAGCAGAACCCTATTCCATACGAATGCGAGAACCGCGGCCTGCAGGAGAGGTGCGAGATTCATATCGATGGCTGGCGCCACCATGCCGGTTCTGGCTTCGGATGCAATGCTCGCAGACTTTGATGCACAAGAACGAGTCTTGAGGAGATTCGTCCGGCTGTTAACGAAGACGAGACGCATCACGGTCACTAGCCCCGCAGGGACCGATCTTGAGCTTAGCGTGTTCGGAAGACGTGGGTGTGGAATAACTGGGATGTGCAGACGACGCGGCGACGCAACAGGAGTGCCAGACATCGAGGCCTACATTGCTCCTTTGGAAGATTGCACGAACGGAAGCTTAGTCATCGATGGGAGCACATCAGTAACAGGTTTCGTCAAGCACCCTATCAGAATTGAAATCGAGAAAGGAATGGCACGAACGATCAGTGGCGGATCTGAAGCCCGAAGACTCCTCCGAGTACTGCGAGAAGCCAGAAGCCGTGCCGCATTTCGCGTCGCGGAATTCGGCATCGGGCTGAACCCACTAGCACGCATTAGAGGTGCCATAATAGAAGATGAGGCAACGCTAGGAACAGCTCATGTGGCACTCGGTGACAATCATAGATTCGGAGGAGAAAACAAAGCTCCCATTCACATAGACATGGTTCTGAAACACCCGCACATCGAATTCGACGGAAGAACCGTTCTGAACGGAAAGCGTCTCACGGTGTAGCTCTCAGACCTCCGAGCAAGCTGTGAGCCGAGAGGCAATTCAGTGTCTGTACTTTGATCCGAGTGCTGTAGTTCCAGCCATTGATTGTGTGTGCGCGCACCATAAGATCCACAGGCACAAATACTCCAAGAACGACGATTCAAATTTGGGCGTTCGCACCAAGGGGCCCACACACACAGGTCTCATGGTGTGCCGCCGCCGAAACGACGCTTACACTCCCTATATTCGGCGAATGCTTGCCGGATTCGCTGACTCAAAATGATGTGGTGTGCTGTTTTCGGCGGTTCCTATTCTTATAAATTATGAGAAATGTAACCGAGCAAAGCGAGCGACCAACCTAAGACCATTGCCCGGCGAGTCGTTGAGTCTACTTCCTCTACCATGTCCCATATGCGCGGGAGGCTTCCTTTCTTGAACAAGTAGCACATTCCACTATGATCCACGAAGGATACCAGATCCTTGGTTGACCTGATTAAGAAAGAAGAGCGCCTTCTTCCTGTCTTCTTCATTGCATCAGCCATACAAAGGTTCAAAGAAGAGCGTCTTGAACCATTCGGTCAACACAGATTGAAATTGGAAAACGGCAACGACCCCGCGTTCCTCTGTGTGCGCGCACTAGGAGAGGCACACGACCGAAAAAAAGGCGGGTTCATTCGAGACAGACTATCGAAATATAGGTATAACTTCATTCGCAAAGAGTTGAAGAGGTTTCAGCGTCGCTGGATCTGCAAACAGAAGCGTAAAGTGCGTAACTCCCACATCGACGTATGTTTGTAACACCTTTTCGCAAGTCTTTGGTGAGCCTTTTATCGCAAACTTCCAGTCTGGGTCATCTACTGCTCCCTTGCGTTCTTCTCGCCACTCTTCTGCCCTCTCAAAAGCATTTTCATCTTTCTCTGCTATTACAGTGCGGCTCTGGAAAGTGTTCTCTATCTCACTACGATCTCGACCAGTCTCTCTGCATGCCTTTTCCAACCGCGCAATCTCTTCTCTAAAGCCTTCGGGGCTCACGAAACCGCTGTTCCACGCGTTTGCATGTTTAGCGATAAGCCTTAGCATCTTGTCGCCGCCGCCTGCAATCAGTATTGGGGGATAAGGCTTCTGTACTGGTCTTGGAAGAGAAACAGCTTTGTCAAGCTGATAGTACTTTCCTTTGAAAATGACTTCGTCTTGAGTCCAAAGTCCCTTTATGATTTGAAGTGCCTCATCAAGCATTTCAACTCTGATGCCCGCTCTCGGAAACGGTATTCCATAAGCCGCGGCTTCAACCTCGTCCCATCCTGCCCCGATTCCAAAGTTGAGTCTTCCGTTCGAAATCATGTCAACCGTAGCGGCCATCTTAGCCAACAATGATGGATAACGAAAGGTGTTGCAGGTAACCAAAGGGAATCAAAACCAAGTCGATCGCATTCCAACACGACCTTTCTTAGAGTCGCATAGTCGGGCATTGCTTGCAAAGCCTGCACACCGAACTTGATCTTCTCCATTTTGTAACACAGCGACAGACAGTCTTTATTCAACTCATGTAATGACTATCGTGGTTTGAATACTTCTCTTCAACCTTGTCTTTGCAAGCGCCGACAACATGTACTGGAACCAACCCGACCTCTCGTACTAAGTCTTCCTCTTCAAGCCGCCAGTTAAGATGCTTAGCTACTTTTCATATTCACCGATCGAAGACACCACCTTCGAAACACTCTGTCACCCTCTCTTTTTGTGTTCGAACCGTCGTCCGTCGTCGTTTGGGGTAATGTGTGTGTGCGCACCAGCCTACCCACACACACAAGAAATAGCCAACTGACGGTTCAAATTACGGTACCCCTGGTGCGCACACACGCCAAGAACGATGACGAACGA
>JAIQGC010000077.1 GCA_020072805.1 Terriglobia bacterium
TCGAGCCGGCGCGCCGCGTGCGGCACCTAGCCATTCCCGCCGGGGCACGGGACGCGGCCAATCCCGTCCCGGCGACACCGACAGCGCTGCGCGAAGGAATGATGCACTTCGCCGACCATTGCGCCACCTGCCACGGGAACGACGGCAGCGGGGACACGGCCTACGGGCGCGGCCTCTTCCCCAAGCCGCCGGACCTGCGCCGGGCGCGCACGCAAGAGCTTTCCGACGGTGAACTTTTCTGGATCATCGAAAACGGGGTGCGCTTCACGGGCATGCCGGCCTTTTCCGCGCCGGGCGAGCAGGAGGAGAGCTGGAAGCTGGTGCGTTTTATCCGGCGGCTGCCGGCCATCAGCACGGAAGAAATCCTGGAGATGCGGCGCGGCAATCCCAAGACGGCGGAAGAACGCGCCGAGGAGCAGGAAGAAGAAAACTTCCTGCGCGGTGAAAATCCGCTGGAAAAATCACCTTCAAGCAGCCATCATCATCACTGAGGGAGCATTTTCCCGTGCGGCGGGGGCATCCGGCGCGCCGCGGGGAATGTCCCTTTTGCTGGAGGAACCATGAAGCGAAGCCTGAATACGCTGCCCGCTCTGATTGCGGTCGCGCTTGCCGCAGTGCTGCTGGCCGGGGGCGCGATGGCCCACGGCGAAAAAAAACATCTGATGGGCAAAGTCCTGCTCATCAAGGCGGATTCGCTGGTGGTCGAATCCAAGGACGGCAAAACCATCGAAGTGAAGATTTCCTCCTCGACGATCTTCCTGAAGGACGAAAAGCCCGCGCGGCTGGCCGACCTGGCCATCGGGGACCGCGTGGTGATTCACACCGCGTCCAAGGGTTTGGATCTTCTCGCCGAAGAAGTGCATTTCAGCGCGCCGCCCGCCCCCAAGCCTCCCAAGGACTGACGCCGCGGCCGCTCAGTCCGCGACAAAGTGACAGGAGTGCGTCTTCACCACCAGCCAGACCGGCTGCCCCGTTTGCAATCCAAGTTTGCGTACCGCTCCGGGGGTGATATGCACCAGGAAGCGCACGCCGCAATCCACCACCACGCGCACGACTGCGCCGGTTTCATCGAGCGCGGCGATTTTTCCGGGCAGGACGTTGCGCGCGCTGAGGCCGCCGGGCTGCTCCGTGGCCAGCAGGATGTCTCCGGCGCGGATGGCCAGCTGAATGCTTTGGCCCGGCAGGGCGTGGGCCAGGGGAACTTCCAGCTCAACGGAGCAGTCCTTTAGCGCGACGCGCATCACGCCGTCGCTTTCCCGCAAATCCAGAACGGTGGCCTGCAAGAGATTTTCGAAACCGGCGGCCACGGCCAGGCGCTTGCGGCGCGGGGCGCGCAGCACGTCACGAGGAAACCCTTCGGCGACGATGCGGCCGTGATCGAGGACAATCATGTGCTCGCCGAGGGCGTCCACTTCGTCGCGGCTGTGGGTGACACAGAGGATGGGAAGCTGGCGGGTCGCGTTCCAGGCGCGGAGATCGTCGAATAGTTCGGCTTTCAGGTCGGCGTCGAGCGCAGAGAAAGGTTCATCGAGGAGAAGAAGGCGCGGGGAAGTGACCAGCGAGCGGGCCAGGGCCACGCGCTGGCGTTCGCCGCCGGAAATTTCGCCGGGCTTGCGCGACTGCAGATCGGCCACGCCAAAGGATTCGAGGATCTCGGCCACGCGGGCGCGGCGCTCTTCCGTCGAAAGGCCGGGAAGGCCATAGCCGGTATTCTCCTCGACGGTCAGATGCGGGAAGAGCGCCAGGGTCTGGAAGACATAGGCGATGCGGCGTTTCTGCGCGGGAAGATTCACTGCCGCCGCGGAATCGAAAAGAGTTTCGCTGCCGGCGGCGATGCGGCCCGCATCGGGGCGTTCTAGCCCGGCGATGCAATCGAGCAGGGTGGATTTTCCCGCGCCGGATGGTCCGAAGACGATGGTGAAACCCGGAGCGAGATCCACGGACAGATCGAGAACAAACGCACCAACGGGGCCGCGATGCTGCTTGCGGATGCGCGCGCTGAGCGCGGCGGTCATCGGGAACTCCAGGGGGACCAGACGCGGCGGTTGACGGCGTAAATCACGGAGAGCGCGGCGAAAGAGATGCCCAGCAGGGTGAGCGCCAGGCGGTTCGCTTCGCCATAATCAAACGCCTGCACGGAATCGTAGATGGCGATGGAAACGGTCCGGGTGACGCCGGGCAGATTGCCGCCGACCATGAGCACGACGCCGAATTCGCCGAGGGTGTGCGCGAAGCTGAGCACCAGAGCCGTCACCAGCCCGGAGTAAGAAAGCGGGAGAACCACGCGGCGGAAGGTGCGCAGAGGAGAAGCGCCGAGAACGAAGGAGGCGGAAAGCAGCTTGGGGTCCACGCCGCGAAAGGCGGAGACCAGCGGCTGCACGGCGAAGGGGAGGCT
Organism: Terriglobia bacterium; assembly: GCA_020072805.1. Lineage (GTDB taxonomy): Bacteria > Acidobacteriota > Terriglobia > Acidiferrales > UBA7541 > Acidiferrum. The sequence continues at coordinate 2,396 of JAIQGC010000077.1, forward strand.
ATAAAGCAGCGAGGCGAACACCAACCCTTCGAAGGAGAACGCCAAGCCGTGGCCGAACAGCGCTTGCCAGAGCGCGCCAAGCGGGCTGCGCGGGCCCAGGGCCAGCAGAAGATAGAACCCGAGGACGGTGGGCGGCAGAACCAGGGGCAGGGCGAAAACCGCTTCCAGAAGAAAACGTCCGCGCCAGCGTCCGAAGGCCAGCCAGGCAGCAAGCGGCAGGCTGACGGCGACTAGCAGAAGCGAAACGATCGCGGCCAGACGCAGGGAAAGAAAAAGCGGAGCGAGGTTCATGGCTTTCCTGGAGGCGGCGCGGCAGCGGCGGCGGGCGAAGTAAAACCGTTGCGGCGGAGAATGGACTGGCCTTCGGGACTTTTCAGGAATTGAAGAAACGATTGGGCCAGAGCTTTTCGCGGAGAGGATCGCAGAACGACAGCGGCCTGAAGGAGCGGCGGGTGCGCCGCGGCGGGGACTTCCCAATATTTTCCGGCGGATTGAAGTGTGGGAGAGACGGCAAGAGAGTAGGCGAGCAGAGCCACCTGGGCATTGCCGGACTGCACAAACTGCGCGGCCTGCGAGATATTTTCACCGTAGACCAGTTTGCTTTCCACTCGTTCATAAATTCCCACGCTTTTGAGCGCGGCAACGGCGGCGCGTCCGTAGGGCGCGTGCTGGGGATTGGCGATGGCGATTTTGCGGATGGCCGGGTCCAGCAGGGCGTCCCAGCCGCGATGGACTACGTCCACGGGAGAATCTGCGGGAACCCACAGGACCAAACGCCCCACGGCGTATTCATAAAACGTGCCGGACTCGGCCAGGCCAGCGGCGACGAGCTGGCGGGGGTAGTCGCTATCGGCGGAGAAGAAGAGATCGAAAGGGGCGCCGCTTTGAATTTGCGCAAAAAAATTGCCGGAGGAGCCGTAAGTGACGTTCACTTTGTTGCCGGTCTGCTGCTCGAAACGCGCGGCGAGCTCCTGCATGGCGAAGCGCAGGTCGGAGGCCGCGGCGATGGATAACGTTTCCGGCTGCGCGGCGGAGAAAACGGTTGCCGCCAGAAGAAGACAGGTCAGGGAAAGCAAAAGAGAAAGAGAGATCCCTCGGCTCCATCCCGGCCTTCGGCCGGGATTCCGCTCGGAACGACAAAGAGGAGAAGCAGGCATGAGAGTGTCTCCGTGCTCAGACGAGGAGAATCATGACTTCGGTGGATTTCACCAGGGCGGCGGCGCGGTCGCCGGGCTGGAGGCGCATTTCGCGGGCAGCGTCGGCGGTGATGATGGATGTGATGCGTTGTTCGCCGATGGCCAGGGTGACCTGAGCGAGCAAGCCGTCGTATTTGACGGCGAGGACGCGTCCGACGAGCTGGTTGCGTCCGCTGATGCGGCGGAATTCGCCGCGGCGGCGGGCGACGGGGCCGCGCTCGAGTTTTTTGGGAAGCAGGCGGTCGATTTCGGTTTGCGGGATGCGGTGGTGCCCGCCGGGAGTTTTCATGGACTTGATTTTGCGGAGGTAGATCCATTGTTTGAGGGTGGGGTAGCTGACGCCGAGAATTTGGGCGGCGGCGCGGGGGGAGAGCAGGCTGGCGGGCATGGAAGACCTCCTCTATTCATCGCATTGAATCGTTATATTATAGCTGTTTTATACGATTTATAACAAACAGATTCAGAGGACGGGATTCCGCCACAAGGCCGGACGCGGCCCTGCCGGTAGGGGCACGGCATACCGTGCCCCTACGCGATATCTGCAAACGGGCGGCTAATTGCGCAGGGGCTTGCCGGTTTTGAGGGTGTGGGCGATGCGCTCCTGGGTTTTCTTTTCGGAGCAGAGGGAGACGAAGGCTTCGCGTTCGAGGTCAAGGAGGTACTGTTCGCTGACAAACTGCGGCGCGCTGAGCGAGCCTCCCGCGAGGATGAAGGCGAGTTTGCGCGCGACGACGGCGTCGTATTCGGAGGCGAAGCCGCCGCGCACGAGCATGTGGATGGCGACCTTGGCGCCGGCGAGGAACTGCTCGCCCAGGACGCGCACGCGCGTGCCGGCCGCGCCTTCGGCGGGAGAGGCCGCAGCGGGGCGATAGCCCGCGCGGAAGAGAGCCAGAGCGGTTTCCTTGGCGTCGGCGACGAGGCGATCGCGATTCATGGTGATGCCATCCTCGCGGCGCAAGAAGCCGAGCGCGCGAGACTCCTCGGCGCTGGTGCCGACCTTGGCCATGGCGATCGTTTCGAAAATGGGCTTGAGCGCCTGGAAGAGCGCAAGATCATTTTCCGGCGTGGCGGCCGGGCTGAGGCCCGGAGTGATTCCGGCCTGTTCATTGGCGCGAATGAGCATCTCCTTGGTGCCGCCGCCGCCGGGGATGATGCCGACGCCGGCTTCGACGAGGCCGATGTAGGCTTCCGCGGCGGCCTGGATCTTTGCGCCGTGCAGGCTGATCTCGCAGCCGCCGCCGAGGGCCATGCCCTGGGGAGCGACGACGACGGGCTTGGGGGCGTACTTGAGGGCCAGGTTGACGTTCTGAAACTGGCGCACGGCAAGGTGCAGGTCGTCCCACTCCTGCTCCTGCGCGCCCACCAGGACGAGCATGAGATTGGCGCCGACGGAGAAGTTGACGGCCTGATTGGCCACGACCATGGCGTCGAAATCGGTTTCCAGGCGCCTGACGCCCTTGGTGAGCATGGAGAAAAGGTCGCCGCCGATGGCGTTCATCTTGGCGTGAAATTCGCAGCAAACCACGCCATCGCCGAGATCGATAAGGCTGGCGCCGGCGTTGCGTTCGATCTCCCGCCCGGCTTCTTTCCGCGATTTGAGAATGATGACGCCGCGGGGTTCTTCCACGGGCTTGGCCTCGCCGCTGGCGAGGTTGAAACAGGAGGTAATTCCCTTCTCCGCGGTGTAAAAGGAGTCCCGGCCGGAGGCCAGCAGTTTGTTGATCAGCGCGGGGACGGCGCGGCCTTCCTTTTCCACCTGAGCGGCAAAGGCGCGCACGCCGATGGTGTCCAGAATTTCGAAGGGGCCGAGTTCCCAGCCGAAGCCCCAGCGCATGGCGCGGTCCACGTCGAAAACATTGTCCGAAATTTCCGGGATGCGCCGGGCAGCGTAGAGGCAGGTTTCCGAGAGGCCGCCCCAGAGGAACTTCTGGGCCTTGTCATGCGGTTGCCCGGCCAGGACGGGGCCGATGAGCGAGCGCAGGCGCTCGCGGGTGTCCTCGATGGTCTTGCCCATATCGAGGGAAGCAAACTTGGCGCGCTGCTTGGCGCGGTATTCGAATGTGTTCACGTCCAGGGTGAGGATTTCGCTCTGCCCGTCTTTTTTCACGCGCTGATAAAAACCCTTGCCGGTCTTGTCGCCGAGCAGGCCGCGCTTGGCCATTTCTTCGAGCAGCGCCGGAAGGCGGTAGACTTCGCGCGATTCGTCCTGCGGAGCGGTTTCGTAGATGTTTTTCACGACGTGCATGAGCACGTCCAGGCCGACGATATCGGCGGTGCGGAAGGTGGCCGATTTGGGCCAGCCCACCGCCGGGCCGGTGCAGGCGTCCACTTCCTCGACGGTCATTCCCAGCGCGCCCATCAGCTTGAGGGCATTCATCATGGAAAACGTGCCGATGCGGTTGGCGATGAAGTTGGGCGTATCCTTCGCCACGACGATGCCCTTGCCCAGCCGTCGGTCGCAAAAATCGGAAAGTGTGTCGAGGACATCGGGAAGCGTTTTCGGGCCGGGGATAATTTCCACTAGGCGCAGATAGCGCGGGGGGTTGAAGAAATGCGTGCCCGCCCAGTGCTGCTGGAACTCCTCGGGCAGGCCTTCGGCGATGAGGTGAACGGGCAGGCCGGAGGTGTTGGTGGTGACGATGGCGCCGGGCTTGCGCACCTGGGCCACGCGGGCCAGCAGGCCGCGCTTGATTTCCAGATTTTCCGCAACGACCTCGATGATCCAATCGGCTTCGGCGCAGCGCGCCAGGTCGTCCTCGAAATTGCCGATGGAAATGCGCGAAGCGAAGGAGGGATGAAAGAACGCCGCGGGCCGCGATTTGACCGCTGCGGCGAGGCCCGCCTGCACGATACGGTTGCGCGCGGCCGGCGAGGAGGCTTTCGCGGGGCCTTCCTTGCCGGGGCCGGAGAGTTCCGGAGGAACGATATCGAGGAGCAAGCAGGGCAAACCGGCGTTGGCAAGGTGCGCAGCAATCCGCGAACCCATCGTTCCCGCGCCAAGCACCACGGCTTTCTGGATGCGACGTATCATGGCAGGAATTTCTCCTGGAAAACGGTGACAGAGGCAGGTTACAAAACCAGCATCTCCAGGTCAAACGATACACCCCCTTGCAGGCCGGGTCACGGTACAGTTTAGGCAGGATGTGGCGGCGCAGGGTCAATACGGCCATCGACTGGATCCGCGGGGCGCGGGAGAAGATGCGCGCGCGCCGCGTGAGCGAATCCGGCGGAGCGCAGGATCGCCCGCGCATCGGCCTGGCGCTCTCCGGCGGTTTCGCCCGGGGCATCGCGCACATCGGTGTATTCCGCGTTTTGCACGCCGCGGGAATCCAGATCGATTGCATGGCGGGAACCAGCGTGGGCTCGTTCATCGGCGGGGCCTATTGCGCGGGAGTGACCCTCGAGGGCATGGAGAGTATCGCGCGCGAGACCCGCTTTTCCGATTTCGGCCGCTGGACGCCCTCGTGGCTGGGACTGGCCACCAACAAGCGCCTGGAAACGCATTTCGAAAAGATGACGCCGGTGCGCACGTTCGAGGAGATGACCACGCCATTCGCCATCGCCGCCACGGACTTGAGGGCCGGCGTGGCGGTCTACTACACGCAGGGAGCGGTGGGACCGGCGATGCGCGGATCGTGCGCCTATCCGGGGCTGTTCGTCCCGGTGCAGTATGAGGGGCGCATGCTGGTGGACGGTTTTCTTACGGCGCCCGTGCCGGTGGAAGGAGTGATGCTGCTGGGGGCGGACATCGTCATCGCCGTGAATCTGGAACACGGCGGCGTGGAAAATCCGCGCACGGTGGGCGACGTAATCAGCCGCTCGTTTTCCATCATCGAAGGAAAAGTGGAAATTGCCTGGCGCCGGCAGGCGGATGTGATTATCGAGCCGGACGTGCGCGCCTATGCCTGGGACGATTTCACGCATTGGGGGGAGATGATCACCGCGGGAGAGGTGGCCACGCTGCGAGCGCTGCCGCAGATCCGCGCGCTGATCGCGAAGAATCGCGCGAACCGTTAGGTCTCGACAGGACGGACGTGGACTTGCACCGTCTGGCCGTTTCCTTTGCCGCGCTGCGTCAGCCAGGCGGAAAAGACTTCGGCAAAGCGCTCCGGGGGTACGCGAAAGCTCAGTTCCAGGCGGCCTTCGGCGGTGGGCAGGGTATCGTCAAATTCCGCCGCGTTTGTGAAATTGCGCATGCAGAACTGGTCCAGCCATTCCAGCGGACAGGGGCGGCGCTGGCCGGCGACGACAATCTCCACGATAAGTTTTCGGGCGTACACGAATAAATGATACCACTGGGAACGCCGCGGGCCAGCGGAACCGCCCGGCCGCACTGTCTGATTTTTTCGTCACTTCCTGATTTTGTGTTCCACATGCTGAACACGAAATTGCGCCCTTTCTTGCCATACGGCGAAGCGCTGTCTTAAACTGATGGGGACAAATCAGAAACATACCCCGCCGGCGTGATTCCGGACTCTCCATCACGCAGGGTTTACGGACGGGACGGGCGTGATACGACGCCGGGGAGGAAACATGAGCAGCCCCTTGGAGCAGTGGGCGGAACAAACGGCCCGGCTGACGAAGCCCGACCACGTGGTATTCTGCGACGGATCCGAACAGGAAAACCAGCGCATGATCGAGGAGATGCTCCGCCAGGGCCATACCTTCGAGCTGAATCCCAAAACCTACCCGAACTGCTATCTGCACCGCAGCAATCCCAATGACGTGGCGCGCACCGAGCAGGTCACCTTCATCTGTTCGCAGAAGAAGGAAGACGCCGGTCCGACCAACAACTGGATGACTCCGAAAGACGCGCGGGAGAAGCTGACCCCGCTGCTCGACGGAGCGATGCGCGGGCGCACCATGTACGTGGTGCCGTACATGATGGGTCCGGTGAAATCGCCGATCAGCAAGGTGGGCGTGGAGATTACCGACAGCCCCTACGTGGTGGCCAGCATGCGCATCATGTCGCGCATGGGCAAGCCCGCCATGGAGCGGCTGGGAAATTCCGCGGAGTTCGTCCCCGGGCTGCACTCACTGCTGGACGTGAACCCGGAGCGGCGCTACATCGCGCATTTTCCCGACGAGAAATTAATCTGGAGCGTGGGCTCGGGCTACGGCGGCAACGCCCTGCTGGGCAAAAAATGCTTCGCGCTGCGCATCGCCAGCATGATGGCGCGCGAGCAGGGTTGGATGGCCGAGCACATGCTCATCCTCGGGCTGGAATCGCCCGAAGGAAAAGTAACGTACATGGCCGCGGCGTTCCCTAGCGCCTGCGGCAAGACCAACCTGGCCATGATGGTCTCCGCGCTGGAGAGCCAAGGGTATCGCGTGTGGACCGTGGGCGACGACATCGCCTGGATGAAGATCGGAGCGGATGGCATGCTGCGGGCCATCAATCCCGAAGCGGGTTTTTTCGGCGTGGCTCCGGGAACCGGCAAGCACACCAATCCCAACGTGATGACCGCGCTGACGAGCAACACGCTGTTCACCAACGTCGGACTGACGCCCAACCGCGAGCCGTGGTGGGAAGGCATGGAATCGGAGGCCCCGGCGGGAATGCTCGACTGGAGGGGCAATCCCTTTGACCCCGCGCAAGGTCCGGCGGCGCAGCCCAATTCGCGCTACACCGTCCCGGCGCATCAGGCGCCGTGCATTTCGCCCAAGTGGGAAGATCCCGAAGGCGTGCCCATCTCCGCGTTTATTTTCGGAGGACGGCGTGCGCGGTTGGCGCCGCTGGTCTACCAGTCTTTTGACTGGCAGCACGGCGTATTCGTAGGCGCCACCATGGCTTCGGAAACCACCGCGGCGGCCACCGGCAAAGTCGGGGTCACGCGGCGCGACCCCATGGCCATGCTGCCCTTCTGCGGCTACAACATGGCCGATTATTTCCAGCACTGGCTCGATATGGGCCGCAAAACGCCGCGGGCGCCGAAAGTGTTTCACGTGAACTGGTTCCGGCGCGGCACGGACGGAAAATTCCTGTGGCCGGGCTACGGAGAAAACGTGCGCGTACTGAAGTGGATTCTTGACCGCGTTGAAGGACGCGGCGAAGCCCGGGAAACTCCCATCGGATACGTGCCCACGCGCAGCGGACTGACACTCGACGGACTGGCGGTTACCCCCGCTGCCGTGGACGAACTGCTCAGCGTCCACCGCGCCGACTGGGAGCCGGAACTCGACGACACCAAACAGTTTTTCGGGAAGTTCGGCGACCGCCTGCCGAAAGAACTTCTCGAAGAACACAGCAAGCTGGCCCGGCGATTTGCGGACGCCGGCCCGGCCTGATTCTTTTCTTCACTTACCTGGATTTTTCACAAGACTCACGAGGTAGGGGTGGAGCTTGCCTACAGCAGTCGGGGCTCCGCCTGCTGCGAATCAGCACGATCGTCTGCTCGGCCGCAATCGTCACAATGTGGTCTTATTGCCCGGCGGAAACTTCCTCCAGACTTCTGTAGCCGCCCTCTTCAGTCGCGAGACTCCGGGCAGCAGCCGGAGAGGGCGGGCCATTCCTCTCAGCCGATCGCGGACTTACCTTCCCCGTGAGATATGCGTGCTGACCAATTGTCAGGCGAAAGCCGCGGAGCGATTGCGGACTGTTCCGTTATGGGTGTGCCCGCTCCAGCGATCAGACTTGCTCGCCGGAACGCCGCAAGCGGCGTATGGCGAAGGCCGCGGCAAGCAGCCCCATCGCCGTGAAGAGCAGATACGAGGAGGCCGGGTAAGCGAATTTGCGCAGATCAGTATCGTCCAGCAGGGAGAGGAACGGATACATAGGATTGAGAAACAGCGGCGCCTGCACATAAACCGGAGGAGCGTCCTGGTGGTTCCCTCCAAGACTGTGCGTCCAGTGAGCCAGAAGGATGCCAAAGGCCACCGCCGTAACGATTGTAAGCACCAGGACGATGGCGTAGCCGGCGGCCGTGGAATGGACACTGCGGCGGAACGTGGCCGAACACCACAGGCCGACGGCTGAAATGCTGGCGAGCACAAGAACCATGGCGCCGGTGGCCTTGAGCAGAGCCAGGGGCTCGACTCCGCCGAAGGCGAAGGAAAGCGCCAGCAGCGGCAGCGCGCTGAAAAGAAGCAGGAACAGGTAGAGCAGTGCGCTGACAAATTTGCCCCACCAGATCTGCGGGGCGGTCAGCAGGCTGGTCAGCAGTCCGGAGAGCGTGCGCTGTTCTTTTTCAATGGTGATGGCGCCGGCGCTGAAGACCGGAGCCATCAGCAGGAGCACGGCGAGCTGGGTAAAAACCACGGTATAGAAAATGGCCTGGCCGATGTCCGCGCCTTGCAGTTCAGTTCCGCGCTGCGTTCCTTCCTGCACAACCATGTAGTAGCAGAAGGCCACCGTGCCGGAGAGCACCAGCAAATAGAGAGAGGGCAGCAGCCAAGCGCGGCGCTCGCGCAGGCGCTGGCGAAGCTCCTTGCGGATCATGGGATTGCTGATGCGAAAAAAACCGAGCACGCGGCTGCTCACGGGCGCCCTCCGAAGGTGCGGCGGTAGCGCTCTTCCAAGCCCGGACCGCGCGCATCAAAATGCAGCACGGCCACCCCGGCATCCAGCAGCCCGCGCAGCAGGGACGATGCCTGCGCGGCGCCTCCCGGCAGCTCGATGCGTCGCCAGTTCCCTTTCTTCTCGATGATCGCCGCGCCGGGAATGGCGGCCAGCACGCGCTCGGCGGCTTCCGCGGCGCCTTCCCATTCGATTTCACAATGCAGCAGGGCGCCCGCAGGGCCCGCGGCGGAGGCGGCCGCCTGGACTTCGTTCACGTTCTTGCCGTCGGCGATAAACACGATGCGCGTGCAGATGTCCTCGAGGTCGGCCAGGATATGCGAGGAGATCAAAATCGTGACGCCCGCGGCGTGCAGCTGGCGCAACTGCTCGCGCAGGGCGATGCGCGCCAGGGGATCGAGACCGGTGGCGGGTTCGTCCAGCAGCAGCACGCGCGGATCGTGCAGCAGAGTTTTCGCCAGATGCAGCCGCTGCTTCCATCCCAGCGAAAGGTGCTCCACGAAATCGTCGCGGCGTTCTTCCAATCCGGCTTGCGCCAGAGCCCGCGCGACTGCCCCGCCGCGCGCCGGCTCCTTCAGGCGGAAGGCGTCGGCAAAAAACTCCAGAAATTCGGCGATGCGCATGTCCTGATAGACGCCCGGAACATCGGGCAGATAGCCCACCGCGGCGCGCACGGCCGCCGGGGTCTTGGCGACGTCTTCTCCAGCCACGCACGCGGAACCGGAATCAGCCGGTAGGAGCGTGGCGAGAATCTTGATGAGCGTGGACTTGCCCGCGCCATTGGGCCCCACCAGTCCGACCAGATCTCCGCGCTCGACGCGCAAGGAAAATTCGTTGAGTCCGCGGATGCCGCGATAGTTCTTGCGCAGGCCCTGGATTTCGATCATGGCTTCCATCATGGCCACTCCTCGAACGTCACCACAGTGAGCGACCGCGCTTTATAGTCCGGCTTCAAGCCGCGCAGCGAAGCGCCCGCTGTGGCTTCCCTGCTGTAGCCGAAAAAGACCGCCCTGGTATGGGAGAAGACGCGATTGCCATTGGGGTACCAGCCGCGGAGGAACTCCACCACGGAAAACCGCTGCGTGGCAAGGGTCTCCCATTCCGCTTCAAATTTCTTCCGGTCCGCTTCGCTGAGATTTCTATCCGGGAGTTGCTTGGTGGTCCTGAAGCCGGGCCCGGGATAATCCGGGTTGCGATAACCCGTCGTGTGCCCGGCCTCCCGCGAATAGGGGCTGCGCGGCACGCGCCCGAGGTCCACGACGGCCCCGGCGGGGAAAATTCCCAGCAGAAAGACGTCCTCATGGTCGGCAATCAGAGCCTGTTCGAAAGACACTCCGGTGTCATTGTGCAGCCGCCCGGCGGAATCGCGGTAGACGGTTCCGGGAAAGCGGCGATAGCTGGAAAAATTGAGATCCTTGAAGGACCACTTGCGCAGGGGCAGCGCGGATTCCCAGCGGTCTCCGATCTGGTATTCGCCGGCGTGGTCGTACGCTTCGAACGGCTCGATATCCGCGCTGCGCTCGTACCGGGGCGTCAATTGGGGGATAATTTGACCCGGAAGATTGGGATGCAGCGTCGAGCGGTAGGGCGCGGATACGCGGATTTTCAGCTCGGTGACAGCCAACGGGCTGAGGGAATCCATCTGATAGACGGTCATTTCATCCAAGCCGAAATTGCGCGGGCGGTTGCGCGCGCTCACCAGATAGAGCGCGCAGGAAAAGATCACGGCGATCACCGGAATCGTGATCCAGCTCCATTCCGGCCGGCCCGCCAGCCGCAAGACAACGAAATTCACAACTCCCACCAGGAAAAGGTAGCCGGTCATCCACAGCAGCATTTCCAGGAACGTGGGGAAGCGAAACGAGGTGCCCAGGCGCTTCATCAGCCATCCTGTGCGGTCGGCGTTCGCGCAGTCGCAATCCTCGGCGCGAAACCGGCGCAAGGCATTGCGCAGCTCGATGGGCGAATCGCCGCCGAGTCCGTAGGTGCGCACATAGTCCGCAAAATCCTGGCTGGAGGCGCTGGCAAAGCGAATCAGCCTTCCCGAGGAGACATCGCGCAATTGGCCCGGGGGCAGGCGCCGCCGGTAGGATTCCAGAAATCCGCCGTTTCCACGCGCCGTCGGGAGCGCCCGCACGCCCGCGGCGGCTTCCAGTGCGACACCGTCCTTCAACTGGTCTTCCAGCAGAACGATTGTCCCGCCATTGAGCAGATAAATTTCCAGCGCTTCGCGCTGCGCCGCGGAGAGCTGCGCCGAGGGAACCGCCACGATCACCGTCTCCACGCCGGTCCATCCCCACCACACCGGGGGCGCTTCCTTCACCTGGACCAGCCGCAGCGCGCCGGACTTGCGGCTCTGCTCCTCGGTGCTGCCGCTCAGCAGCATGCTCTGGCGAATGTCGCGGCAAAGCCCCGGCGTGGCGCAGAGCATGGCAATCAATTTGCCGTCGCTCGCCTTCGCGGGAGCGCGCCGCGCCGCGGCGCCCAGCCGCATCCCCGCCGCGTCCAGGGCTTGTACCAGGAGAACGGCGCTGTTGTCGAAAGAAATGTGCAGCGCCATATCCACGGTGCGCGCTTCGCCGGGCGCCAGCGTCATGGGCAGGCGCAGGGTTTCCGTTACTGGCCGCGATCCCTTGTCCAGCGCCAGTTCGGCCGTCACCAGATCGAAGGAAAGAGGCAGCCGCGTCGTGTTGCGGACATCCGCCTGAATCCAGCTGATCTGGCCGTCGCTGCTGACGATCCCGCCCAGCCCGGCGTTGCGGATGCGCACGGACACCGCTTCAGCGCCCCGGCACACCGGGGCGAGGCCGATCAGGACCAGCAAGAGCAGGAATCTCTTGGACATGCGCGTATCCGGATGCTAGCGGGAAAAAATGAATTCAAGCAATAGGACTCTGGTGCTCAGATGGACACATGCCTGGGGTTTAGCGAAAGACCCTTCAGAGGATTATCGTGATGCCTTCGTCGATGGCCACGTGCGTCGCCGGCATGCCCTCAATCGAATAGGAAGTGCCCTCGGCCTCGCTGAAGTGGAAAAACCGGCTGATGTGATAGTCCTCATCGCAACCGGAGAATATCCGTTCGGTCTGCTCCGCGGCGTAGCCGAACGCTGAGAGTTCCACCCGCTTGCCGAACTTGCCGGCGAGTTCCCGATAGCGTTCGACGATCTCGCGAAGCGTGGGCATGGGAGACGGTGCGCGGCGCGCGGCTTCTCCTGTCATGGGCCGGAGGCCTCCAGCCGCGGAGTGTACCCCCGGGAGGCGGCGAAGAAAAGAGGCAAACGCGACGCGCGCCCGCCGCGGCAAGAAGAGGAAGAGAACGTCGGCAATTGCGCCGGCCCGCGCACGCGGCGATTTGTCGCGGCGGGCGGGTTTGCTATCATCGTAGGGCTGTCGAGCAAACGGAGGAGAAACCATGCCAATCGCAGTGGGAGCAGCCGCACCGGATTTTGTGCTGAAGGACCAGAACCAGAAGGAAGTGAAGCTGTCCGATTTCGCGGGGAAGAAAAACGTCGTCCTGGTTTTCTACCCGCTGGACTGGAGCCCGGTGTGTACCAACGAGCACGCCTGCTTCGTCAACGACATGAAAGATTTCCAGAAACTGGATGCCGAAGTCCTCGGCGTAAGCGTGGACAGCGTGTGGTCGCACAAGGCCTACGCCGAAAAAATGGGCATCCAGTATTCCCTGCTGGCCGATTTCCATCCCCGCGGCGCCATGGCCGATAAGTTCGGCCTGTACCTCGCGGAAAAGGGAATCACCGGCCGCGCCATCGTCATCATCAGCAAGGCCGGCAAAGTCGCCTGGGTGAAGAACTACGACATCCCCTCGCTGCCCGACCTCAAGGAAGTTGCCGCGGCGCTTGCGCAGGTCAAGTAAGCGGCGGCACGGGGCGCAGCGCGAATCGTCCGCAACAACCGCATCGTAGGGAAAACGGGCCTGGGTGGCAAAACCCAGGCCCGCATTTTTTTCGGACCGCCTCGCCCCACCGGGCTATTTCACGGGAGCGCTTTGTCTCTCTGGCGGCGAGGACGTTCCCCGGGAATCGCACGCAAATCCGCGAATATAGATCAGCAGTAGCCAGCGCTGCTCTTGGCTTAGCTTGCAGACATACGAGGGCATGGGCCGAGTTCGCCGTCGCTCAAGGCGTTCATGCGTGCCGCGTCGGTGAAGTCCCGTGGAGCGGGCCAATGCATGCGCCCTTCGGCTCCGTCGCCCCGGCCTCGCTCGCCGTGGCAGTTCGCGCATTTATCGCGATAAATCGCCGCTGCGGCCTTGCGCCCCTCTTCCGAGGCCGCCAGCGGATTCTTTAACTGCCTGGCTTCTTCGGGCACGTTCCACCCGCGCCCCTGGTACACAGCCGCCAGCGCCACCGCCGCAATAGCGGCGAAAATAACGCCCAGAAGAATTTTTGCGATTTGTTTTTTGCGCTGCTGCTGGATATTCATGTGCCCGAAAAGTCTCGCATATCCCGCGTCCGAAAGAAAAGCGTGCTCAGCCGCGCCACGTCAGCCAGAGCAGTTCTGCGTTGAAGCCGATAATCAGCGCGGCGACCACCCAGGCGGCTGCTGCGGTCACCCGCGAATTCGCGAATTCGCCCATCAGCCCGCGGTCGCTGGTAAAACGGACAAGCGGCACCACCGCGAAGGGCAGCTGAAAACTGAGCACCACCTGGCTGAAAATCAGCAGCGCCGTGGCCTTCCCTTCCCCGGCGATTCCAATCACCAGCGCGGCCGGCACAATCGCCAGCGAGCGCGTGATCAGCCGCCGCACCCACGGCTTCAGACGCAGTTGGAGAAATCCTTCCATCACAATCTGCCCCGCCAACGTCCCAGTGAGCGTGGAATTCTGCCCCGAAGCGAGCAGCGCTAGGGCAAACAGCGTGCTGGCCAGGCTCGCGCCCAGCACCGGCGTCAACAGCTTGTAGGCGTCTCCGATTTCGGTCACGCCGGTCATCCCGCGCGAATGAAACGCCGCCGCGCCGAGCGCCAGGATGGCGGCGTTGATAAAAAGAGCGATGAACAGCGCTATGGTCGAATCAAAAACGGCGTAGCGCACCGCCTCGCGCCGGTCCGCCGCGGAACTCCCGAACGCCCGCGTCTGCACAATGCTGGAATGCAGATAGAGGTTGTGCGGCATCACCGTCGCGCCCAGTATCCCGATGGCGATATACAGCATCTCGCGATTGCGCAGGATCTCCAGTTGTGGCAGGTATCCGTGCGCCGCCTCCAGCCACAGCGGCCGCGCGAAAAATATTTCATACGCGAAGCAGCCGGCGATTGTGGCCGTCAGCGTAATCACAAAAATCTCCACCCAGCGGAACCCGCGTCCTTGCAGCGCCAGCACCAGCAGCACGTCGAGGCCGGTGAGCAGCACGCCGGCCAGCAGCGGCAGCCCGAAGAGCAGCTTCAGCGCCACTGCAGAGCCCAGCACCTCCGCCAGGTCGCAGGCCACGATGGCGATTTCGCAGAGCACCCACAGGAGGAAGCTGGCCCGTGGCGAATACTGGCTCCGGCAGGCCTGCGCCAGGTCGCGGCCGGTCACGATGCCCAGCTTGGCCGCCAGCCCCTGCAGCAGCATGGCCATGCAGTTGCTGATCAGCACTACGCTCAGCAGGGCATACCCGAATTTCGAGCCCGCCCCGATGTCCGTGGCCCAGTTGCCCGGGTCCATGTATCCGACCGCCACCAGGTAGCCCGGCCCGGCGAAGGCCAGCATCTTGCGCAGCCAGGAAGCCCCGTGGACGAAGGGCACGGTGCGATACGCCTCCGGAAGCGAAGGGGTCGGCGCGGGGGAGGCAGCGGCGGGCGATGCGGAAGGAGGGTTCGTTTGCGGAGAATCTGAAGACAAGTTCGCCATAGTTAACTGAGCTAAATCTAATAAGGAAACTACACTTAATACGCTTTCCTGTCAACCGCCCCGCGCCAGCTCTTCCCTTCCCGCCACACGCGGCGCGCCGCAACCCCTCCACTTATGCTATTTTCATGAAGGATTTCCCGGAGAGAAAACATGGAAGAACAGCGCCAGGTCCAGATCAAGGCCGACGAAAAGGAACTGCAAGGCCAGTACAGCAACCTCGTCATGGTCCATCACAATGTCGAGGAGTTCACCCTCAATTTCATCTACATCTTCCCCAACGGCCAGCAGGGCAAGCTCCTCACCAGCGTGATCGTCAGCCCCGCGCATGCCAAACGCATCCAGCGCGCCCTCGCGGAAAACATCTCCCGTTACGAAGCCCAATTCGGCCCCATCAAGGAACTGCCCGAAGGCGGTGCCCCCGTCCCCAACGTCGGCTTCGTCCAGTAGACCTTCTCCGCGCCATCCCACCCGGCCGGGAGATGCAGAATCTTCGCGGTCATGTTAGAATTTCTAAGTTGTTTCCGCATTGGGCCTGTAGCTCAGGTGGCTAGAGCGCGCCCCTGATAAGGGCGAGGTCGGTGGTTCAAGTCCACCCAGGCCCACCATTCATTTCCTGTCATGCTTTTCCACTGCTACATCCTGAAAAGCCAGTCCACAGGCCGTTTCTATGTCGGCCATACCGAAAATCTGACGAAGCGCATTTTCGATCATAACAACAACCGGACCATCTCCATCAAAAACCGCGGCCCCTGGGAACTCTTCTACGCCGAAGCATTCGAAACCCGCAGCAAAGCTGCCCAACGCGAACGTCAGATCAAGAGCATGAAGAGCCGCCACTTCATCGAATCAATGGCTAGAGCGTCCCGATAAGATCGGGAAGGTCGGTGGTTCAAGTCCACCCAGGCCCACCATTCATTTCCTGTCATCCCTCTCCACTCCTACACCCTGTCATTTCAGCACCACTCTGTCTCGCCCTTCTGCTTTCGCGCGATAGAGAGCCTGATCGGCCGCATGCAGCAACGCCTCTGCGTCCGCCCCGTCCGCGGGGAAAACAGCTACGCCCGCGGAGATGGTCACTTGACCGAGCGGCTGCCCCCGGTACTGGAGAGCCAGCGCCTTGAGTTCCTTGCGGATCAACTCCGCGCGATCATGCGCCGTATCGCAAGGCATCGCGGGAAAGATCAGCACAAATTCTTCCCCGCCAATTCGGCTCGCGATATCGCTGCCGCGCATGTGCGATTGCAAAATCTTGGCGCCCTCCCGCAGTACCAGGTCACCCGCTTCATGGCCAAAAGTGTCGTTGAAGCGCTTAAAATGATCCAGATCCAGCAGAATCAACGACACCGGCAAATTCCCCCGCAGCGCCCGGCCCAACTCCCGGTTCAGCGACTCTTCCATATATCGCCGGTTGAAGAGGCCCGTCAGCGGATCTCGAGTGGACTGATGGCGGAGAACCTCGCGGAGTCTCAGGTTCGCCAGTGCCAGCGAGATGCGTTCGCCGGCGGCCGCAGCTTGCCGTTCCAGCGCCTCCTTTTGCTTCTCCGGCGCTTTGGCCCAGGGACCGGATGACTCGGCTTGCCCCTCCATGTAAAGTACCCCTAGCGTTTCACCTTGCGCGGCTAGCGGAACGCAAAGATACCCTCCTGCAGGAGACTCGCAAACATGGGTGCACCGCAGGGGGGCAGCCGCATTCTCCACGCGATGGATTTTACCCCGCCGCAGCGCCCAGCAGTCATCCGGGCGGAATACCTTCTCCGTGGATAAAGACTCGCCCCAGACGGCCACTGCTTCCACCGCATCCCGCGATGGATTGGTCATGAACAAGGCGCCTGCCCGGCAGAGCAGGATCGTTGGCAGCGTTTTCTCGATGAACGTATAGGCTTCTTCAACGGTCTGGCAAGATTGCAGGACGTCCACCAGTTCAGTGAGTTTCTCGTTTTCGCGCGCCCGCTGCTGCGACTCTTCCAATGCGATATTTAGTTCTTCGTGAGTCCTGCGCAACTCCTCCTCGGCCTGCTTGCGCTCCGTAATGTCCACGAACGTTACCACCGCGCCGGTCAGTTCGCCTTTACGGCGGATCGGGTAACTCCAGTATTCCACGGGAAAGCTTGTTCCGTCGGCCCGCCAAAATACTTCGTCCCTGACGTGAGAAGTTTTCCCCTCCTGAAAAGCTCGATAGCCCCTGCATTCGTTCAAAGGATATAGAGTCCCATCCGGCCGTTTGTAGTGGGTTAGCTCATGCATATTCTTTCCCAACAGTTCGCTGGAATCCCGGTAGCCGAGCAACTCGAGGCAGGTTGCATTGCAGAAGGTGCATTCTCCCTTGGAATTCAATCCATAGACCGCTTTTGCCAGGGAATCCAGCAGGAGCCGCGTGCGATCCGCGCTTTCCCGCAACTCTTCCTCCGCGCGCTTTCGCTCGCTGATATCCAGCGCACTGCCAAAGACACCGAGTAAATGTCCCTCGTTATCCTTGAGCAGGCCCGTGCTCAAAAGCGTCGGGAAATCCGTTCCGTCCCGCCGCCGGTGCAGTACCTCCCCTTTCCATCCGCTCTGCTCGGAGGTTGCGGTCTCGATCTCCTCAGTGAGCGAGGGGCGATTGCAAGGAGATTGGAAGCTGGGCAGAAGTTTCCCCAGAACCTCTTTTTCCGAATACCCCAAGGCTTGCAGATAGGCTCGGTTGGCAAAGGTAATGCGTAGATCGCTATCGCCAATGGCGATCATTTCCGAACTGTTTTCAACCACCTGCGCCAGCCAGGCGGCGCGCTCTTCGGCTTGTTTGCGTTGCGTGATGTCTTGCTTGATGGCGATAAAGTGAGTGATCTCCCCGCCCTGGCCGTGCACCGCCGTCAGGGTCATCTCTTCCCGGTAGAGACTCCCGTCCTTGCGCCGATTGATGAGTTCCCCCTGCCATCTCCGTCCCGATAGAATCGTCTTCCACATCTCCGTGTAGAAGGCGCGGGACTGCTGGCCGGACTTGAGGAGGCGCGGGGTTTGTCCGATGGCTTCTTCCCCGGTGTAACCGGTGAGCCGCTGGAAGGCGCTATTGACCCACGTAATCGTGCCCTTACGGTCGGTGATAACGATCGCATTCGGGGCGGCTTCCAGCGCGGCGATCTGCAGTCGAACCAGTTCGTCAGCCCGCATGCGCGCGCTCGCGCCGGTGCGTCCGGAATTCTCTTTTTTCATCGTTCCCGCTTTCGGGCAAATTGCACCCTTGCGGAAAGGAGCGCGGGGAAAGGGGGGGATGAAACAGGGGCTCGCGGCCTTCCGTGATTGCTTCCAACGCTAGTATAGAACGCTTTCTTGCCCGCCGAACACTCGACTTACCTTAAGAATTACCGTCCAAAGACCAGGCCAGTCTCTTTCGTTACCTCTTCAGTTCCCGCTCTCCTTCTTCTTCACTTCGGCAGTAACCCGCCCGCGGTGCAACTGCACAATGATGGAATCCCCCAGCGCAATCTGTTCCGCCGAGCGCAGCACATTCCCCGCCGCATCGGTGGCAATGGCGTACCCGCGCTCCAGCACGCGCAGCGGGCTGCGCTCATCCAACTGCAACCGCAGCCGCTCCAGTCGTTCGCGCTTGGCCCGCAGAAGCCGGTCGCCGCGCACGCCCAGTTCCGCGGCGATGCGCTCCAGGCGGATGTGCATGCGCCCGATCTTGGCGCGCAAATCAAACGACACGATGCGCACATGCGCCAGCGTAAATCTCTTGCGCGCCTGCTCCAGCCGCGAACGCAGGCCGTGCGTCAGCCGCGAAGTCATCTCATCCGCCCGCTGCCGCTGCTGCCGCAGCAGGTCGCGCGGCCGCTGGAATGCCCGCCGCGCGGACAGTTCATGCACGCGCCGGCTCAAAACGCTCAGCCGGTAACGCATCCGCTGCCCCAGCGTCTCCTGCAAGTCCGCGATGTGCCTGTCGAATTCCCGCCGCGTCTGCACCACCAGCTCCGCCGCGGCCGAAGGTGTCGAAGCGCGCACGTCCGCCACGAAATCGGCGATGGTGAAATCCGTCTCGTGGCCCACGCCGCTGATGATCGGAATCAGCGAAGCGAAAATCGCCCGCGCCACAACCTCTTCGTTGAACGCCCACAAATCCTCGATCGAGCCGCCCCCGCGCACCAGAAGTATCACGTCGGCCCCGCGCTTGCGGTTGAAATATTTCAGCGCCTCCACGATTTCCGCCGCCGCGCCCTCCCCCTGCACGCGCACTGGATACAGCGTCAGGTGCACATTGGGAAATCGCCGCCGCAGGATCCGCACCACGTCGCGCACCGCCGCGCCCGTCGGCGAAGTAATCAATCCAATCCGCTGCGGCAGCAGCGGCAACTCCTTCTTCCGCGCCGGATCGAACAGCCCTTCCGCTTCCAGCTGCTTCTTTAACTGCTCAAAGGCCAGTTGCAACGCGCCAATCCCGGCCGGCTCCAGGCTCTCGACATAGATCTGGTATTCCCCGCGCGCTTCGTACACGCTCACCGAGCCGCGCACGATCGCTTTCAATCCATCCTCGGGGCGGAACTTCATGCCGCGCTGCTGGTTCTTGAAAAACACGCAGCGCACCTGGGCTTTTTCATCCTTCAAGGTGAAATAAAAATGCCCGGACTGCGCCGGCCTAAAATTGGAGATTTCGCCCTGCACCAGAATGTCCGTGAAATTTCGCGCCAGCAGATCGCGGATGCGCGCGGTCAGCTCCCCCACGCTCCAGATCTTGCGCTCCGGCATCAGATTGAAGGTAAGTTGACTCATGACACGCAATGCGCTCCTCGATGCCGCGGCAGCAAAGGCCGGCGGCGCGAACGAAGCCGTATTCTAGCTGTTTTGCGGCTGGGCAGGCAAAAAAGGCGGGAGCACTCCCGGGCCCGCAGGCCCGGGAGTGCTCATAGCTTAAATCAGATCGAGGCCGGGCGGGAGCAAGCTGGATGCAAGAAGTGGAGCAAAGGCTTAACCGCCGGATTCGCCGGATTCGTGGAGGGGGCTGGAAGATTCGTGCTCTTCGCGGCAGTCGCGGCAGACCCAGGCCTGGCACCAATTGCAGATTTCGACGTGCTGGTCGCAGAACGAGCGGGAGCACTCGGAGCATTCCCGGGGCGCATCCTGCGGGCAGCCTGGGACAGCGCATTTCATAGGGAAATGCTACACCCGGAGGAGGAGAAAAGGAAGCAGAGGAGAAGAGGAGGTAAGAGAAGAGGGACAGTCAGGAATGGCCATCCCTCGGATGGGCGAAGCGGGAATCAGATGAGTTCGAGGCCGGCGAAGAAGTAGCCGATTTCAAACGCGGCGGTCTCGGGAGCGTCGGAGCCGTGCGTGCAGTTGTTGCCGATGCTGGTGCCCAGATCGTGCCGGATGGTTCCCGGAGCGGCCTTCTTGGGGTCGGTGGCGCCCATGGTGTCGCGCCATTTGGCGATGGCCCCTTCGGCTTCCAGGACCATGGCGATGATTTTCCCCGAGCTCATGAAGTCGGTCAGCTCGCCAAAAAACGGCCGCTCCTTGTGCACGGCGTAAAAGCCGCCGGCCTCCTGCTTGGTCAGGCGCATGGATTTGACGGCCACGATGGCGAAGCCGGCCTTGTGAATGCGCGCCAGAATTTCTCCCTGCTGCCCAGCGGCCACGGCGTCCGGTTTGATGATTGCGAAAGTGCGTTCGAGTGCCACGAGATTCTCCTAAAGAAGTAATGAAATAACGAAGTAACGAGGTAATGAGAAGAGTTCCATCACGCAGAACTAAGTGCTGATACTCTTCCATTGCCTCCACAAACTCTTGAGCATTGCGCCAAGCAGATTGAACCGATTACTGAAACCTGCTGCAATCTCCGGCGCAAGAAAACCTTCATCGAGGCTCATGTCAATCCACAGCTTGCATTCCTCGCAAGAACCGATTGCCACCAGCAGATACCTTTTAAATTCGGCGGCTGAGGATCGTTTTGCCCAGCCCTCCACGATATTGGCCGGAACCGACCGGGCTGCCCTGCGTAATTGCCGGGCCAATTCAAATTGCTCCGGTCCGGGAAACTTTCTGGCCTGCCGCGAAACGTCCAAAGCCAATTGGTACGACTCACGAAAGACATTCAGATCTTTGTACGTTTTTATCGGCACGGAACCTCGCGAATGAAAACGAGTCCTGGGCCCCGGTCTTTCTTTGCCTCTTTACTTCGTTACTTCCTTACCTCATTGTTTCAAAGCTGCTGCAACAGTGCTGCCCAAATCCGCCGGCGTTTCCACGGTGCGAATCCCCGCCGCGTTCATGGCCGCGTACTTGTCCTTGGCCGTGCCCTGCCCGCCGCTGATGATCGCTCCGGCGTGGCCCATGCGGCGGCCCGGCGGCGCGGTCTGCCCGGCGATGAAGCCGACCACCGGTTTTTTCACGTGGGCCTTGATGTATTCCGCGGCGGTTTCTTCCGCGTTGCCGCCGATTTCCCCGATCATGATGATCGCGTGCGTTTCGGGGTCTTCGTTGAACAGCTTGATGGAATCGAGGAAGGTGGTGCCGATGATGGGATCGCCGCCGATGCCGATGCAGGTGGATTGTCCGATGCCCAGTCGCGAGAGCTGGTCCACGGCTTCATAGGTCAGCGTGCCGCTGCGGCTGACCACGCCGACGTGGCCCTTCTGGTGAATGCGTCCCGGCATGATGCCGATTTTGCATTTGCCCGGAGAAATAATTCCGGGGCAGTTCGGTCCGATGAGGCGAAGCTTCGAAAAATCCACGGCGGCCTTGACGCGCACCATATCGAGCACGGGAATGCCCTCGGTGATGCATACCACGGTCTGAATGCCGGCGTCGGAGGCTTCCAGAATGGCGTCCGCGGCATACGGCGGCGGCACGAAGATGACGCTGGCGTTCGCGCCGGTCTCCCTGGCTGCGTCGAAGACCGTATTGAATACGGGGCGTTCCAGATGCTTGCCGCCGCCCTTGCCGGGCGTCACGCCGCCGACCACGTTGGTGCCGTATTCGATCATCTGTTGCGCGTGGAAGGTTCCTTCGCGCCCGGTGAAGCCCTGCACGATAACTCGCGTCTTCTCGTTGACCACAATGCTCATTGCGCACCCCCCGCCAGCGCCACAACCTTTTGCGCTCCGTCCTTCATGCCGCTGGCGATGGTGAAGTTCAGCCCGCTGTCACGCAGAATCTGCTGCCCCAGCTCGACGTTGGTTCCTTCCATGCGCACAACCACGGGAACTTTCAATTGCAGATCCTTTGCGGCGGCGACCACGCCGGTAGCAAGCACGTCGCAGCGGAGAATCCCGCCGAAGATGTTGATGAAGACGGCCTTGACCGAAGGGTCGCTCATGAGAATTCGGAAAGCGTTCTTGACCTGCTCGGCGGAAGCCCCGCCGCCCACATCCAGAAAGTTCGCGGGCGATCCTCCCGAGTACTTGATGATGTCCATCGTGCCCATGGCCAGGCCCGCGCCGTTCACCATGCAAGCCACGCTGCCGTCAAGCTTGATGTAGTTGAGCCCGTACTTGGAAGCCTCCACTTCGAGCGGGTCTTCCTCGTCGAGATCGCGCAGTTCGCGCAGGTCCTTGTGGCGGTAAAGCCCGTTGTCATCGAAGGACATTTTGGCGTCCAGCGCGACCAGCCGCCCGTCGCCGGTCAGCACGCACGGATTAATTTCCAGCATGGAAGAGTCGGTATCAATGAACGCGCGGTACAGCGACTGGAAAAACGGCACGGCGTTGGCGATAACCTCCGCCGGAAGTCCCAGGCCAAAGGCCAGCTTGCGCGCCTGATAGGGCTGCAGGCCGACGGCCGGATGAATATTTTCGTGGAGAATCGCTCCAGGATTCTCCTTGGCCACTTCCTCGATTTCCATGCCGCCCGCCGCACTGGCCATGAACACAGGCGTGCCGGTCGCGCGGTCCACCAGAAGGCCCAGGTAGAGTTCGCGCTTGATGTCCAGCCCCTCTTCGATCAGCAGGCGCTTGACGATGCGCCCCGCCGGGCCGGTTTGCGGCGTGACCAGCTTCATCCCCAGAATGTGGCTGGCGATGTCCGCGGCTTCATCGGCGGAGCGGGCGAGTTTAACGCCTCCGGCCTTGCCGCGCCCTCCGGCGTGAATCTGCGCCTTGACGACCACCACCGGCGATTTCAGCCGGGCGGCGGCTTCGCGGGCCTCTTCCTTGCTGAACGCCACCTCCCCGCGCGGCGTGGTCACGCCGTAGCGGGAGAGGATGGCCTTGGCCTGGTATTCATGAATCTTCATCGGGCAACCATCAGGATTGGATTTACATTGCTTGCAAAACAAAAAGTTTACCTGCAATGGAGCGCAGGGGCAAGCCGCAGAGGAAAATGGTTTCCAGAGCAAGGAAGAGGGGTGCCGCCGGACGGGTGCTGCGGTAGTATCGGGGAAGGAGGTTGCCGGGAGAATGCTGCGGGAGATTCTGGAGAAGGTCGAGGCGGGCGCGCTGCTCACAGGCGCGCAGGCCGAAGCGGCCATGGAGGAATTGCTCGCCGGGCGCGCGCCCCACGGGGAAATCGTGCGCCTGCTCAAGGCCCTGAACGCGCGGCCCTACCGCGCCGAGGAGCTGGCCGGGTTCGCGCGGACCATGCGCCGGCATGCGGCGCGCGTCTTCGCCCCCGGTGAAACGCTTCCCGAGCGCCTGGTGGACACCTGCGGAACGGGCGGAGACCGCGCGCAAACCTTCAACATTTCCACGGCGGCGGCCTTGGTGGCGGCGGCGGCCGGAGCGCGCGTGGCCAAGCACGGCAACCGCGCAGCCAGTTCGCAAAGCGGCTCGGCGGATGTGCTGGAGGCCCTGGGCGTGCCCATAGACTTGCCCTTCGAACGGACTGCGCAGGCCATCCGCGAGATCGGCATCGGATTCCTGTATGCGCAGGCGGCGCACAACTCCATGCGCCACGTCATGCCCGCGCGGAAGGAGATTGGCGTGCGCACCGTCTTCAACCTTCTGGGGCCGCTGACCAATCCCGCCGGAGCGCCCGCGCAGGTCGTGGGCGTCTTTTCCGCGGAAGTGCTGCAGGTGGTGGCGGAAACGCTGGCCGAATTGGGCAGCACGCGGGCCTTTGTGGTGCACGGCGCGGGCGGACTGGACGAAATTGCGCTGGCCGGAGAGACCCGGGTGGCCGAGGTGCGCTCAGGAAAAGTGCGTCACTGCATCTCGGCGCCGGAGGATTTCAGTTCACGGCCACGTAACTGGCCGTGGCGGTGGAAGAAAACATTCCGGTGACCATCGTGGTGTGCAATAACAAAGCCTATGGCGCCATCCGCGCGAAGCAAGACAAGGATTTCGGAGGGCGCCGCCTGGGCTGCACGCTGAGAAATCCTGATTTCCAGAGGTTCGCCGCCGCTTA
>JAIQGC010000078.1 GCA_020072805.1 Terriglobia bacterium
GCGCGCCGGGGTAAAGACGCACCGCGGGGGCACGTACATCTGCATGGAGGGGCCGCAGTTTTCGACGACCGCGGAGTCGCACATGCACCGCAAGATGGGCTTCCAGGTGATCGGGATGACCAACGTCACCGAGGCCAAGCTCGCGCGGGAGGCCGAGATCTGCTACGCCACCGTGGCCATGATCACCGATTACGATTGCTGGCATCCGGAGCACGAGACGGTGACGCTGGCGCAGATCCTCGAAAACTTGAACCGGAACGCGGAGAACGCGCAGCGGGTGATTCGCGAAGCGGTGCGCGCGGTCCCCGGGGAGCGGGGCTGCAAGTGCGGGTCGGCGCTGAAGCATGCGCTGGTGACCGATCCGAAGGTCGTGCCGGCCGCGACGAAGAAACGCCTCGCGGCTATAATTGGAAATTATCTTTCCTAGGAGACGCTTGTGTCGCTACTCGTAGTAGGTTCCGTGGCCTTTGATGCGCTGGAAAGCCCGTACGGAAAGGTGGACCGCGCGCTGGGCGGCGCGGCCACGTATTTTGCGGTGGCCGCCAGTTTTTTCACGCACGTGAATCTCGTCGGCATTGTGGGCGATGATTTCACGGAGCAGGATGCCCATGTCTTCCGCGGGCGCAAGATCGATCTGGAGGGGCTGGAGCGCGCGACCGGGAAAACGTTTTTCTGGGCGGGGCGTTATTCGGAAAATCTGAACGAGCGTGTCACCCTCACCACCGAACTGAATGTATTCGCTGAATTCAAGCCGCGGTTGCCGGAGAAATACAGGGGGGCCGAACACGTTTTCCTGGCCAATATTGCACCGGAACTGCAACGCTCCGTGCTGCAACAGGTGAGGAAGCGGCCGAAGCTGGCGGCCATGGACACCATGAACTACTGGATTTCGGGGAGCAACGCGGAATTGCGCGAGACGCTGCGCCACGTGGACATCCTGATGATCAACGATTCGGAGACGCGCGAGCTCTCCAGCGAACATAATCTCCTGCGCGCGGCGAAGCATATTTTCAAGATGGGCCCCTCGACGCTGGTGGTGAAGCGCGGGGAGCACGGAGCCATGCTGGTGGACAAGTCTGGCGTGTTCTGCGTTCCGGCGTTTCCGCTGGAGGAGCCGCACGACCCGACCGGAGCAGGGGACTGTTTTGCCGGCGGGTTTATGGGCTATCTGGCAAGCGCGGGGAAACACACTGATGCGGCGCTGCGGCGCGCCATGGTCTACGGTTCGGTGCTGGGCAGCTTTGCCGTCGAGCGTTTCGGGCTGGACCGTTTGCGCACATTGAAGCGTGCGGAAATCAACGCTCGCGCCCGGCATTTTCTGAAGCTGACCACATTCAAGCTGTAAGGAATTTGCTATCCGGTCCGGCCGAGTCCGGGCAGGGAAGTTCGCGGCGGGGGCGGAGGGAACTCAGGGAACATGCTGACAACCAGCACCATTCTGCTGCGCTTGACCCTGGCGGCCCTGCTGGGTGCAGCGATCGGCGTGGAGCGCGACCTGCACAAGCGCCCCGCGGGCATTCGCACGAGCGCGTTCGTCTGCCTGGCTTCGGCGCTATTCACGATTCTTTCGGTGGAAGTCGCACACCGCTTTGGCGATCCATCGACGACGCGAATCGTTTCCAATCTGGTGCAGGGCATCGGCTTTTTGGGCGCGGGCGCCATTCTGCGGGAAAACGGCGGGATCACCGGGCTGACCACGGCGGCCACGATATTTGTGGAAGCGGCGATTGGCATGGCCGCGGGCGCGGGATTCTATGCAGTGGCTGGTTTCTCCGCCGGATTGGTTCTTTTCGGGTTGGTGGTCATGGCCTGGGTGGCGCGGCGCCTGAATCTGAAGGTGCGCGTCATGGTCTTTCGCTTTACGACCAGCCATGCCGAAAGCGTTGCCGCGGAATTGCAGCAATTTCTCGCGGAGATCAAAGTGCCCATGCAGCATTTCCGGATTTCCATGGCGGGGGCGGCTTCCGTGGTGGAGTTGGAGGCGGAGGTCACGCATCGCCAGCAGCAGGCCATTCTAGAACGAGTGAACCGCCCCGGCATTGTGAGTGAAGTGATGACCACCGCGAGCCGCCAGGAATGAGCGCCCAACCTCCACAGGACTCCTTGTTCCCCTTGCGCGCAACTCCCCGCAAGCCCCGGGCGCTGCGCGCCGGGTCGCGCGTGGCTCTGGTTGCGCCCGCTTCTCCGGCCGAACCCCGAAAAATCGAAGCAGGCATTGCCGAATTGCAGCGCCTGGGATTTTCCGTGTTGCCCTGGGCCGGAAACGCCTCCGACGGCTATTTTGCCGCTGGCGCCGCGGAGCGCCGCAAGGAGTTTCTCGATGCGCTGGAGAATTCGGACGCGGATGCGCTCATCGCGCTGCGCGGCGGCTACGGCTCGAACTACCTTCTGGACACGCGTGACGAGCCCGCGCTGGCCGCGGCCAAGGCCCTGATCGGTTACAGCGACCTGACCACGCTGCAACTGTTTCTCTGGCAGCGCATGGGCTGGGTGACGTTCTACGGACCGATGGTGGCCGCGGGGTTCGACGCGGGCGCGGGAAAGCCCGGCGGCTACGATGAAAACTCTTTTCGCCGCGCCACCGGACAGACCGAGGGTGGATGGACGCTCGATTTGCAGGGCGAATGCCTGGAAGAGGGCGAAGTACAAGGAACTCTGATGGGTGGATGCCTGACGCTGCTGGAAGCGACGGTAGGCACGCCCTGGCAGGTGAATCTGGGTGGAGCGATTGTGGTGCTGGAAGACCGCGCGATGAAACCGTATCAGGTGGACCGCGTGCTCATGCATTTGATTCAGGCGGGAGTTTTCGCGGGAGTGGCGGGATTTGTGTTCGGCGATTTTCCGGAATGCCCGGCGCCGGTTGCGGGGAGCCCTTCGGTGCGCGATGTCTGCGCGCGAATTCTGGCTAGCAATGGGTTGCCGGTGGTTTACGGCGCTCCGGTGGGCCATACGGAGCGGCCCATGCTGACGCTGCCGCTGGGAGTCGAGGCGCGGCTGGTTGCGCAGGGCGGCGGAACGCTGGAGATTCTTGAGCCGGCGGTAATGTAAAGGACGTGGGATGCTTGGCACATTGAAACCAGGACAACGAATTCACCTGCTGGGGATCGGCGGATCGGCCATGGCGCCGGTGGCGGGAATGCTGCGCGAAGCGGGATTTCGCGTGAGCGGGTCGGATACGGGCGTCTACCCTCCGGCTTCGACGCTGCTGGACACGCTGGGAATCTCCTATTTTTCTTCCTTTGACGCCGCGCATCTCGATCCTGCTCCGGACCTGGTGGTCGTCGGCAACGTGATCGCCCGCGGCAATCCGGAACTGGAAACGGTGCTGGACCGCAAGATTCCGTACTGTTCGATGGCCCAGATCATCGAGAGCGTGTTTCTGCCGGGAAAACATTCGGTGGTGGTCAGCGGCACGCACGGAAAGACCACCACCACGGCCATGCTGGCGTGGATTTTCGAGCAGGCCGGGAAGCGCCCGAACTTTCTGGTGGGCGGCGTGGCCGAGAATTTCGGCAAAAGTTACGGCTTGGGCGGCGGAGAGGAGTTCATCATCGAGGGCGACGAGTACGAGACGGCGTTCTTCGACCGCGGCCCGAAGTTTTTCCATTATCATCCGGATTCGCTGGTGCTCACCTCGTTGGAGTTCGATCATGCCGATATTTATGTGGATTTTGCAGCCTACGAACTGGCGTTTCGCCGCCTGGTGAACCTGGTGCCGCGAGGCGGGCGCCTGGTCTATTGGGGAGACGCGGAGGAGTCCGGCCCGGCCATGGCGCGCGTGGTGCAAAAAGCGTTTTGTGCGGCGGAGCGCTACGGATTCCGCGAAGGGAATGACTGGCTGGCGGGCGACCTGGCGGCGGAGAGCGGCGGAACGCGTTTTCGCGTAGCCCATCAAGGGCGGGAATTCGGGGAGTTTTTGCTGGCGGCCAGCGGGAGGCACAACGTGTTGAATGCCCTCGCGAGCATCGCCGTGGCGCATGCGCGGGGGATTTCGCCGGAAGCGATCGGCCGGGCGCTCACGAGCTTTCGCAGCGTGCGCCGCCGCATGGACGTAAAGGGCGAAGCCGGTGGGGTGCTGGTGGTGGACGATTTCGCGCATCATCCGACAGCCGTGCGTGCGACGATCGAGGCGGTGCGTTCGCGCTGGCCGGGGCGGCGGCTGTGGGCCTTTCTGGAGCCGCGGTCGAATTCCATGCGCCGCAGAATTTTCGAGGAGGCTCTGCCGCAAGCGCTGGCGCTGGCCGACCGCGTGGTGCTGGGCGGAGTTTTTCGGGCGCAGCAACTTGGTGAGGAGGAGCGGCTTTCCCCGGAAGGAGTGGCGGAAAGCGTCCGGAAGCTCGGCCGCGACGCGCGGTTTATTCCTGAGACGCAGGCCATCGTGGAACTTGTCGCCGCCGAAGCGCAGCCGGGCGACCTTTTGCTGGTGATGTCCAACGGCAGCTTCGACGGGCTTTGCGACAAGCTGATGAAGCGCCTCGGCGGTTCTGTTTCGGGAAAAGCAGAGGGCGTTCGCCCGTGATTCGACCCGCCTTGGCTCTGCGCGTGGGATTATGGCTGGTCCTGGCGGCCTGTTTTGTTCCGCCGCCGGCTTCCGCAACGATTCAATACTCGATTTCCCTGGAACATCCGGAAGGGCATGTCTTCGCCGTGGAGATGCGCATTCCGGGAGTCAGCGGCGGCGTGACGGTGCAATTGCCCGCCTGGAACGCGCTCTACATGGTGCGCGACTTCAGCAGCCATCTGCGGCAGGTGTCGGCGCTCGCCGGCGGAAAACCAGCGCCAGTGGAAAAACTGGACAAGCAGACCTGGCGCATCAGCGGCAGCGGAACGATTACCATCCGCTACGAAACGTTCTGGGACGAGCCGGGACCGTTTGCCACGCAACTGAATTCCGAGCACGCCTTCGTCAATCCGGCGATGATTCTGCTCTACGTGCCGGAGCGCCGCGGGGAAGACGTGCGCCTGGAATTGCGGCAACTGCCGTCTGGCTGGCGAGCGACCTCGGCGCTGCTGCCAACGACGAGCGCCGGAAAGGATGCGCCCGCGGCGGCGATGAGCGCTGCAAATTACGACGCGCTGGCGGATGCCCCGATCGAAGCGGGACAGTTTGAGGAGTTTGTTCTACCCGGAGTTTCTCCTACCGTTCGCGTGGTGATTCATTCGGAGAACTGGGACCGGGCGCAGCTGACCGAATCGTTGCGGCGTATCTGCAGCTATGAAATGGAACTGATGCGGGACCGCCCGTTCGCCGAGTATACCTTCCTCCTGCATATTGGCCGGACCGCGGGAGGCGCGGGCGGTGGTATGGAGCACGCCAACTCGACGGCCATCTCCGTGTCGGAGATGGAGTACGTGAATGGGGTTTCCGCGCATGAGTTTTTCCATTTGTGGAATGTGAAGCGCATCCGTCCGGCATCGCTCGAACCCGTGGATTACACGCGGGAGCAATATTCCCGCGCGCTTTGGTTTGCCGAGGGAGTGACCAGCACGTATGGCGCTTATACGCAGGTGCGCAGCGGTTTGTGGAGCAAGGAGCAGTTCTACGCCGACCTCGCAGGGCAGATTGGCGAACTGGAACGGCGTCCGGCGAATATCTGGCAGAGCGCGGAGGAGTCCAGCCTGGACGCCTGGCTGGAGAAATATCCTCTGTACAACGAAGGCGATAAGAGCGTTTCGTATTATACCAAGGGGCAGGTGCTTGGCGTCCTGCTGGATATCTTGATCCGCGACCGCACCGGGAACGCCGCCAGCCTCGATGACGTGCTGCGGCGCATGAACGAGGAGTTTGCGCGAAAAAGGCGGACCTATCAGGATAGCGGGGATGTGCGGCGCATGGCGGAAAGCGTGGCGGGCGGCTCGTTCGAGGAGTTTTTCCGGCGCTACGTTTCGGCGGCGGAGCCTCTGCCGTACCGGGAGATTCTGGCGCTGGCCGGACTGGAACTCCGGGAGGAGGAAAGCCTGCGCGCTTCCATCGGCTTTCAATTGCTACGGGAATCCGCTGCGGGGTATCGCGTGAACGGCCCGCTGGCGGAGGCGGCGCTGGCCGCGGGGCTTCGTCCCGGCGACATGATTCTGGAGTGGGACGGCGGACAAGTGCCGCGGCGCTTGGAGCACTGGCTGCGCAGCCGCAAGACCGGAGAAAAACTTCGCCTGCGCCTGCGGCGCGAGGATGCCGAACTGTCCATCGAAGTTCCGCTAGGCGAAGAGCGGGAGATGACCTGTCAGGTGAAGGAAGCGCATGGCGCGGGAGAAAAAGCCAAACAGATTCGCGAGGGCCTGCTGCACGGACGCACCCAGCCGGGAGTCGCGGGAGCGGCAACTCCGCGATAGAATGGCGCAATGATCCATGAACAATTTTCTCCCCTTGTCTGATCCACGATGATTCGAACCTTCATTCTCACTCTGTTCCTGACGGTCTACATCCTTCTGGTGGGACCGCCCTTGCTCGTCTATACGCTCCTGGCGGGCGATTCCGCTTTGCTCTACCGCATGGCGCTGGGTGGCGTGCTCTTCGGCGTACGTCTGGCGGGAGCGCGAATCCGCGTCGAGGGTCTGGAAAATATTCCGCCCGGGCCGTGCCTCTTTGCCGCGAATCACACCAGTTCGGCGGACGCCCCTGCGGTGGTGGGAGCGATTCCGAGGCAGGTGGCCATCTTGCTGAAAGAATCCCTGTTCCGCTGGCCCATCATCGGGCAGGCCTTCCGGCTGGCGAAGTTTGTTCCGGTGCGGCGCACCGACCGCGAGTCGGCGATGGCCAGCATAGAACGCGGAGCGCAGGGCTTGCGCTCGGGAACTTCGTTCCTGATCTATCCGGAAGGGACGCGCAGCCCGGATGGGCGCTTGCAGGCGTTCAAGAAGGGCGCGGTGGTGCTGGCCATCAAGGCGGGCGTGCCGATCGTGCCGGTGGCCTGCGCGGGAGCGCACAAGGTGATGGCCAAGCGCTCGATGGTGATCCGTCCAGGGGAAATCGTGGTGCGCTTTTGTCCGCCGATTGAAACGACCGGCTACACCGTGGACCAGCGGGATGAATTGAACGCGGTATTACGAGCGGCGCTGGCGGCGGGATTGCCGCCGGAGCAGCGCCCGTTGGATGCGGCATCCGCGGCGGAATCCACGGAAAATGATTCGCTCACCTGAAAGGAAAAGCAGCCCTCAGCGCGGGTCCAGGCGGCGAATGTGCTCTTCGAGTTCACGGACGCGTTTATGCAGCTCGGGCAGGCGGTTGAGCGCCGCCATGGTCTTCAGCCACTGCTTGTTTTCCATCGCGGGATAGCCGGAATAGACGGTCTTTTCCGGAATGTCGGCGTGCACACCGCTCTTGGCGGTAACCACGGCGCCGTCGCCGATGCGCAGATGCCCCGCGGTGCCCACATTCCCCGCCAGTATGCAGTCGTTCCCCACGACAGTTGAGCCGGCCAGGCCGGCCTGCCCGCACAGCAGGGTATTGCTCCCGAGGCGCGAGGCGTGGCCCACAACGACCAGATCATCGAGTTTGCTGCCGCGCCCGATGCGCGTCTCGCCCACCGTGGCGCGGTCCACGCAGGAATTGGCCTGCACTTCGACGTCGTCTTCCAGGACGGCCGGGCCGGACTGCAGCATTTTATGCCAGGTGCCGCCGGACTGCCGGGCATAGCCGAAGCCGTCCGCGCCGATGACCGCGCCGTTTTGCAGGATGACGCGGTCGCCGAGGCGGCAGTGCTCGCGGACGACGGTGTGGGAGTGAGCGAAGAAATCGTCGCCGATGCGCGCTCCGCGGTAGATGGTGACGAAACTGTGCAGGACGGCGTTTTTACCGATGACCACGCCTTCGTCCACGAAGCAGTAGGGGCCGATGTGCGCCCCCGCGGCGATGCTTGCGCCCGGGGAGACGACGGCGGTGGGATGCACGCCGGGGACATAGCGCGGCGGGTGATAGAAAAGCTCGATGGCTCGAGCAAAAGCCAGGTAAGGATTGGCGATGCGCAGGACGGGCAGGGGAGCCAGTCCGGCCTGGCGCTCGATGGTCACCTTCTCCTCGGCCAGCACCGCCGAAGCGCGCGTGGTGCGCAGCAGCGGCGTGTACTTGCGATTGGCTAGAAAAGTGAGTTGGCCGGGCACGGCATGGTCGATGCCCGCGACTCCGGTGATGAGTACCTCGCCGTTGCCGTCCAGGCGCGCGCCCAGCGCCTGGGCAATTTCCGCCAGTGTCCGGGGCTTAACAGAATCTGCGGTCATGGAAAACTCCTCGGGAAACTCAGAAAGTCTCGCATACCGGGAGCAGGGAAGTACAGGCGGGAAGAGTGTCCCGGCCGCAAGTGGCAAGCTCCCCCAGCGTCTTGTGGAAAACTATTCGCTGAAGAGACGCGGTTGGGCCGCGGCGGGAGCGGCCGGCTTGCGGCGCGCAATGCCCACAACTCCGAGTACGGTCAGCTCGGAGAGAGCTTCCCGGGGAACGAAAATGCGATCGGCCTTGGCGTTAGGGTCGGGCGGAGTGATGCGCACGCCGTGATCCAGCATGCCCAGGAGGTCGTTGGGCACCACGCCTTCGAGCACTTCGCCGTCCTTGAAGCGCAGGCGAACCCACAGGCCATCCTGCTTGGGCCGGCTGAGAAAAACCTTGCGCTCCAGTTCGAAGGCATCGGTAAACTCACGCACGAAAAAAATAGAACGGACTCCGCTGAGGGAAATTTTCTGGTGTTCGCCCTCCGGCGTGAGCAAGTCCAGCGGTTCGCTCTCGCCGAGCTGCGCTGGGTTGAGATAGCCGCGCAGAACCTGATGGTCGGCAAGGACCACGATGACTTTCTTGTGGGTGGAGGCTGGGGCGCGCGTTTTCAAGGTCAGGGGATATCCTTGGCAAGTCAAATCTACGCGAGTTGCCAATTTCCGGCGAGTATGTTATGTTAATCGCCGTTTCGTGTCAAGTTATTGTTTTTGCAGGGGTTAGGACCGGAGTCGGGCTATTTGACCGAAAAAAAACAGATCCTGAAATCAGCTTCCGTCATCTCCCTGGTGACGATTGTAAGTCGCGTCCTGGGCTACGTGCGCGACCAGCGCATTGCCCTGCTGCTGGGCACTTCGCTGGCCGCCGATTCCTTCGTGCTGGCCTATCGCATCCCCAACTTGTTTCGGCGGCTGGTGGCCGAAGGGACGATGACCGCCTCGGTGATTCCGGTCTTCACCACCTACATGAAGGAGAAATCCAAGGAAGAGGTGTGGGAATTCGCCAACCGCCTCTTCTGGACCATGGCCCTGGTCCTGGCCATCATCACCGTGCTGGGCATGGTCTTTTCTCCGGTGGTGGTGCATACGTTCACCTCCTCGGCAGATAAGAGCGTCCGCTGGGATGAGGCGGTTGCGCTCAACCGGATCATCTTCCCTTACCTGTTTTTCGTCGGGCTGGCGGCGCTGGCCATGGGCTTCCTCAATTGCTTCCATATTTTCGGCCTTCCCGCGGCCACGCCCGTGGTTCTCAATTTGAGCATGATCCTGTTTTCCATGGGCGTGGTCTACCGATATTTCCGCGACCCGGCCATTTCGCTGGCCGTGGGGGTTCTAGTGGGCGGGGCCATGCAGTTTCTGATCCAAGTGCCCAAGCTGGTGCAGCAGGGGATGAACTTCAAATTCGGCGTCTCCTTTAGCCATCCGGGCATCCGCAATATTGCCCGGCTCACCATCCCGCGATTCTTCGGAATCGGAATCGCGCAAATCAATCTATTTTTCGACATTTATTTCGCGAGCGCGGCGAAGATGCCGCGCGGCAGCTTGACCGCTATCTATCTGGCGGATCGCGTGATGGAACTGGTGCTGGGCGGATATGCCATTGCCGTGGCCACGGCCATTCTACCGATGATGTCGCACCAGGCGGCGGCCAACGACTTCCCGGCGCTGAAGAAGACCCTGAACTTTTCCGTGCGCATCGTTGCTTTCATCACCATCCCGGCGGCGCTCGGCCTGATGATCATGCGCGAGCCCATTATTCGCGTGCTCTTCCAGCATGGACAGTTCATGGCCGAATCCACCCGCCTGACCGCACGGGCCTTGCTCTATTTTGCCGTGGGCTTGCCGGCGTTGGCCTCGGTAAAGCTGGTCGTGCCGGCGTTTTATTCGACCAAGGACACGCGCACGCCGGTCATCGTGGCGTTCGTCTCCATGTTCATCAACATCGGGCTGAATATTATCTTCCTGAAGTTTCTCTTTGCCCGCGTACAGAACGGCGGCCCGGCCCTGGCCACATCCCTGGCGGCCATTTTCGATTTCTTCGCTCTATTCCTGGTTTTCCGCCTGCGTCACGGAAGCATGGGGATGTCGCGAATTATGATTTCGGTCTCGAAGATCACCGTGTGCGCCGCGATCATGGGCGTGGCCTGCTGGACGGGGATACATTACACCGCATTCGCGGCGCACTCGAGTCTGTTCGTTCAAGTTGTTATCTTTGGGGGAATGATCACCGGCGCGGCCTTGCTCTATATGGGCCTGGCCTGGATTTTCCGGTGCCATGAAATCGAGGAAATTTACGGGATAGCGGTTCGCCGGCGGGGCGCGGAAGACTATCTGGAATCGTGATGGAAATATCCTCGGCCATTTCGTCGTTTTTGACCCACGTGCGGGTGGAAAAGGGGTTGTCCGTGAACACCCTTTCCGCCTATCGCCGCGATCTGCAGAAGTTTGAGTCCTTTACCGGAAAGAGGAAGCTGAGCCTGGAAGCGGTCGGCCGGGATGACCTGGTGGATTTCCTGGCCGGGCTCTACCGCCAGAACCTGGAAAGCCGCACCGTGGCCCGCCACCTGGTCACCGTGCGGAATTTCTTCCGCTTTGCCCAGTCACAGGATATGCTTTCCAGCGATCCGTCCGAAAATCTGGAGTCGCCGAAGATCCGGCGCTCCCTACCGGGCTACTTGCGCCTGGAGGAGGTAGAGCGGCTGCTGCAGCAACCCGATGGCGGGACGCCGCTGGGCCTGCGCGACCGGGCCATGCTGGAAGTGCTCTATTCCACCGGGTTGCGCGTTTCGGAGCTGGTCAGCTTGCGCGTGCCGGACCTGGACCTGAAGGTGGGCTGCGTGCGCTGCATCGGCAAGTCGGTGGAGAACTATCTGCGGGCCGCGCGGCCGCAACTGGCGGGAAAAAATCGCGGAGCGGGCGCTCCCGGAGCGCTGTTCGTCAACCGGCGGGGAGCGCCGCTGAGCCGGGTGGGAGTCTGGAAGATTCTGTCGGCGTACGGGAGGCGCGCGGGGTTGCGCATGCCCCTGACACCGCACATGCTCCGGCACAGCTTTGCCACGCATCTGCTGGAACGCGGGGCGGATTTACGTTCGGTGCAATTGATGCTGGGGCATGCGGATATTTCCACGACGCAGATTTACACGCACGTCGTCGAGGAACGCCTGAAACAGATCTACAAGGCGCATCACCCGCGCGCCTAGATGGACGCGGGGGAAGCGCCGCGGCAGGCGGGCCGGCGGTAAGAGCAGGGAAGTTGATTCGGGTGGATGGCCGCGGGGGACGAGCGGCCGGAAATCCTGGACGCGAGGAGAGCGATGCCCGATTACATGTTTCTACTGGAAAGCCGGCTTTCGCCGGAACAGCGCGCAGTCCTGGTGCGGGTGCAGGAACTGGCGGTGGCCGTGGGTTACAACCTCTACCTGACCGGCGGCACGGTCCGCGACCTGATCACCGGCGCCACGCTGCGTGATCTGGATTTCACGGTGGAGGGCAATCCTTCCAAGCTGGCGCGCGAGCTAGAAAAGGGTGGCGCCAAAGTTCTCGTGGAAGACGAGCACCTGCGGCATATCGAACTGCTCTTCAGCGGCGATTGCCTGGGCAGCATCTCCGCCGCGCGCGATGATTACTACGCCCGCCCCGGCACCCGCCCGGAGTATCGCTGGTCCTCGATCATGGAGGATCTGCGACGCCGCGATTTCTCCCTCAACGCCATCGCCATTTCCCTCAATCCGGCCTCGCGCGGGCTGCTGCTGGACCCCGCCAATGGACTTTCCGACATTGAGCGCGGCGAAATCCGCGCGCTCAGCATCCACTCGTTCACGAACCAGCCCGCGCGGCTGCTGCGCGCGGTGCGCT
>JAIQGC010000079.1 GCA_020072805.1 Terriglobia bacterium
ACTGCGGTGCGTATCAATCGCCGCCAGCCCCACCGCTTCCGCTCTCCCGCCCGCGGAGGCCCAGGCGTCCTGAAAGCGTTTTAGCGCAGGTTCGGTGGCGCGCAGGCAGCCCACCAGACCCAGCAGCAGGATCGTGGTGATTCCCGGAGTCGCTTCCAGCAGATTCCTTCCCGAGACGGGCGCGGACTTGGGCACGGACACCGTGTCCGTATCAATCGAGACCGTCGCTCGCGGCTTCCCCGCCCCGATCTGCCCGACCCACACCAAGGCCAGAAAAGCCAGGAGTATGGCCAGATAGTATTTCTGCGCGCGGCGAACCGCCTGCAAACTCCCGTAATAGAGGTCCACCAGTTTATCGGCTTCGTTCATTTGCGTTTCTCCTGGAAAATTACACGACCCCCCGATTTGGTCGGAGCGGCTCCGCGGCTGGTCACAGGTGCGCTATTTCCTTGATGCTACTCGGCTGCGGCCGCGAAATCCCTCCGGGAATGCTCCCCTTGTTTCCTAAAGGCCACTCCCGCATCCCCTGCCAGAAGGAATTTTCTGGCATCCCTTCCCGGCCGAGGTAGAATGGCGGCACCATGGCACAGATAACCTTTCTCGGCGCGGCCGGCTGCGTGACCGGCTCAAAATATCTCGTCGAAGCGGCCGGCAAACGCCTCCTCGTGGACTGCGGCCTCTTCCAGGGCTCCAACGAACTCAAGGACCGCAACTGGACTCCGCTGCCCATCGATCCCAAGACCATCGACTATCTGGTGCTGACTCACGCGCATCTCGATCACACCGGGTGGCTCCCCAAACTGGTCAAGGACGGCTACCGCGGCCCCATCTTCGCCAATCCCGCTACCATCGAACTCACCGGAATTCTCCTGAAGGATTCCGCGCACCTGCAGGAAGAAGACGCCGAGCACGCCCGCTTCAAGAAATACAGCCGCCATCCCGAGCCCATGCCGCTCTATACCGGAGAGGACGTCGACCCGGTCCTCCAGGTCATGAAGGCCATGCCGCGCGCCGGCTCCTTCGTCATCTCTCCGGAATTCCGTGTCACTTCCTACGACGCCGGGCACATCCTCGGATCCTCGACGCTCGAACTGGCCATCACCGAAAACGGCCGCACCCTCGTCGTGGTTTTTTCCGGCGATATCGGCCGCTATAACCAGCCCATCCTGAAAGACCCGGCCACGCCGCCGCGCGCCGATTTCCTCCTCTGCGAATCCACCTACGGCGACCGCGAGCATCAGGACGGCTCGCCCGAGCAGGCTCTGGCCGACGTGGTCAATCGCGTGGCCAAGCGCGGCGGCTCCATCGTCTTCCCCGCTTTCGCTATCGGCCGCACCCAAACCCTGATGTACTACCTCCGCCAGCTGGAGAACTCCCAGCGCATTCCTCGCATTCCCGTTTATGTGGACAGCCCCATGGCCCTCAGCGCCACCGATCTCTACCTGCGCCATCAGGAAGACCATGACTTGGAATTCCGCAAGGAAGAAGACGGCACCGGCGGCGACCCTCTGGACGTCCACGAATTCCATCTCACCCGCACCGTCGAGGATTCCAAGGCCATCAACGACGTAAAAACTCCCTGCATCATCATCTCCGCCAGCGGCATGGCCAGCGGCGGCCGCGTCCTTCACCACCTGGCCAAGCGCCTCCCGGACAAGCGCAACGCCGTGGTCCTGGCCGGATTCCAGGCCGAGGGCACGCGCGGCCGCGCCCTGCTGGAAGGCGCGAAAGTGCTGCATATTCACGGGGAAACGGTTCCGGTCCTCGCGGAAGTCGTCGAACTGGGCCAGTTCTCCGCGCACGCCGGCAAGAGCGAATTGTTGCGCTGGGCCGGCGGCTTCCAGGCCGCTCCCCGGCAGGTCTGGCTGACCCACGGCGAGCCTACGGCGGCCCTTTCTTTGCAGGCGGCCATGAAATCCCAATTCAGCTGGAACGTCGCTGTCGCCAAATATCTGGAAACGGTGCAATTACAGGGTTAAGGATACTAAGTTCCTCAGTATGTGTTCCGTGGTTATTCTTGGTAATTTTTAATAAAAATTGCGCAACACTTTGCGACGCACTACGTCTATACCTGTAACAACCACTCGCGGGGTGGGGGGCTAACCACCACAGGGCAACCGACCGTCAGCCTCCCACCCCTTCCTCTTTTTCAAATTCTTTTTTTGATTTTTTTCAGGACGGCTGCGCGGTCATGCGCCGCGTCGCCGCTTCCCGCGACATGGGAGGAATTTCCACGAGCTGCAATTCCGCAACGAAAACCGGCGCGGGAGCTACGCGTCCCCAGCGATTCAGCTCCCAGCGCGCGCGAATGAATTTAATTTCCGGGCGGAGCGTCAAATCAAGCACGCGCTTCTCTTCCCCGCGATAGAATCCCTGCGGCATCTTCAGCAGCGGCTTCGTTCCCCAGTTTTCGCCGTCGGCTGAGCCCCAGATGGCCACGTCCAGCGATTCCTGCTCGATTTGCTCCGTGATCGCCAGCCGGCATAGAAACGTCCGCGAGCCGCTCGCCGCGAGATCCGCGGCCGCGCCGTCGCCGTTGGCTTCCAGCTTCGTCCCTGCCGGAATCAGAGCCAGTTCCATCGCCATGTGAGTCACCGCCGCTTTTCCCGTTCGTGGCCGAATCTTTCCATGCCTTCGCGCGGATTCTAGCATAGCCCGGCATTGCCGGCACGGACAGCCACAAAAAAAGAAGCCCCCTGCAAATCACTGAAAACTACGGGCGCTTCCCATCGTATAATCGCCCCCGCGATTCTCAATCGTCAGGAGACCCCATGAAGACAATCACCGCCGCGCTCGTCGCCGCCCTGCTTCCGCTGGCCGCCGCCGCGCAACAGCCTAAGCTCGACGCCATGATTGATCAGGAGCTTCCCGGCCTCGTCGCCACCTATAAGGCGCTGCACGCCGCTCCGGAACTTTCCCACCAGGAGGAAAAAACTTCCGCGATGCTCGCCCGCGAACTGCGCGGCCTGGGCTATGAAGTGACCGAGCACGTCGGCAAGTACCCCAATCCGGAATGGAAAGGATACGGCGTCGTCGCGGTGATGAAGAACGGCGCGGGCCCCACCGTCCTGGTGCGCGCGGACATGGACGCCCTGCCCGTCGAGGAGCAAACCGGCGTGGCCTACGCCAGCAAGGTGCACGCCAAGAATGACGCTGGCTTGGACGTCGGCGTGATGCACGCCTGCGGCCACGACATTCACGTCAGTTCCCTGCTGGGCACCGCCAAGATGCTCGTGCAGCTGAAAGACCAGTGGCGCGGCACGCTCGTGCTCATCGGCCAGCCCGCCGAAGAACGCATTGACGGCGCCCGCGCCATGCTCGCCGACGGCCTCTATACCCGCTTCCCCAAACCGGACTTCGCCCTGGCTCTGCATGACGCCTCCGACATCGAGTCTGGAAAAATCGGCTTCACCTCCGGCTACGCCCTGGCCAGCGCCACCTCCGTGGACGTAACCATTCGCGGCCGCGGCGCGCACGGCTCCAAGCCCGAAGCCAGCAAGGACCCCATCGTCCTGGCCGCCGAATATATTCTGGCCATTCAGACCATCGTTAGCCGCGAAAAATCGCCGTTCGATCCCGCCGTGGTCACCGTCGGCTCCATCCACGGCGGCACCAAGCACAATATCATTCCCGACGATGTGCATTTGCAGCTCAGCATCCGCACCTATAAGGAAGACGTCCGCCGCCAGATCCTCGCCTCGCTCGAGCGCATCGCCCGCGGTGTCGCCCTCGCCGGCGGCGTCCCCGAAGACCGCGCCCCCATCGTCAAGGCCAGCGACACCGAATACACCCCGGCCATGTACAACGATCCGGCGCTTACCGCTCGCACCGTGGCGGCTCTGAAAAAAGCTCTCGGCGCGGAAAATGTATTGGAGGTGCCGCCGGTCATGGGCAGCGAGGATTTCGGCCAGCTGGGCCTGGAAGACCGCAAGATTCCCACATTCATGTTTATTGTCGGCGCGATTGACACCGCGCGCCTCGCGGCCATGAAGCAAGCCGGCACGCCGGTCCCGACCTTGCACTCGAACCTCTTCTGGCCCACGCCGGAGCCCACCATCCGCACCGCGGTCAAGTCCATGACCACGGCGGTCCTCGAACTGATGAAGAAGTAGCTTACGGGCGAAGTTTGGCGAGGCGCTCGGCCGCGGCGGCCAGCGTTTCTTCTTTCTTGCAGAACGTGAAGCGCACCTGTTTCGCGCCGTCCGCGGCGATGCGGTAGAAGCTCGAGCCCGGCACCACCGCCACGCCGATCTTCTCCACCAGATATTTGCCGAAGCTCACATCGTCGGGATAGCCGAAGGCGGAGATGTCCGTCATGATGTAATACGCGCCGCGCGGCTTGAACACGGTGAACCCCGCCCCTTCCAGGATCTTCACCAGCCGTTCGCGCTTCGCCGCGTAGGTAACCGCCAGCTTGTCGTAATACGCCTGCGGAAACTGCAGCGCAATCGCCCCGGCCTGCTGCAGCGGCGCGGCGGCGCCCACCGTCAGAAAATCGTGCACCTTGCGGATGGAATTCGTGGCTGCCGGCGGCGCCAGCGCCCATCCCACGCGCCACCCCGTCACGCTGTATGTCTTGGAAAGTCCGTTGATGACGATGGTGCGGTCGCGCATCCCCTCAATTTGCGCCATCGAGACGTGCTCCGCTCCGTCATACAGAATGTGCTCGTAGATTTCGTCGGAAACGCAAAAAACGTTCCAGCGTACGCACAGGTCGCGGATGAATTCCAGCTCCGCGCGCGTAAACACTTTCCCCGTCGGATTGTTCGGCGTATTCAGGATGATGGCCTTGGTCTTCGGCCCGAAGGCCGCGGCCAGTTCCTTCTCGTCGAAGGACCAGTCGGGCGTGCGCAGCTTCACGAAGCGCGGCGTGGCCCCGGAGAGAATCGCGTCCGGACCGTAGTTCTCATAGAACGGCTCGAAGACCACCACTTCATCGCCGGGATTGATGATGGCCATCATCACCGCCATCATAGCTTCGGTCGATCCGCAGCACACCGTAATCTCGCGCTCGGGATCGTAGCGCACCCCTTGCGTGCGCTCGAACTTGGCCACCACCGCGTCGCGCAGCGGCTTCGCTCCCCAGGTGATCGCATACTGATTGATGTCGTCGGCGATGGCCTGCCGCGCCGCCTCCTTGATCTCCGCCGGCGCCGCAAAATCCGGAAAGCCTTGCGAGAGATTCACGGCATTGTGCTTCATCGCCAGGCGGGTCATCTCGCGGATCACCGATTCGGTGAATTGCTCCGCGCGCGCGGACAGCATTCTCCGCGCGATTTCGCCGGCGTCCACCGGGGCGCTGCTTGATGGGGAAGGGCTCATTCGTCTCGTCTCGCTATTCTCGTACGGGCAGATGCCCGCGTTCGGCTGGCTCGCCGCCGGTGCCGTAAATCATCCGGTAAGCTCCGGCATTTCGCAATACGATTTGCACGTACTCGCGCGTTTCCGTAAAGGGAATGGATTCCACCAACTCGGCGATTTCGTCGTAGTTGCGCTCCGCGCTCCACGAAGAGATGCGGTCCTCGCCCGCGTTATACGCCGCCAGCGCCTGCTCCGGCCCGCCCGCGCGATTCAGCAGCCCCTTGATATAAAGCGAGCCCAGCTTGATGTTGTATTCCGGCTCGAACAGTTTTTTGCGCGCGTAGCGCACATGCGCTTCCCGCGCCAGCAGTTTCGCCGTCATCGGCAGCACCTGCATCAGCCCCAGGGCGTTCGCCGAAGATACCGCGTTGGCCTGAAAGGCCGATTCCTGCCGGATCAGCCCCGCCACGAAGGCCGGGTCCAGCCCATTGACCGCCGCCTCGTGCCGCACGGCGGCTTCATACGGCAGCGGATAGAGCACTTTCCATACGGCGATCGGAAGGTCCCCGATCGCGCGCGCCTCGAAATTGGTCACCGCAAGCCGCGCATAGGCCATCCCCGTTGAAAAGCGCCCCTGCTCGTAGGCCGCCTGCGCCGCTTCGGCCATCAGGCGCGGTGAGGACGTCGCGTAGTAGGCAAATTTCAATTCCATCTCTGCCGAAGCGTCGAAGCCGATCACCCGCAGCGCCTGCGCGCGCAGCCAGCGCTCCCGGGCGGCCACCGGCAGCGGCTCATCAATCGGACGCAGCGGAGGCGCCGGCGGAATTTTATCCAGGAACGGTGCGGGATTGTCCGTCCCGGGGCCGATTTTCTCGATGCGCTGCGCCGCGGCCATTCCAAAATAGGTCATCGGGTAGCGCCCGGCCGCCTTGTTGTAGAAACTTCGCGCGTGCTCCGGATTCCCCTCCCGCTCCGCGCAACGTCCCATCCAGTAAATCGCGTTCACCGTGTACGGCGAGCCCGGATATTTATCCAGATACGCTTCCATCAGCCCGCTCGTGGCCGGATTCCTCTTCAGGTATTCCACCCAGATGATCCGCCAGGCGGCGGTCGCCGCCAGACTGCTGTCCGGATGATTCTCCACGATGCGCCGATAATATTCGGCGGCGCGCTCCCGGTACAGCTGCACCCAATAAAAATTCGCTTCCATCATCAGCGCGTCTTCCACCCAGCGGCTGGCCGGGTATTTCGTGCGCAGATCTTCGAGCGCCGCGAGCATTCTTGTCCCGTTCTTGTTCGCGCGCCAGATCTGCGCCAGCACCAGCATGCGCTCGGCATCCACGTCCGGGTCGTTCAAGACCAGCTTGGACACCGGATCAGCGTTCGAGCGGCGCTGCGCCAGCAGTTGCGCGACGCGCAGGTTGGCGCGCTCGCGCCTCGCGCTGGCCTCTCCGGCCGGCAACTGGGCCAGCAGCCGGGTGTATTCCGCGCGGGCTTCGCGCCATTTCTTCGCGTCAAAAAAAGCCTGTGCGCGCTTCTCCTGAAGTTCGGGCAGCGGCTGCGGATACTCCAAGCGCAATTCGCGCTGCAGCTTGGACAGCGCCGTGCCCGCCGTCTTGGCTTCATCGCTGAGCGGAAAATTGAAATAAATCGTCTGGTAGTCCGCCGCCGCCCGCGCCGGCTGCTTGGCCGCCTGCCGAGCCCGAGCCCGCAACAGCAGCAGTTCGGCCTTGCTCGCGGTGCCGAAATAGGCGTCCAGCGCCGTCAGCGCCTCTTGCGGACGACCCAGGAGGATGGCCGTATCCGCGAACGCATGCAGCACCGGCTCGCGCAGCGACGAATTTGGATAATCCCGCTGCACCGTGCGCAGCTCTTCGTACGCCTCACGGTTCCGCCCCAGATTGCGGTGCGCCTGCGCGCTCCAGAACAATACGTAATCGCCCAGAAGTTTTTCCTGGCGCGCCTTGCCAAACCATCCCAGCGCCTCGCTGTGCCGGTTCCTCGTAAAGTCGTTATAGCCCAGCGCCAGCGCCGCCCGCGCTCCCCAGTCCGTTCCCGCATTTCTCGTGGCGAACGCTGCAAGCTTTTTGTACGCGCCGGCCTCCCCGCCATTCAGCCCGCGCGCCAGCTCCGCGAGTTCCTGCTGCGCCGCCTCGGCCGGCGGTCCCGTCACGGCCGCCAACGCCGCCGCTTCCGGCACGCACCCCGCCCGGCACGCGCCCGCTTTTGGCTTCCCGGATTTCCCGCTTCCCTGCCCGGACTGCGCCAGGACCGGTGCCCAAGCCATCCCCAGCAATGCCCCGCCGAGAGCCGCCATCGCCAAAAGTCGCGCCGCTCCCCAATACATCTGTCGTGAGAAATTCCGCGTTGCGAAGTGCAAGGTCATTGTCCTGGGCGGGTCTGCATTACGAAGCGTAAGGATAGTCACCGATGGCCTCGGCATCTCCATCGGCAAGAATCTGCACCAGCCAATGATAGAAGTAATCCACGGGATGCGTCAGGATCTGCCGGAACCGCCGTTCGTATTCCTTGTGGGCTTTCTCGATGTCGTCTCGCAATCGCACGCAGATATCCTTGTTCTGCCGCCCCAGCTTCACCTGCTCGGGCTTCAGCATCTTGATGTCCTGCATGGACACTTTGGCCACGCGGTTGGCGCGCCGGTGCATTTCCTGCTCTTCAGCGGAAAGCCGGCTGACGTCAAATTCCTCTTCGACTCCGGCCGCCTCTTCCACATTCATTTCCAGAACTTCTTCTTCCACCACGGGCTCCGGTTCCGGATCGGCCACGACCGGCGGTGGCGGTGGTGGAGGTGGCGCGGGACGCGGCGCAACTGCCGGCTTGGCGGCCACGGGTGGCGCTGCCGCGGGAGCAGGCACAGCCGCGCGCACCGGCGCTGGCTTGGCCCCCGCCGCCGGCAGAGACATCTCGGCCGCCGCGGCTTCCTCGGCCGCCGTGCGCTGCATCGGCTGCAGCGCCGTGGTCACAAACCGCGAAAGAATTTCCAGCGATGCCGCCAGCGATGCCGCCGCCGTTTGCGCGCGCATCATCGGCGGCAGCGCTCCGGCCGGCTTGGGACTCGCGCACGCTGAGGCCACATCGCTGATGGCCAGCTGCACTTCCTCGGTCAGCCGCAAGATGCGCTCGAGATTCTCCCGCAGCGCTCGTGAAACCGCTTGATCCACCGGATTGGGTTCGTTGGCCATGCCCTTAACTTCCTGCCGCTCAAAATCCCCCGTCTTCTGATTCTGAGATTCATCGGCGAGAGAGTCAACCGCCCTTCTAGCGAAGTGTGCCGAGAAGTACCCCATTTGAAATAGCCCTCCAGCATGCGCTGGCAGCCAGGGCGCAACCGCGCTATACTTATATTGACCTTGGGGGCGACACGGTTTCGACGGAAGCTGTCGCGACCATGAGGCATGCCGGGCGCCACCTGCCCGTAATCGGGTGGAAACGAAAACTGCCAACTCTGAACTGGCACTTGCAGCTTAATTAATTAAGCCGCACGCTTCCTTCGGTTTCGCCTGCGGGCCGGAGATGAAGCGTCATACAGCAGGCTGGCCGCGGCGTTTCGGT
The DNA here is from genome assembly GCA_020072805.1 of Terriglobia bacterium. GTDB lineage: Bacteria > Acidobacteriota > Terriglobia > Acidiferrales > UBA7541 > Acidiferrum. Next base: position 8,875 of record JAIQGC010000079.1, read on the forward strand.
CCGTAATTCCGCAGCGAGATCCATCGGACTAGCCGGCTGCGTTTCTTGCTCCTTCTAAGCGCAGCGGGCGAACCCAAACCGAACGGGGCTAAGCATGTAGTCTTCTGGCCGTTGCGCTTTTCGGACGGGGGTTCGACTCCCCCCGCCTCCACCATTCTTTCTCCTTGATATAAAAGGAGTTACACGGGTTTCGTCGCCCGTGTACCCGCCGTGTACCTCTCGCGGCGGTTCATGCTCCGGCCAGGTGCGCCGAACATCCGCCTCCAACTGCTCCTGACGAGCCCTCACCCACGGAGAGTAGTGCTTCTCCGTAATTCGGACGCTTTGGTGGCCGAGTAAGATCGACACGCGCTCAATTGGCACTCCTGCAAGCAGAAGCTCAACCGAAAATGTGTCGCGGAAACGGTGTGCGTGCGCGTCAGGAACTCCCGCGAGAACGAAGAGCCTTTTTAGGCTGCGTTGCCAGTCCCCCACCGCACTTTTTGGTTTCGACAGTCCCGTCCAAAAGTAATATGTGCTGCCCGGTATTGCATTGAGGGCAGTCATTACGACGGGCGGCAAGGGACAATACACCGCCGTGCCAGTCTTCGCGGTAAAGAGAAATAGCTTGTCGCCTTGGACGCGATTGCGAGGCAGCGTTACCGCGTCCCGGATTCGCAACCCGCTATATTGCAGGAGAAGCACAAGCGCCCTAAGACGCACAGCATTGGCCTTATCTGGATACAGATTGCAAGCGTTCAGAATGCTGTCCACCTGCTCCTTCGTGAGCGGCGCAGTGGGGGGCTCAGTGATCTTTGGGGGCTTCAGACGACTGGCCGGATTCGCGGCGATCCAGCCGCTGTCATGTACAAACCGGAAGAACGCGCGCAGCGCCTCCAGTTTCTTGCGAGCCGCAATGTTCTTGTTCGGCCACGAGGCGCGGAAGCGGCGAACCCAATCCACATCAAAATCCACCATGAAGGCCAGCCCGTATGCGGACGCAAAGTCCTGCAGTTGGCGAAAGAGAAGGCGATATTTATACACCGTGGGTTCGCGAAGTCCGCGCGCCTCAGCGTCAGAGATGAATTTTTCGCATGCTTCCTTCAGGGCAATGGGCGCAGGGCGTTCTTCCCTCTTCCCATCCGCTTCCCATTGGCGCACGAGTTCGTGCGCTGCCTGCCAGTCACGCGTTTTGAGCGACTTTCGTAGTTCAAGTCCATTGAGCAGGCCATCCACCCAAATGGGACAGAGGCATCGGCGATAGCTGCGCCCATCATGGCGCTGCTTGCAATTCTTTCGATGGCGGCGATAGATCGTCAGCATTTTTTCTTTCCTACCTTGCTGCACCTTTCAATGATAGGCGCATGTATACTCGCTCCACAACCGTTTGCGGAATTCGCAACGTACGATATCGTCTCTTCCCGCGAGGACTTCTCTCCCCAATCACAAGCACACCAGGCTCGCTGTCGAAAAGGTCACGGATTTTATCAGCGCTCAGGTTCCACATTTCGGCGAGTTCCGTAACGGCGTAATGCCGCTCAGCATGCGCCGTATGGTCGGGTTGTGTTGAGACTGGCATCTCTGGTTCCTGGCTCCTTGTTTTCGCTGGATAGTTCAACCTCAGCGGATCGTTCCTCGTCCGCTTGTATGAATGGCCTGCGCTAGAACAATTTGTCTGGCTCATGACCTCCAGGTCGTTTTGCTCCATGCGCCTTTTCTTCAAGTAATGAACTGGGCTTGTCTGAATGTTGGATTAACCATGAAAGGAACTCGTCATCCTTGGTGAAGAGGAGCTTCAGTGCCTCTGCAACGACGTATGCCGGCGAGCCGTCAATGAACTCCGCATACTTTCGGAGCTTAAAGTTGACATCTTCCTCGACGCGCACTTGTATGGTTGCGTTCCTAAGCAGTTTCGCTGGTGTTCTCAGAAGTGGCATGTCGCTCTCCCTC
>JAIQGC010000152.1 GCA_020072805.1 Terriglobia bacterium
ATGGAATCTCAAGCGAACCATCGTGAAGAAGTGTGAGGAGTCAACGGACCCAAAGTACGGCCACAAACCCACCGACCGACCGATCAAAGACCACCTCAGATTTGGCATAATCAATCTTGACAAACCGGCCGGACCCTCAAGTCACGAGGTTACAGCATGGACGAAGAAGATACTCGGAGCGGAGCATGCCGGTCACGGCGGGACCCTAGAAGCAGTCTCTGCTGGGAAGATCCCATAGTAACCGGCGTACTACCAGTCGCTCTCGAAGAATCCACGAAGATAGTCCAAGCTTTCCTCCACTCCGGAAAAGAGTATGTTTGCCTCATGGTCGTCCATGGTGACGTGTCCGATGAAGACCTAAGACGAGTACTAGAAGAATTCACAGGCGAGATACACCAGAAACCACCCCTGAGAGCCTCCGTGAAGCGCGAATCGAGAAAGCGAACCATCTACTACGTTGATCTACTCGAGAGAGACGCAAACAGAGTGCTCTTCAGAGTGGGCTGTCAGGCCGGAACCTACATTCGCAAGCTATGCTCCGACATTGGAGAAGTGCTAGGGACCGGCGCCCACATGCAAGAGCTAAGAAGAACCCGGTCCGGCCCGTTCACAGACATGACCGGCCTACACACACTCCATGAACTTGTAGATGCGCAGGCTAGGTTCCTCGAAGGAGATGAGACCATGATTAGGAGACTCGTGAGACCTGTCGAGGAGGCTCTGGAGTACATTCCGAAGATATGCATTCGAGACTCCGCAGTCGACGCGGTCTGCCATGGCGCCCCCCTTGCGGTCCCCGGTATAGTTAGTGTTGAAGATCCGTTCTCAAAGGACTCGACTGTCGCCATAATGACGCTGAAGGAGGAGGCGGTTGCACTGGCAAAGAGCCTCGTGTCAAGCGAATCCGTGATCCAGCAAGAGAAAGGAATCGCCGCCAAGGTCATGAGAGTCCTGATGCCTCGAGGAACATACCCCAAGATGTGGCGCGACTAGACGCCGGCAATATTCAATCATGACTTCATGAGAATCTTTATGACGGTTCAAAGGCAACTGATCAGCAGTCGACGAGCGTGGTTGACTGACGCCGGGATTCCCGAGCCTGGTACGGGGCAGACCCCAACTCAAGGAGCCCAAGCCTGGAATCGGGGACACAAAGCCTGTGGTCCTTTGGGGCCGCGAGGGTTCAAATCCCTCTCCCGGCGCCAAACCTCTAGTTCAGCCTCTGATGGTCCCCCATTTCCCCGCCTTTCAGGCTGACTACACTTCCAGTCGACTGATCCGGGCCTTTCTGAACTCTGTTATTGCCTAAGGCTACTATTGCCCGTGCGTGTTTCGGATGAAGGAGTACGATGTCATTGCCATCAGCTTGGGTTCTACGATGAACATCCTAAGCGCCATGATACGGAGTGACCCCGCCATCAGGGTGGCCGTGATCGACATAGATGAACCCTAGTGCGGACAGCACTACCCCACAAGCGAAGGAAAGTTCTGCTTTTGTTCCGAGATGCATCGGATCCTTGCAAGAATATTCGGCAGGGAGCCGCCTGGGGTCATCATTCCAAAGCAGCTCGCAAAGGCGTTGGTGCATCCAGTTCATCTGGCGGAGACTGTGCGGGGAGGCTAGGATTCTATGTGGGACCTGAAGACCGTGGATGCTGTCACATCTGATAGAGCGTACAGCATAAGAAAGGCAAGAAACGAGCTAGAATACTTCCCCGCTCGTGCACCAGAAGATGGTCTAAGGGAAACCGTCGAATGATACAGTCAGAATGGAATCATTATGTCAGTCAGTCACAGAAGAGTGCTTGTAGTGATGGTGCATTCTTAGGGTCAGTCCGCTGAGAACAGCTGTGAGTCGGAGGTGGTTCAGGTCTGAACCTAGATGCCAACAATCCGGTCGTGTCCGGTCTTGTTAATTACCAGAAGTCGTTATGTAGCAAAGGAATCGGAAAGGAGGGCGACAGGGAATGAAAGCGGGAGTGGCGGCAATCGTTGTGATGCTGCTCACCGTCGTGCTTATTGTTCATTCTCCCGTTCCCGCCATTGCGCAGACTCGTCCCTCTCTTACGACGGACCAGGCCTTGTACACGCTACGCGACAAGCAGGTTCTCCTTCAAGGTGACGGATACGCCCCGAGGAGACAATATGCGATCTGGCTTCAGACACCTCTCGATAATACAACTCGTGATAGCGGGTTCACATTTACAACGACGGACAACGGGCAGGTTCCGCCCGCCACTTCGCTAGCTATCGAATCGTCCCTTCCCTTTGGAACGTACCTGGTCAGCATTTCGAACTCGACCAGGTCGGATGCCGCCGTTGCCCGGGCACATTACGGGATCTGGGGGACGGACAAGTATGTCTATCAACGTACAGATGTCGTTCAAGCAAGAGGCGGCGGGGTTCTACCCAAGGCTAGTCTGAAGGTGACGATCAGGGATCCTACGGCTGCCTTTGTCTATGATTCCACGATAGCTGCAAATGAGACTGGGTCATTCCTCGCGACTTGGAAGATACCGCCTGACGCCATAACGGAGTCATATACGGTCTTCATAGATGGCGTAGGCACGTATGACTCCCC
>JAIQGC010000119.1 GCA_020072805.1 Terriglobia bacterium
AGCTAACTCGTTGGCTAAAGCCACATTTACATCTCGTCTAGCAACTGTGAAAAGCGCAGCCAATTCTGCTATTTTAATATTTAATATTTGTTTAACGCCTTTCTTTGTTATAGTTCCCAGAACCGTTGAAGCCGCGTCTAAGCTGGTCTTATCTATAGCGGCGACCTTTAACTCTTGGTTGTCAATCGATCCCGCCGTTTGTCCGTTTAGATTCTGGATGGGGTTGTAGGCTAGACCGAAGTCCTCTCCCACTCTGAGTCCTGATGTGTTCTCCAGAGTTTCCTTGATAACTCCTTCGGTAAAACCGAAGCCAGCTATGCCTCCATAAATAACCAACGCTTCGCGGCGAAGTGCTGCCCCGACTTGTTTACAACTATTTTCTGCTTCTGAATAATCAGGGTTTTTCTTATCGTCAATTTTCGCCGTAATTGTCATGATAATTATATCACTCTGAGAAACCGCACTTTTCAATTCACTTGTGACGCTTATTTGCCCTGTTCCCGCTAAGTGCTTCAGTTTAGATTCTACTTCACGTTCAGAGAAGAGCGTTTTTCCCTTTGCCAACCGCTTCACCAAGCTCTGATCCGCATCGGTGCATATGACTTTGAAACCCGCTTCAGCAAAAGCAGTTGCGTAAAGAACGCCTTTTTGCCCACATCCTATAACACTTATCGTGTATTTTCCGCGTTTTTCAATTGTGTCTACTTCTTCTGGTTTCAGATGCAGACCAGTGGGCATGGATAAGTGTTCTCCATTTCACCTTCAAACTCGCTTCTCTGTTAAATACTTTCGAGGATTTTTTTGAGTTTTGAACTATAATCTTCGATTAGCTTTGATGCTTTTTTCTGGTTTTTCGCTTCTGCATATAACCTGTAAACGGACTCGGTTCCGCTGGGCCTCACCAGCATGGCGCTTTTATCTTCAAACCAGATTTTTACTCCGTCAACGGTGCTTACGTTTAAGCCCTTCACTTGTTCAACTAGTTTTTCCAGCAACTTTTCTTTTTTATCCTCTGGGCATTCAACCTTTCCTTTCTCAATGAAATATTGTGGTTGCTCCTCGATGAGTTCTGAGAGTTTTTTCCCAGTCTTGGCCATTATGTCCAAAATCAAGGCTGTTGTCATGGCTCCGTCGCGGACTGCTTGGTGAGGACCATAAAAGACTCCTCCGTTTTCTTCTCCGCCCAGATTAGCTTTCAACTTTTTCATTGTCTGCGAAACAGTTACGCTTCCCACTTTGGTCCACACGATTTCGCCTTTGTAAGCGTCCGCGATGTCTTTAACAAGCGTTGAAGAGCTTACAGGCGTGACTATTTTTGCGTTGAGATTTTCCTTTAGGAAGTCTTTTTCAATGAGGGCAAAGGTTTTGTCTCCCCAGTAAATCTCGCCGTTTTCATTAACAAATATGGATCGGTCAGCGTCACCGTCGAAGGCTACGCCTAAATCTGCGCCTACCGCTTTCACTGTCAAAGCTACTTCCTGAAGATTTTCCGGGCGCGGTTCTGGCAGTCTTCCAGGGAACGTTCCGTCTATGTTCGCGTTTATGCTCGTGACTTTGCAACCTAGATCACGTAGCAGAAGAGGTGCCGCTAAGCCGCCTACGCTGTTAGCTGCATCCACAACAACGTGATAATGTTTCTCTGCTATTTTGGCGATATTTACGTGTTTTTTTATTGCCTCCATATACTCGTCATTCACGCCGGACAATTCGCGGGTTGTTCCCAGCTTGTCCCATTCCGCAAACCGTGCTTTCTCTTCAAAGTATATGTTTTCGATTTCAATTTCTTGCTCGTGAGAAATCTCTATGCCATCGTCCCAGATGACCTTTATCCCGTTATATTCGGGGGGGTTATGGGACGCTGTTATTATCACTCCACCGTCCATCCTGTGATTTTTCACGGCGAATTGCAGTGCGGGCGTAGGAGCCATTCCAGCGAAAAACACGTTACATCCAGTGGCTGTTAAACCAGCGATAACCGCCTTAGCGAACATTGGACCGCTGGTTCTGGCATCGTGACCTAATAGCAGGTTTTTTTTTCCGAAGAAGGTTCCAATTGCTGAACCCACTTTTACCGCCATTTCGGGGGTCAATTCTTTGTTGACGATTCCGCGGATGCCGTTTGTTCCGAAAAGCTTTCTTGAACTTATCATTTTCCCACTTTCATGTTTAACAGATAATCTTGGATTTTAATATGTTTTCAGAGACTTCCTTTGCTGGGCATACGGCTGCTTCCTCTGTAAGCGAAACGTTATCTCTGATTTTTGCTTGGTCAGCGATGATGCAGCCCTTGCTAATTCTGACGTTTTTCCCAATTATCGCGCCTTCACCTATGATTGCTCCATTTATCGATGAGAAATCATCTATTCTTGCGTCTGGACAGATGACAGAGTCCTTTATTTGCACGCATTTTCCAACGGTCACGTTTTTTCCCAAAATGGCGTATGGACCAATGACCGATTTTTCTCCTATAGAAACGCCTTTGTCCAAAGCAACAGGCTTCTTCAGCTCAAACTTGTCTCCGCTTTTGTGTTTTTGCTTGGTGGCAAGAGAATCGAGAAG
>JAIQGC010000145.1 GCA_020072805.1 Terriglobia bacterium
TATTGCTGCAATAGTTTTAGGCATAGGGATAAATGCAATTATTGGTTATTTACTTAATTGGGATGTAAAAAGTATATTAGCAATAGGGATAATATCTGGAGCAGGTGCAAGTGGATGGCATCAAATAAAGAAATAATATGGCATGTTTTGTTGGAGGATTACCAAAGTTTTCAAAACCTAAATATTATTATCGTTCCTATACAGTCTTTGATTTTGGAATTATTAAATTAGAATTTTACATTAGACACACAATTAAAAAATAATATGGATAAAGAACTTTTTAAGGATCTAAAGAAATATCTGAGAAAGTCATGGGGAAAACGTTGTAAAAATTTTCACTATGCCTGTCCAGTATGCCAAGTTTACATGGCCTATGACATTTTACTAGATGCTTGTGAGTTTGAAAGGATAGAACATGAAACAAGAAAGATTTAGCAAATATTTAGCAAATAAAAACTTTGAGTTTCTTTGTTCCTTAAAAGAAATGCCTAATGGGATGTTAAATGTAAAAGCAAAAGAAGAACATGACTTGGTAAAAACTTTAATATTTGATTCCAGTGTTTCTCAAAGAGTGATAGATAGACAAAAACAAAGAGCTATCTGGGTAGAAAAAGAATTAGAAAAAAGGAAAATATGAGTAAAGAACATTGTGTACTACTTGAAAACACTCAAAGACTGGCAAAAGCAAAGTTTCTTGATCCAACCAAAGTTACTTGTGGAGTGGAGAATGAATGTGATGGGTCAAGTTGTGTGTTTGAAAATCTTACCACTCCCAAAGTAGAAGTGGCTAAATTCTACAAAAAGATAGAGAAAAGTTTAGAAATAATGAAAGGAAATGGCCATGTGGTTTATTCTAAAGATTTAGATTTACTAAAAGATCCCAATTTCACTAAGATAAACCATATGGTTGGAAGTTAGTTACTTCTTTTTCTTAATTTGTTTCCCCAATTCAGATATTACTTTGGCTAAATTATTAAAAGCTTTGGTTTCATGTGCCATATGGTTATTTATGGTAGTATTAAAAGAATCTACCATAGTGGAAATTTGAGCATCCTTTCTATTAATAGTTTGAATAAACCAACGCACTATGAAGAATAAAATAGCTAATGTAATTCCCGAAATTCCTAACTGGGTGATTTGTTCAGACATATTAGGCTCCTTGAATCTTTGAAAGGCTTTTTAATCTTGAGTCAAGAGCTTTTATAATTAGTTCTGACTCTGGAGTATTCATGGGTAATCCTTGCCCTTGTGGTACTTCTCCTCCCATAACTGTAGAAGGAACAGATTGCCCTACTCCACCAGAAGGAAGTGGCTGAGTTGGTGGCATCTGAATAGATGGGTTATTTGTGGGAGCTCCTTGGGTTGTTTGTCCCATTGGGCCTGAAGGATTACCAACTGGCCTACGAGATATGGCTGCTTGAAGCTCAGGAGAGATACCTCCAGCTACTGATCCAAAACTCCCTGTGTTGGTTGGTGGATTCATAATTTATTATATCATCTTCTAAATAATTAAAAATTAGTCCTTGCAAACTCACCAAAATGCTCTTTTGCTAATTTATCATATTCTTTTGCTGCCTCTAAAACTGTTCTACAACTGTTTTTAGTATAACGTTTTCCATTAGTTCTAAGCATTGCACGCCATGAATTATAATCTTTAGAAACTCCCTTAAAACCCCATTTATTATGAGATATTTTATTTTGAGAATTTTGACTTGGTGTGGCAATTCTAATATTCAATCTACGATTATCTAAACCATTCCCGTTTTTATGATCACATTTTATTTTAGGATCATATAATCCAAGAATATATCTATGTAATCTTATAGATTTTCTCTTTTTATTTTTTATCCAGATACGAGTTTTTGCATAAAAATGAATATTATCCATATTGTATAGTTGCCATTTATACTTATTTACTTTCTCAAAATCTTCATCATCAACTAAAGCAAATTTACCTTGTGTTAATTTGACTTTTCTCATAAATAAGATTATACTACGTAGTATGAAGAAGTTGAAGTGCCAAAAGTGCTCATACGAGTGGTTTTCTATTAAAATATCACCTAGTAAACCTAAGGTTTGTCCACGCTGTAAAAGTTATAATTGGGAAAGAAAGGAAAAATAATATGATAAATTTTTTAATTAATTTAATTATTATAGGAATAGTAATTTATATTGGATTAAATATCTTTGCATTTATTGGTATTGTCATCCATGAAGTAATTTTTTTGGGGTATGCTTTATTTATACTTCTTCATAGACGCTTGCTTCAAAAGTTCATCTTGTAAAGTTCTTAATCTTTCAGATTGAGCTGGCCCTTTAGCTTGAAAGACTTTATCCACTATATCTTGAGGTAGTGGAAATGGTCTAGTGGAATTAATTACAGGTAGAGATTGATTAGGAATAGATGGTACTTGAGTGGTTGGAGATGCCTCTATTGAAGGTAATTCTGCTTTTCCTTGTAAAGCTCTTGCAACACCAATCTTAATAGGTTCTATTGCTTTTGCACCAGTCATGTCCCAAAATTTCCTTATCAATCCCCATTTATAACCAATAGAACTAACTCCAGGGCTAGCTTTTAATGCTTCTTTTGAAAAAACAGGATAGGTTTGAAAAGCAACATGTTGTTTGTCCAAAGAATTTTTAATAATCCCCTCTTTGTCAGCTTCTCCTATAATATCTTTTAATCCATTAGCTGCTGACCACCTCAGAGCATTAAGATCATTTGTAGGAGTTCCTACTGGTTGTCCATTATTAAACCAACTATTAAGACTTGAAGTCATATACATTCTGGCTTTATTCATATTTGAGATATTAGTTGCTTCAATGTTGCCTGTGGCCATTCCACCAGGGAGTTCTCCTGTAGTTAATTCTTTTCTTAAATCTCCTTCAATTACTTTAACCAAATTTGGATTCGCTTTTGCAGATGCAGTATCAGCAACTTTTGTCATCACTTGATTAATAACCTCATCAAGAGGTTGTGAACCAATAGTAGCATCTAAAGCTAATGCTCTATTTGCTATAACTTTACCCTCCACTGAAATAGAATTCTCAAGTTCTTTTGCCATACCACGATAAGTAACACTTTTTGTATTTTGTAAAGCCTTACTCATTAATTCTTCAGATTTAATAACACTTTCTGGAATAGGAACTGCTACCCCTGTTGCTGCTGTTCCTGCAAGATTTGGTAATTTTTTTGTTATTTCACCACTTTTAAGTACATTATCCAAAACATTTGCTGACTCAACATCTTTTGCTGCCTGACCTAAAATTCCACTTCCTTTTATTCCTTTTATTCCTTTTAAAAATGGTAATACCCATAAAGCTGTATCAATCGGATGATTATAATCATGGACAAAAGCATCTCGAGGACTGAAATGGAATTTTCCTTCATTATCATAACTAATACCAGTAGTTTCTCCTAAATTTTGGATTAATCCTTTACCTATATCCATTACTATTTTTGCTGGTTGTAATGGATCATAATTTCCACTTAACATTCCACTTATTTGTCCAGAAAGAGATAGTGCATAACTTACTTTTGCTATTGATGGCAAACCTTTTACAATATCTGCTGCATTATTAAGTACATCTTCAACTATATTAGGATTGAATGTTTCTTTCCCTCCAGTTGTAGTTGTCTTTTGTGTAGGAGTTGTAGTATATCCAGAAACATCTGCGTTAGGATCTGCTCTTAAAATAGCCTGAATCATTTTATTTTTGATTGATTGTTCATCTTCTGCTACTTTTGAAGTAGTTGCTTTCTGAGTTCCCGTTGCCCAACCCCACAATCTTTCTGGAGCACTAGGTTTAACTACATTTATATTTATAAGTTGTCCACCCAACATCTGTCTTTCTATATCAGTTACATTTTTACCGCCTTCACCAAAAGCTCTTTTGGAATTATAATCAGAAACTGCTCCTTGAAGTGCAGCATCAGCCATACTTCCAGTAAGTTCTCCAGTAGATTTTTTATTTAAAACATCTAATACACTTCTGGCACTTTCGGCAGATAATGTAGTTTTTAATTTTTCTTTTGCTTGTTCATTTCTAATTGTTGCTGGAGCACCACCTTGCATCTCATTATAGGCATTATATTCATCTTGGTATCTTTGATAGGAAATACCATAATTAGGAAGTTCATCAGGTTTTACTACCTTTTGTTCTTTGGTTGCACTATTTTGGATTCTAACTGTCCCATCAGGTAAAAATTGCATATTATTATCCCCATGTTCCTTGACTTGCTTGATAAGTTTTTGGGTTTTTATATAGCATTTTTCCTGTCACTGGATCATAGACTGCTGATCCTTCCCCTACAGTCATATAGCCAGATCCTCCTGTTTGAATTTTTGCTGTTTCTAGGGCTTGCTGATATTGTTTTTCTTGTAAGGCAAGTTGATTAGCTCTATTTTTCTCACCTTCACTTAAGGTAACTCCTGTCTGAATTTTTGTAATTAACGCATTTAATTCATTTTGATTATCCTGTGAATAAAGTGTAGTTTCACGTGCCAATCTATCAGCCAAGAAATCTTTTTCAGTTGCAAATGGTTTTTCTAGTCTTGCCTGATCTATTTGTTCATATCCCATCCTTTGTCCTAAAACATTCTGAGCATTGGCTAAAGATGTTTCAGCAGTTGTGACAGCAGGGGCAAGTTCAGATGATTTTTGACCAACAATACGGGATAGTTGATTCTGGTTTACATCATATCCTGTTGTTGCTTTAGAATAAGTAGAAGGTAAATTAGTTAAAGTGTTTCTAAGCATTGTGGCATTTGATTGAAGTGTGGGAATACCTAGTTCTTGTCCAATCCTTCCTGCCATTGCACTTGCACCTTCTTGGCTATTTATAAAGTCTGTATATCTTTTCAAATAATCAGCTGTTGCTGTATTTTGACCAGCAAGTAAGCCTTGAGTTCCTGCACGTTGTTGTGTAGTTAGGTTTGTTAATTGGTTTAAGTCTGGTGTATCTGCCATTTCACAATAAAACCCGCATCTCTGCGGGCTATATGCTCCTATATTTTAATTATACATCATGAGAGTGCAGAGGTTTTAACCCATGTAGTCCCATTGTAGACATACCATTTACTGTCTGTGCTATTGAAATAAGCCATAGTATTTTCATTAAACTTTGCTCCAGTGGGAGATGATGCTAAAATCTTTACATAACTATTTGCCTCACCCATTGCACGGTTTGTGACTACTTGAGGAAGAAAGTCACTTTTTAATAAACGTCTCCCTTCAAGTTTATCTAGTCTATCTTGGAGTTTTTTAATTTCATCTACTAATTGTTGATTATCTGGATTCATTTTAAAAAGGAGAAATTGGATTAACTGGTATTCCATATTCCTTTTGAGTTTTCATTTTTTCTTCTAAATCTTTTTTATTTATACCTTTTTCAGTTCCCATGGGAGTAACTGAAGTTGATTTTTGATAGACTTGCGATGCAGGATCTATAAAATTAGCAATAGCATTTATAAGTTGGTCAGTATAAGTTTGAGGTTTATTTTGTTCTTGACCAACTTGTTCTCTTAAAAGCTGAAGTTTGATTCTATTAAAAGCATGTTCTCCCCAGTTTTCCCAAGTATCAGGAGGGTAACTGGCAATTTTCTTTTGGAGTTGGCCAATTTGAGCTGGTGTAGTAATATCTCCAGTTCCATACATTCCCCCTCCTGAATTGGCTGATTGATTATTCCAAGCTTTTAACATTGTAGGAATAGAAGTAATTTGTTTAAGAATAGGATCAAGAATTTTAGGAATTCCTTGTTTAACAGGAGTTCCTGTTGTACCACCAGATGTAACTATTGGCTGTGTCATATTTTATTTTACCATCTATCCAATACGATCTTCTTCAGAATTGTCAGAACTTTCCAAAACTAAACTTTTAAGAGTTGGTGTTGTACTTCCTGTTGTTGATAAATCTACCCCCACTCTCATATGAAAATATCTGCCATTTGAGATTATTTTTCTAATTGTAATATCCTCTGTTGTAGGTGAATCTGAATTGGTATTCCAAGCACTATCTGTTTCTTCATTCATATATTTCACATTGATAGATTCACCACTAGCTAGTGGGTCAAATGTGGCCACAAGTTGAGTTGCTTCCTTTTCTTTGTAGGGAATGTCCAAGTCCTCAACCATCATTTCTAGTGTTGCTGTAGGATATGGGGCATTATCAACATTGATATAATCAACTCCATAAGCGGTATTATCCTGCCAAGACACCAAAAGCTCTTTATTAAAAGGCAGTATCATGCCTATTTTTACAGTATTTAGGTAGTTTCCAGTTGAAATTGGATAATCGCAGGTTAAAGTATCGGGATATCTATAGTTTTTAGACCCATAAGTATAGACTGCTTTGTTTATATCAGATGAGTTACTTACCCCTGCAAGACCGTATCTAGGGTTTGCCTGCCACATAGCTACAGCCTGTGGGTAAACCTCAACATAATCAGATGGATCAAGAAGTGGCACCTCTTTAAGTTTGCGGGCACTGCTTCCACCTTCATAGATAAGTAAGTCTGAGTGCCAGCCTGCCCACATATATAAATTACCTCTAGTTCCAAGTAGGGCCGTTACTCCTCCCTCTGGTACATCTATGTAAAAATTAAAAGTGGGGGAGTAACCATCCCAGAAGTAGACTCTGCCTTGATCGTAATCATAGATATTGGCTCCTTTCATACACCCTATTGCCAGATATTCCTGCCAGTAGCCATAACTTACAGTACGCCAACCTGCACCAAAAACAATTTTATTTGGTTCATATAATGTTGCCTCATATTTAGCCAAATATCTTTCATTTAAGATAACAATAAAATTGAGAAATCTTGCTATTGCGTGCCATTCATTATCCTCAACTAAAAACTGATAATAAGTCCTATATGAAACAGTTTCTAAATCATCAGCACCTGATGCTGTTACAGTGCCATCTGCAACAGTTGATGTTAAGTGAAAATGATAATTATTGGTAAAATTGGTTAATGGTCTCCAAACAGAACTAAATACAAACTCAAAATAACCTGTTGCCAAAGATGCATTAGCTACAGTTTTTGAGGCTAAGGTATTGTTTAAAGTATCATGTACTGTAAGTGTCCAATTTCCAGTACCAACTGCTGCAATCAAAACTGAGACTGATTTTTGAGGGTCTTTTGCAGGAGTAAAAGTTTTTCTATGGGTTGCCCCTTCATTTATTGCAGTTGTAAGGTTATAGACTTGATCTGCAGTTGTTGCCGTTTGGTCAATATCTAATCTTGCAGTAGGAGATGGATAAGGGACATCTGTACTATAAACAGGAGATCCTGAAAGGGTTAAATTGTTGGCATTTGCTGTTGCATCAGTAGCATCTCCATTAAACTTGTAGTAAGCCTGCAAGCCAATAGTATTTACTGCAATTTGCTGAGTAAGTCCTGCCAAGAACTGATCTGCTGTTTGTAGAACATTATAAACTCTAACCTCATCAATCAAGCCATCAAAGAAATTAGCAGCAGTCCCTGCATCATTTTTATTACAACCTACAAAAAACTCAGATGCGTTATTATGTATTGCAGTTATCGCCCCAGTTGATGTTCCTTGTGATACTGCATTGAGAAAAAATGTTGCTTGTGAAGCTGAGGCATCCCAAGATACTCCTACTTGTTGCCACAGAGCAGTCTGTAAACTTACAATCTTGACAAGAGTTTCACTGGCAATTCCATCATTTGAAACTGCTAATCTAAGTTGATATGAAGTGTTGGTAATTAAAGAATTGTCTTGGGTTACATTCAAAGTTGGAGTGGCTGTACCAGTATAGCTTGTATAGTAATCAAGATGTATTCTTCCTGTTGCTCCAGTTCCACCAACTCCATTTTGAGAATTAACAACTGTCCCGCCACTTCCACCTGTAGCCTGAATTAAATTTGTTCCTAGTGTTACAGTTTGACCTTTTATTAAAATTGCTCCTCCACCTCCTCCACCTCCTCCACCACCACCATTACTTCCTACATTAGTGCCAGCTGTTCCATGACTAACTATTGTTCCAGCATTAGTTATTGTTGATCCTGAGATAAAAATTATTCCCCCACCTGTTCCTCCACCTCCACCATTTAAAGCATCATAGCCAGATCCACCTCCTCCACCACCACCCATTGTCATAGTTGTTAAATCAGCAGATCCAGTCTCAGCCCCACCTGTTCCTCCACCTGCATAATCCCCATTTCCACCATTAGTACCAACTGTTCCATTGCCTCCACCAGCTCCACCACCACCACGACCTCCTCCAATTGGGCCACCAATTCCTCCTCCTCCACCGCTTCCGTTAGCAGACGAAGATTGAGAAACACTTGCTCCTGCTGATCCTTCTCCTGAATCACCTGTTAAACCAGTATTAGGAGATGAAACTCCTGCCACACCACCTCTAAATCCAGCCCCAGTTGCCAAAATTGGCCCATTATTAGTTACGGTTCCATTTGCCAAAAATACAAGGATTCCACCTACTGTTCCATTCCAAGCCTTGCAAGAATAAGATTTTCCACTATCTACGGTTACATTTGTATATTGTTTTAATACTCTTACTTGTGCTCCTGATATATAGGTTGCATTAAGGGCATTTTGTAAAGTTATCGTACCTGCTGTATAACCTGCAATAGTATTTCTTTGCCAAGTACCAGCCCCACTTCCTCTTGATTGATGAATTAAAACAATCTGATCTGTTGCAAAAGAAGCATTGGTAGCAGATAAAGACGTGGTTCCAGTTGTTCCAGTACAAGCAGAATCAATAGGAGCCTCAACAGTATCTGTTGATATTGTTAATGCACCATCTCCTCCGCCTCCAAAATATCCTGATATACAAGCAATATCAAATTTATAACTTCTAAGATCTCCTGATCCGTTCCATTTAGAAACAAGTGTCATAGTGTTACCAACTGTGGGAAGCGACTCAGGTTTAATTTGTGCCTCTATTGCTAAATCTCCTGTGATTGAAAGAGATGCAGTATCTGCTCTATAGGCATATTGAGATGATCCTGACTCTAAATCAAGTGAGTTAGTATTTAAGGGAACTCCACCTTGAGCACCTAAAAAATCATCACTAAACTGAGGAGAAGCTGATGTCATATTGCCAAATCTCCCGATAGTTTTATCTGTAGTGTAGTAAAAAAAGTTATCTTCAGGATTGTAAGCTAGTCCGTTTCCATGAGAATTGTTTATGGTTCTGAGTAAAGAATAAACTCTACTAGAAGTTCTTTTGTAAAAGTTGCCAGTGTTGCCATAGAAATAAACATCAAGAGAGGGATTATAGATATCTCCCCATTTAATTAAATCTGTAATTATTGTTCCTGACTCTTTGATAGTGCAGGGTAAGATCATTACATGGTGGGGTTCTGTTCTTACATCAATGGAACGGCCAAAGTAGTATGAGTCAGGAATTGGACTAGAATGTCTATAATCCGATATTCCTCCACCCCAATTTTCCCATGTTTTTAATGTTTTGCTCATACATATCAGCTTAAAGTAGTGCTCCAAACTTTCCAGTAAGGACTCATTGGTCCTCTTACTTTATATATCAAATTACTTCTGTCTCTATTTTCATAATTATGAATTAGTCCAATAAGACCTGCTGAGATATTTTTGTCATTTTTGTCTCTTGAAGTATTAGACCTACTACCAGTCCAAAATAAATTATCAAAAATACTTGCAGTGGTTTGGTCATTTCTTAACCCGCCATAATAATTACTAGCTGTTCCATCAGGAAGTAAAATATGGGCCTCTTCTGGAAGTTCAGGAGATTCACCTATCCTGTAATTAACAGCAGCAGCATTTGATCCAGCCCAAACAGTTTCTAAAGTTAAAACAGTAGTAGAAGTTACTGAACTTACTCTATACCAGTACCCTTGTCCTTGCTGAGATGTTGTTGTAACAGTAAACCATCTTCCCTCCATAGCCTCAGTAAAAGAAGTGCTTACACCAGTAACAGTTGCTGATCCATTAGTTAAAGTGACAGTTCCATTTGATGCATCAGCAACCAGTAAGTTTCTATCCCTCATAAAACCATTAAATGTTATTGTGTAAACTGCCTGCGGAATAGGCCAAAGACCAAAATCATCTCTTCTTGGGAAGTAAAACTGAGTAATTGCAGTAGGTTGAATTGTTAGTGCATTTAGTTGATTCCACGCAGTCTGGCTATAAATCGGTGATAGGGTGTATTTATATGAACCAATAGTGATTGTCATATTATCAATACTCTGGATTCCCACTGGATAGTGATAATATTGCTGAGTAGCAACAGTTGAGGCAGTTTGAGATTCTTGATTAATATAACTGGCAATATTGGCTAAGATTAGCTGGTATCTTGAACCCAGATTACTATTAAAATCAGCCAATAATGCAGCATCTGTCTCTTGAGAGTATTTTCCTATATTAGTAAAATGGCGGGTTTTAATGTCTGAATATGTAAGTCTCAAATTTTCCTTTCTTTACAAAAATAGCCACGAGGTAAATCGTGGCCTATATGACCTTCTAGTTAATTATAACATTACTAATTTAGAAGATGGAGAAAAATCTACTAGAATTAAAAGGATAAGAAAGTCTATTGGTTGTATCAACAGAATGTGTACCTGCATACCAAGTTGCTCCTCCTATTGCATTGGAATTACTTATATCAAGATGGTCACAACTAACTATCCCTGAAGTCTTGGAAAGATTAAACTGTATTCCCAAACCTTCGATATTATCAAGAATTACTAGATTATCCGCGTACCCTTGAGGCGAAAAAGTATTAAGAGTTTGGGTAGTTCCGCCACTAAACCTAGCATAGACATTGGCATCTATTTTTAAATCGTTAAAAGTATTTGAACCATAAATTAAAACATCACCACTGCCACTGCCGACATTTATCCATAAATTATTGTAGGTTTTACCAGCCCCAGTAAAAGTTTTATTTTCAACTGTTGTGTCAGTAAGTTTTATTGTAGAAGTTTCGGGAGTTATAGTAACAACCTCACCATTATTCTCTGATACTTTCCACGCATCACCACAACCAGTAACTTCCCAGATTCCACTCCCCATAACAACGGTGGGCGTAAGTCCTGTGTCCGCAAAGAAGTAAAAATTATCAGCAGTTATGTTGTGGTTGTTTGCGTCAAATGTACCACTCTCAAGATAAAACTGACCAGTTAGTTCTAGATTATCTTGGATAACATAAGTCCCCCCACCGTTAAAAGAAATGGAAGGATAACCTACAATGGTTTGAATAACCACGCCAGCAGTGGTGATGTTGCAGATTTCTTCTGAACCAAAAGTTAAAATGGTATTAAATGTTATTCCTGCCTCAAGTGTTAAATCCCCATAACAATCTAGGGCAATGGTATTTGTTATACCGTCTATTGTGTAAGTATGTCCCGAAATGGAAGTAAAATCGTGGAAACCGGTACCACCTCCATCCAATGTTATCGTTCCCCCACTTCCAAATCCTGAACTAGAATCTATAAAAACGTCATCTGAAGAAGTAGGAATAGCTACGCCTCCTGCCCCACCACTTGATACTGACCAATGAGCAGTATTACTCCAACTTCCCGTTCCTCCAATCCAATATCTAGAAGCCATGATTAATCATATCATCTACTTTAAAGGTTTTTGGGATTTTGGAGTATCTTTAATTGCCTCTGGAATTTTTGATTTTGATTCCTCATCTGCCTCCATTTGAATAGTCTTTTCGGGTTGGAGTGATTTTATCTTCTCCTCCTGTTCCTCCATTGAAGTTAAAACTACAGTTAAAATATCCATAGTGGATCTTGCAGTAAGTTTTCCTGCTTCATTTAATTGAGCCAAATAAAGACTCCAAGGCATCTTCATTGCAGGAAGGCCAAAAAGTAAACTAATTTTATTTCTTAGATTTTGTTGGTTTTGCATCTTCTATGGTAACTTCTTTGGCAAGGTCTGCCTTTGATACATACAATGGCGGTTGGGTAGCCTTGGTAGGTTCACTAAATGCACCAGGAGTCATCTCTGACTGAACAGGTGCAGGTGTACCCATATCCACCCTTCTTCCCTCCATTTCTTTAATGATTTTAAGCTCAATCGGGGTCATGTCTAGTTCTTCTGTTGCCTGATTCATAACTTGTTGTGGCTGATCTTTACCATATTCATATACAAGACCTACCCAATACTCACTATATAGTTTAGTCAATAACTCCTTGTCATTGGTTTTAGGATATCTTGGTTGTGTATAAGTTGCCTGTTCTTCATGCCATTTGCTCTCAAATGCGGTAAAACCTTTCTTATTCCTTTCTTCCATCTCTTGATCGTGCATTTTTTGATTAAGTTTGTTAATAGTATCTACTGCTTTGTCTTTGCAGTATTTAATAGCAACATAACGGGGAACATCTAATGTTCCTTGTGCTGGAACTTTCCAATATCTTTTATCCCACTCTGCAAAAAAATCCTGATTGTCTGGATTTTTGATTCTGATAATATCAAAACTTCTTCTTTCAAGCTCCCTGTGGAATATTTCTTCCTTGGTAGAAAGTGGCCTTCTGACTCCAAATATATTGGTTGCATCAAATTGATCTTGTTTTTGTGGATCCATTTTAATTAACTAATTTCTTTTTTTCATCACCATTGGTAAAAATTGGCTCTTTAGCTCCTTGAATTGCATCATCAATTTTTAGTATTGCCTCTCTTGCTTCTTTTTGACCACTTAAAGTTGCCATTTTTTCCCAAACCAACTTAATAAACTCAAAATCTACATCTTCAAAAGAACAACTAACAGCTTTTTCTCCTTCAGATTTCATAAATTCTTCTAATTCTTGTTGTTTTTTAATATCTCTTTCTTTTTCATTTCCTTCACTAACCTTTGTTAAAATCTTTTTTAATTTCTCTTCAAAAGGTTCTAGTGTGGTTTCCATAATTCTAATTACTTTATCTAGTGATCTTATTTGAGGTACAGTATAACCAGTATTAAAATTTTGCAACTGGCTTGATAATAAACGGAGTTCTTTTGCGGGGAGAATGATATTTTTCATTTATGATTTATTATACCACAGCAATTAAATCTTTCTCAAAATCAGTTAATTCAGTAAGTTCTTTTTGTTTATCTACAATTGCCTTATCCACTTCAGTTATTGTAACACCAATTACTTGCATAGGAAGTTCTGTACCATCATCAGGATCAAATTGTTTTGTGCCAATAGCATAATTTTTGTCATCCACTTTTTGGATAGATATTAGTCCCTTAATTTTTTTAATATTGTAATTTGTCAAATTTGGAACTGCCATTTCAATTCACCTCCTCTAGGTTAATAAACCATACAACCTTAAAGCATCTACAACAGTTTTCAATGTCTGACCCAATTGATAAATGTCATTACGGATTGCTGCTGCATCAGTCGAATATATTGTTAAACTTGTGTAATTAGCAAGAGTATTTGCTGAGCCTCCTGCTGTCACATTATTGGTAAGTGTTGCTCCTTGAGTTTGTCTCACAACAGGAGTAACAGTAAAAAACCCAATTTTGTTTCCCAATACTTGAAATTGTGTAGCAAGAGCATTATCTCCTGTTCCAGATCCTCCTGCTGGAGAACTTTGAATTTTTACTCCAGATTCACCTGTTCCTGTACTTAATCCTGCTGCTAAAATCAAATCTCCACCTGCTTTATTTGTGGCTCCTGATGTTGCTCCCCCTCCTTGGACTGTCAAAGTATTTCCAGCAGTATTAGAAGTGTAATTTCTCTCCATCCATATAGTTCTTGCAGCCTGACCATCTAAAGAAACCATATTAGTAGGAGCAGTTACCCCTCCAATCCCGATTTTCGGGCCTAAAAGAGACAATGATGGAACAACATTTGTAGTTCCCGTTGCTGTAGATCCAAAGATTAAAAGACAACCTGCGTTTGTAAGACTCCAATTCTCAGTAGCAAATGCTTCTATAAATGCACCCTGATTATACGTAGTTCCATTATTATTATGTCCATAGATAGTGAAAGATGCAAGTGAATCATTTGCTACCAAAGGAGTAGGATTTGCCAGTGATCCATTGGCCCTCTGCCAACCAATAAAACCTCTGGCATACTGACCATTTCCAGCAACATTCATAAATATTCCTGTTATTGCATTAGATTGAAAAAAAAAAAAAAAAAGTTGAGGATTTACAGTACCATTTCCAACAGTAAGTGAGTTTACCGCAAGTAAATCAGTGCCATTGGCAGTTCCATTTACATCTAATAAATAATTAGGACTTGCTGTCCCAATTCCTACTCTTCCATTTGTTGTATCAACATCAAGAACATTTGTTGATCCATTTGCCTTATTTATTTGAATTGCAGTTACTGAATCTGAAGCTGGATAAATTTTGTTTCCAATTAAAGAGGCAATGTTAAATTTGCATTTGTAGTAACAGTTCCGGCATTACCTGTAACCGAACCAGTGATTGCATTAGTAACTGTTATCTCTGTTGCCCAGAGCTTAGCCAGTCTATTAATTGTATCTCCTATTGTTTGTGGAGTAGATTGGTTTAATGTTACATAACGAGAATCAAGACTTGCTATTCCTAATTCTGCTTTTGTTCTTGTCATATTGCAATAAATCTAATAATTTGACTAGCTGATCCAGATATGCAAAATACTGTTGCTAAATTTGATATATCCAAAGAAATTGACTCTCCTGCTAAGAGTTCAAATCCTGTTGTTGTAGTTACTCCAGTTCCTCCTATATAAACTGCTACAGTATTTGTTGAAAGTGCTTTAACAGTAACTGAGTGAATAACTTGACTTCCAGCAATTGCCTCAGCAGTACCAGTGGGAACTGTTTTTGTGTTGTTATAAATTGTAGTTAAAGCATTAATATCTATGACTCCAGCTTTTACCTCTACATATCCAGCTTTAGTTGATGGGTTTCCCTCCCAAGGTACATAGGTATTGGCTAAGTCAGATTTGAAACCAACCGCTATTTCTCTTGAATCACCACGAGGAGACTGTGCCATACCTTAATTATAGCATCAGGAAATTTCTAATCTTTGTTGGAGTCTATCTTGGGTCACTTTCAATTTTGCCTCACGGATATCAAGAACTTCTTTTCTTTGTCTATCTATTTGAGCTTCTTTTTTGAGACGATCTCTCTCTTTTTGAATAGCATCCTCTCTTTTTTGTAAATCAGCGTATTTTTCTATCTTTTCATCTAATTCTTTTAATTTTAGAGTAGTTTCTTCTTTTAAATCCTGATATTTAGCTAATTTTTGTGAATTTACATCTATTTCTTGAAGTTTTTGAGAGATATTCTCATTTTCTTTCTCTAAATTCTTCTTTTCTTTCTCTATTTTTAGACTTTTATCATTTAATTCTTGTTCAAACTTTCGTAATTTAGCATCTTTTTCTTCAAGAAAAGTTGCCTCTTGAATATTTTTAGTACCCAATGCAGAAATAACATCTAATTCTCTTTCAATCTGCTCAATTAAAGAATACAAATTGTCTAAATTCATTTTAATTCTATTTCTTCTTTTATTTTTTTTGTTTCTGATTCAATAAGTGGATTTATATTTCTGGCATTTTTAATAGCAGTTATTAAATCTTTTTCAATTCTTTCAGCCAAATAAGTAGGATAGGTAATAATTTCCATAGAAGGTATCACATATTCTTTGTTGACATTGTAGTCATTGCGAATATGGGTTACAAAATCAGTAGAAAGTGGGTTGAAAAGAGACTTGGAACTATTATCCCTATCTGGGATATCTATATTAATCATTTAGTTTATAAAGCTGTCACTGTCGCATCATCTGAAAGGGGAACAAAACCACAATAGAATCTAATTACTCCACCTGAAGCATTATTTGTTGTATAAACATACTCAATGTCTGTCTCTACTCCTGCCGCCTTTTGAGTGACTGTGAATGGCATAAAATATCCTACTGAAGTTGCTGCAACTGGATCATCAACCAATCCTGTATTTGAGTTTTTACCTACTAAGGCTACTGTTACAACACTTGTTCTTGCAAGAAGCGATCCTGCCTTAAAAGAAGAAAGAGTTGTTCCTGCTGCTGCTGTAATTACTTGAGTTGTAGCAGTCTGGTCATTTATCCTCCAATGGGCTGCAGTATGATTTGAACCTAATGCTGTAGTAACTATTCCATATAATGCAAGAATCTCAACTACTCCTGTAACACTAAAAAGTGGAACCGCAACTGCTGCTCCATCTCCTACAAAAGTGAATGATTTGGTAACTAATAACCCATTTTGTGTAATAGGTACTCTATTTGCATCTCTACTGAAGGCTTGTACTGTAGTTGGCGTATTAGTATTCTCCTTTCATATCTTAATTATACCACCTTTCTTTTGACTCTTAGGAGTTTAATTCCACCTGTTTCTTTGTATATTTTGTGTATTAAATCCATAACCTCAATAAAAAATTGAAGTGTGCCATGGGGAAGGGGATCAGAACTGGAAGTTATTTTGTAAGAAGCAAGACCATCAGTGTTAAATTCAGCCTCTCCTGTAATACTTTTCTCACCATTAACTCCAACACTAAAGTCATAAGTATGAGTATAAATATCATCCATTAACTAATTATAACATTCGAAAGAAGTTAATCTTGTCTATAAATATCCCCGAATCCGTTTGCTTTACTTCCAACTGCAGCCTCACCATAATTACCCGCCATCCTCACTGTTGCTGGAACAATACCTGCTGTATGGGTTGTTGCTCCAAAGGTCACTGGAGTATCTTCTGTTCCCGTTTTACAAGCGAAAAAGTTATTAGACAAAATACCCTCACACCCTGTTAAATCAAGATACCTTTGACTTGCTCCACCAGAGTGAGTAGGAACATCAACTGTTGCAAACATATTATTATCAATTACAATTCCTTCACAACCACCAGCTAAACCTTTCAAGAATATATCACAGTCAACATTGGTATTTACTGTTGAACTAAATGAATTTCCCGTAATCACTATATCTTGTCCTCTATCAGTTGAAGTTGTATCAAAACCAATTCCAACTAGACAATTATGGAATCTATTATCCTGAATCCTTAATTGCCATGAAGCACCAAGTGGAGCATCAATGGCTGCTGCAGCTCCTGCGTGTCCTCTTCCTAAGCTCTTGAAATGACAACCCATAATAGTTGTTCCAAAAGTAGATGCAGTCAAACCGCCATCATCATAAAGTTCAATCCCATTAGCTCCTGTATCAGCTGTTAAACCTGCTCCGTTGAAACCAAGATTTGCAATAAGACAACCTGCTGCTTTAATTTGAAGAATATCTCCTGTTACAGTTGTAGTAGGTTTAATTTGTGGAAGTCCACCTTGAGTTAATCCACGGCTTACTCCGATTAAGGACAAGCTTGATTTACTATTAGGAATTGTTAAATGCTCATCATAACTAATTGGATCAGTTCCTACACTTCCCAAACTCCCATTAACAACAGGAATTGTCCTTTCAGCAATATAAATAACATCTCCTGAAGAAGCAGCGTTAATTGCTGCCTGAATTGTAGAAAAAGCATCTTCCCATGTTGCACCTGCCTGACCAGTTGATTTGTCTCCATCCACAAACCAAACACGACCTGTTGAAAGTGGAGTACCAAATTCAATTAAGTTTTGAGGGTAAATTTTATTACCAAATCTTAGTGTTGGAATATCATTTGCCGCATTTGTCATTTTATTTCTTGCTTTCCTTTTCCGCTTTTGCCTTCATACGATCTGAAAACTCTACATCACCTGTAAAAACAGGTGCCTCTTTTTTAACTTCTTTTTTTTCTTCTTTGTCTTTTACCATATTCATTAAAAAACCCCTCATAAAGGGGTTTTTCCTTTACGATTCCTGAATAGTCAGCTCACTGATCCGTTCTCGTCAAATCGTTAATCTATTGTCAAAAATACTGGCCCTACATAAGCAGATACTGGAACTACCTGCATAGAGAACCCAATTTGCATAAATCCTGTTGTAGATACTGTTACACAACCTGCAGTTGTTGTAGAAGGTGAAACCCCAAGAGTATCAACTGCTGCAA
Source organism: Terriglobia bacterium (assembly GCA_020072805.1). Taxonomy (GTDB): domain Bacteria; phylum Acidobacteriota; class Terriglobia; order Acidiferrales; family UBA7541; genus Acidiferrum. The sequence goes on from JAIQGC010000145.1 coordinate 17,967, forward strand.
CTGAGACATCCCAAAGAGCTGCACAAGGCCCACCTGTTTGAATCCATCCAAAATCTCCTGTTGGAATTGCAAATTGTGATATTCCTACTGCAGGTGCAACTGGTGTAACTGCCTGAATAATCACATCATCATATGGATTTTTAACAACTGTAACTTTACTGGTTGTTGCAAGAGCAACTTTTAATGGATCTTCAATTGTGTAAGTAATTGATGCCCCGCTTACTCCTGTGGTATGGGATAAAATCCTTGAGGATTGTCCGATACCCGTTGAAGAAGATACCATCAAATATCCTTCATCAAAGTCATTAGCTGCAACTGCGGTTGTTCCATTAGTTACTGTAATTGCAGTTGATCCAATAGCTAAAACTGCTGGAACTGCCATAGACTGGAATTGTGAATCTTGTCCAGCACTTCCATATACATCTCCTGTTACAGTTGTTGCAACTGCCTTACAGTATCTAAACTTCCTGCCATCTGATGTTTGAGCTAATTGCCCAAGATCATGTTCCTTTACTGTACTGTATGAGTAAAGATCTAAATCTGTTATAAATGTTGGCCCTGATAATGTTCTCATATTAAACTCCTGTTATTCCTGTCAATCTACCATTACGTCTTGGTTCCCATGTACACATTTGACCTACTACATAAAATCTGCTGATTGTTCCTGCCTGATTAGGAAGTACCATTGGCTTTTGATAAAACCAGCCATTGTATTCTGAAGGAAGATCAAGAGATTCAGCTCCAACTCCTTCATAGGCCTTCATTGTGCCTAGATCAACTTTCTCTACAAATGGCTTCCATTCATCGGAAACTAAACTTCTTCCAAACCAGCCAAATGAATCTTCATTAAGTAAATATAGATAACCAGTTGTACAAAAATCATCTGCAACTATTGGCTTGCCTCTTAAATTCATGGTCAAGAACATATTTCCTGCTTGAGCTTGATCTCCACGGGTTACTGTCATTGCCCTAACTCCCATCTTTGGGAATCCTATTGAGCTATATTCATTTCTAACTGCTGGAGTTAATAGTTGTTCAATTAAGGAAAACACCGTTTTTGTTGTAACTGCAATATTTGTAGTAGTACCCATAAGTGATGCTGCACGGGTTGCATCATCCAAAGTTGCATATTTTGCTAAGGTGAATGTTCCACCTGATGCAGTATCTGTTGCATTAAGTTGGGAATAAGTTGATCTTGCCTGACCTCCAATAGTTCCTGAATCATCAACAATTAAGCCCAAGCCATTAGGTCTATTTGCAGTACCATCTGCATAAACTGCAGTTCCAAGTTTTTGTAATGCCTCAGCAGCCGCCTTTTCATACTTAAATACATCAAGATCAATAGTTGCTGTTTCACCTATGTTTGCAAAACTCTCAAGCATTATGCCAACTTTAGGCTGGGTAAATGCTGTGTGAGCAAATGAAAGAGGAATAGTTGAACTAACTGCTGAAGAATTAAGAGTTTCTAGCCCTACAAAGAATTCTCCTTGAGTATCAGAAACCACATCAACTGCCCAATCCATTGTTTTGCCAACAAAAGGCTGGCCCTTAGAAAGTACCCTTGAATACATAGTTGGAGCATTTAAAAGATTATCAACAACCTTGCCATGAAGCTTACGTTCATTAAAGTTGTCTACCCTATTTCCGTATGCTATGCCATCATAACTCAATGTAGTATATTTTTACAATAAAAAACCGCCTTTGTGAGGCGGTTCTATATGAACCTTTCTAATTTAAGAATAACATACGTGTCAAGAGACCTGTCTAGCATATTGACCAAAATATTTTTTACTAGCTTCTTTATAAGCATTAATTGCGTCTATTTTGTCCTTAAAATATCCCAATGAAATTCTTTTACCCATATATTGAATACGAGCTACCCATCTTTGTCTTGGTTTGAAAAAATTTACTCCTCTACATCCACTTGTATTATCCCTTCTTTTAATAGAATTTTGATTTTGTTGAAACCTATTGACTAACCGTAAATTATTTTTTCTATTATCTAATCTATTTCCATTTATATGATCTACCTCAAATTCTTTAGAAGCCTTCATTATCACCCTATGCATCCGTATACATTTTGAAGTTCTACAAGCATAACCACCATATTTATACTTTCCATTATTCCCAATCTGGAAATACCACTTCCATTTAGAAAGCCACTCAAAATCCTCATCATCAACAATAGCTTTTTTACCCTGAGTAAGGGGAATATATTTCATGTGGATAACAATTCCTTTACCTGTGAGGGGATGTTGAGCTAGCACATCCCCCTTAATTTTGTATACAGTCACTACTAGTAGCTCTGGCGAACCATGCTACACAGGTAAAAGAATCGTTAAGAGAAGTATACCATCAAGAAACTATGAAGTCAACTATCTAGACCGTATTTGTTTGAAAAATGACCAAGGCTTTTTAATATCTTTCATATAGTTAATTTCCTGTTCCTCCCCACCTCCACTTGGTGTTCCTGTACCCATAGAAATAGGAGCCTCAACACCAGCTGGTTGTGCATTGGGTTTAGTGTAATATCCCCCATAGAAGATTCTAGCAACTGATAATATTGGTTCTTTTCCTTGGGCATTACGTTTTATGTTTTCATCTAACATTGCCTGAAATAATGCTTTTCTTTCTAAGACTCCTTGGTCACTTGGGTTATTGGAATCTTTAACAGCAGTTAAATTACCTGATTTGTAAATTTCTTCTATTTCTTCATCTACCTGAGCATCAAATCTCTTAGTCATTGCTTCACGAGCTATATTTTCTTCAGTTTTTATCTTTTCCTGAGCTTCCCATGCTTCTTTTTGTTTTTCTTCCATTCTGGCAACAGCCTGATCTTCTAAAAACTGGGATACTTCAGCCCAATTGGGCTCTCTGCCTTTTTCAGCCACAGTTTTCTCAAAAAACTCTTCATATTTATTTTTAGCTACCTTTTTTTCTTCAGGAGTTAGTTTCTCTTTGACTTTTGTAGCAATTTGTTCAACTAATTCTTCTGGTTCAATCTTTTTTTCTTCTACTTTTGGAGTTTCTTCTGGTTTTTCTTCTACTTTTGGTTCCTCTTTAGGAAGTTCTTCATTTTTAGCAATCTCATTCATTGATTCCCTATGTAATTCTTCATTAGAATATTCAGCTTCTTTTTTCTCAACAGGAGTTTCTACTTTAGGTTCTTGGGGATTGGCCTTATTAGGATCCATATTTATAATTTAGTATAACACACGGTCAAGGATTTCGTAATTTATATTCAATTTTTTGATGCTCAGAATTTGTGAGGATTTCTAAATTATCTAAATTATTATCAAGCGAATCACCATTTACATGATGGACATGTTCGTTTTTTGTTAACTTTCTACCAACTTTTTGCTCCATTAAATATCTATGTTCTCGCACTCTTTTACCATCTATGTTTATTGATTTGTATTTATGCAATGGTTGGTCAGATTTCTTAAATCCATAAATGGAAGTATATTTACTGAGGAGATCTTTTGCAAGACAATTTCTAGAACAATAGACAGCACTATGTTTTCTGCCTTGTGGGACATAATATCTCCGTTTACACACAACACATTTCTTATAAACTCCGTGCCTTTTCCTCCCACTAATACCTTCATGTGACAAGTAACAACTCTGGCAATGCCTGCTACAAAAAACAGTAGTTTTACGTACTCCCCTAAATACCTTTTGGCAATAACGACATTTGACTATAATCATATCGCTATTGTAATACCTGAAGCAATAATTGTCAACCTTTAGAAGCCTTACGAGCAGAACTCAGACTTATTGCAACCGCCTGTTTCTGGCTTTTAACCACTGGTCCATGTTTACTTCCACTATGTAACTCACCTGATTTCCATTCATCCATTACCTTAGTAATTTTATGTTCAGCTTTTTTTCCTTTTGGATATGCTTTCTTTTTAGCTCTTTCTTTCTCAAGAGTCTTCATTGAATCATTTGTAGAGATTGGTTTTTCCATTACTTAATTATATACCTTTCTACCAACCCCATAACTTAGATCCTGTTGCATTAGGAGGAGCAGGAACAACCCCTGTTCCCTGAAAAGTCTCTTCTACTCCTTTCAAAAGATTATTTATTTCAGTTGCAAATCTTGCTTGATAATTTTGTGGCACAAAAGGCAAAAGTCTTTGAACCGCTGCCTTATCTCCATGCAATAAAGCATTATCAAATATTGCTTTTGTTCCCGATTGCCATCCACCACCGCTTTCAGCGATTTGCTCCACACTTCCTTTTGCAGGAAGAGAAGAAATTGATACACCACTAATAGGTTGCACATCTGCTCCTAAACTCATACCCAAACTACCTATTAATCTAATTCTTTCTTCATCAGTTTTGGCATTTTGTATCTTTGCAGCAAAAGAATTAGGAGCATATGGGCCTAAAAACTCAGGAGTTCCAGTTACTTGTTTTTGTAAAGTTCCTTTTACAAGATCAAAGATTTTGTTTCTAATGTTTTTTTCTTCTTTCATAACATTCCATTTATAGGACTAGCTGGCACTCCTGCTTGCGGTTGAGCTGAAACATTATCTGTATTTCCTTGTGTGTGATTTTGTGGTGCAACATTAAGATTTGGTTGTGGTTGGGCTGGCCCTAATTGCGGTGCAGGCTGTGTCCCATTTAATGCACCAACCATTGCCTGAGTATTTTCTAAATGAAGTCCATATTTAACAGCATATCCCGCTGGATCTGTAGCATACATTACACCTCTTTCTGTCCTGCCTTCAGGTGAACGGAATCATTGAGTTCATGGTAGAGCAGGCCTCCTCGAAGAGGATCGTGTTCGGCACCGACCTGCCCTGGT
>JAIQGC010000080.1 GCA_020072805.1 Terriglobia bacterium
GAAGGTGAGGGCCCAAAGAATCGCGGCCGCGGCCAGCATCCAGGTCTGGGTGACCAGCAGGAGCCGGCGCCGGTCCACAAAGTCGGCCAGGGCCCCGGCGGGCAGGGACAGGATAAACATGGGCAGCATCGAGGCCGCTTGCACCAGGGCCACCATTACCGCCGACTTGGAAAGGGAGGTCATGAGCCAGGCCGCGCCCACGCTTTGCATCCAGGTCCCAATATTGGAGGCCACCGTGGCAATCCACAGCGACCGAAACACCGGGTAACTGAAGGGACTCCATGGCGAGGTGTCTGTGTGGTGGGGCTCGACCATGACAAGGGCCTCAGTGAGTTCGAGGAGACTCCTTCAGAAAAAGGGGAAGGTCCTCTTACCTGGAACTTTCTGGCCCGCAGCGTTAGGCTGGCAAACTCCAGATATTACCTCGACTTTGCCAGCCTAACGAAAATATTGCGGGATGGAGGGTAGGAGTAAGGGCCTACGGCCCTTAGCCCCCTCCCCGCTATTCTCAACCCAGTATCGCCTTCAGGTCTTCCTCCGGGGTGGTAATGGGTTTAATGTTGAAATTCTTCACCAGCACCTCCAGCACGTTGGGCGTGACGAACGCCGGCAGGCTGGGGCCCAGGCGCATGTTCTTAATTCCCAGATAAAGCAGGCTCAACAGGATGGCCACGGCCTTCTGCTCATACCAGGAGAGGATCAGGGACAAGGGCAGTTCATTGACGTCCATATTAAAGGCCTGGGCCAGGGCGACGGCGATCTGCACCGCCGAGTAGGCGTCGTTGCACTGGCCGATGTCCAGCAGCCGGGGAATGCCGCCAATGTCGCCCATTTCTTTGTCAAAGAAGCGGAATTTGCCGCACGCCAGGGTTAAGACCACGCAATCTTTAGGGACCTTTTCCACGAACTCGGTATAGTAATTCCGGGTGGGCTTGGCGCCGTCACAGCCCCCCACCAGGAAAAAGTGGCGGATCTTTTTGTGCTTCACGGCCTCGATCACCTGGTTGGCCACGGACATCACCGCATTTCTGGCAAAACCGGCCATAACAAAGGGGCCGTCTGTGTCTTCCGGGAAGCCGGGCAGGGCCAGGGCCTTATCAATAACCGGCTGGAAGTTGTGATCCTTGATATGGGTAATACCCGGCCAGCCCACCAGGCCGGTGGTAAAGAGATTGTCGGCATAGACTTCCTGGGGCCGCTGGAGGCAGTTGGTGGTCATGACAATGGCCCCGGGGAATTTGGGAAATTCTTTGGCCTGGTTCTGCCAGGCGGTGCCATAGTGACCATAGAAGTGGGCGTATTTTTTCAGGCCCGGGTAGCCGTGGGTGGGGAGCATCTCCCCGTGGGTGTATACGTAAATTCCCTTGCCTTCGCTCGCCTTCAGGATTTCTTCCAGATCCAGCAAATCATGCCCGGAGACCAGGATGGCCTTCCCCTTCTTGTGCCCCAGGGGAACCTGGGTGGGCACGGGGTGGCCGTATCTCCCGGTGTTGCCGGCATCCAGGAGCTCCATGGCGCTGTCAGCCGGGTACGACTTCAGGCCCACCGCCTCCGCCTGCTCCAGCATCCCCTCCAGGGTGGCTTCCGGCTTGAAGGTCGCGGGCCCTTTCGGAAAATCCACTTGGCCGCCGGCTGCCTTAACTTTGGCCTTCAGGCTCTCTCTGAGCTGGACACTACGATGGATCAGCTCCACGAAGCGCTGGGGGTCAAAATCCACGTTGGTCAGGGTAGAGAAGCAGGCCTTGCAGGTAAAGACGTTGACTTCCCGGTTGCTCACTCCTACCTGGCGCCCAGCCACGGCCACCAGGGACAGACCCTGGAGACTGTAAATCAGTAAATCCTGCAGCGCGGCCACCTCGGGTTGTTTGCCGCAAACTCCCAAAACCGTGCAGCCCTCACCCTTGGCGGCTTGCTCACATTGATAGCAAAACATAGTTCCCTCCCTAGTTGGTTTTAATAACTTTATAGGCGGCAATGAGTCCACCCATGGTGCATGTTCCCAGGTTAATCCTTGCGGCCGGATGGCGCTTTGACTTAAGGCAAAGGAGATTAATTTTTCTCGTGTTTTATTTTATAAGAATAATCAAATGGTTATGATGTTTGGGCCAATTTTTCCCAGAGATTAAAAATAAAAATAAGCAGTTCTCGAGGGGATTCTCTTTGACTTGGGGGGCAGATCTTGAGAAATGGCCGGGAACTGGGCCCCCCGGCTTCCTCCCCCCACTACTTATTCCAGGAGGGCTTTTAAGGCCAGAAGTTCGTCCCGGATGGTCTGCAGCAGGGCCAGGGCCTGGTTTTCGGGAGAGGGGGGAGCCAGGGGCGGGGGGCTGACCGGTCCGCCCCGGAGCTGGGGGTTGAGCTGGCGGCGCATGGCCGCCAGGGTCAGTTTTTCCTCATCCCTGAGGCGCTTGATTTCGAAGATGAGCTGGAGCCGGCCTTCTTCTTCGGCGGGAAGGCGCCCTGGCTGACCTTCTTCCCCTCCATGAAGGTGAAGGACTTTCCCTTCGCCCAGTAGAACCAGGTCTCGAACTTCTGCCCCTGGCCCTCCCAGTACCGCAGCACATGGGGTCTCACCCCGGTGGGGTGGCTCACTTCGCCGATGGTGTAAAACTGCTTTTTGGGGAAGTCTTCTTCCACCCCACACCTTAACGGAGTTTTGCTCCCAGTTCCTTTTTCAGGGCCTTTACCACGGCCTCATGTTTGCGGTTGACGATCTCATCCGTCAAAGTGCGCTCGGAATCTCGATAACAGAGCCGGAAGGCCAGGCTGCGCTTTCCAGGGGGAATGGGGTCGCCGGTATAGACATCGAAGAGCTGCGCTTCCACCAGCAAGGGGGAACCATGATGGTACAATCTCTTAGCCACCCGGGCCGCGGGCACGGTTTCTGGCAATACCAGGGCGATATCCCGATAAACCCCGGGGTAACGGGGCAGGGGAGTAAACAGGGGAAAGGCCTGGACCGCGCCCGCCAGGGCTTCAAAGTTAAGGTCGAAAACGAAAATCGGTCCCTCCAGGTCGAGCTTCTCGGCAATTTCCGGCTGGAGCTCCCCCAAAACCCCTAAATCCTGGTCCTGGGAATAAACTCTGGCCCCCTGCCGCAGCCAGGAGGGCAGCGCATCGCCCTTAAAGGTCACTTCCGGGATGAGCAGGCTCGTGAGCAGGGTCTCCACCACCCCTTTCAGGCCGAAGAACTCCAGGGGCTCTGGGGGGGCCAGCCAGGAGCCTTCCTACCGGGCGCCGTACATCACCCCGGTGAGCCGCGTCTCTTCCCGGGGCAACTCCGCACCCAACTGGGGGAAAAAGATCTTGGAAAGCTCGAAGAGGCGGAGGTCCTGGATCTGCTTCAAAGTATTGCGCCGCAAGGTGTCTAAGAGGCCCGGGAGCAGAGAGGCGCGCATCAAGGCCTGCTCTTCGCTCAAGGGATTGGCCAGGCGCAGCGCCGCGGCGGGCTCCGCCTCACTTAGCAGGGCTCCCAGGCGCTCCGGTTGAAAGGAATAGGTGATCACCTCAAAGAATCCCATACCCAGGAGTTGCTGCTTGGCTTCCTGGCGGAGCCGCACCTCAGGGTCCGGCCGGTGGGTGGCCACCACCCCCTGGGGTAGGGTGACGGGAATCGCCTTATAGCCTCCCAGGCGGGCAACCTCCTCGATGAGGTCGATCTCCCGCTCCAGATCACCCCGATGCGAGGGGACTTCCACCTCCAGGGTATCGGCCTCCAGGATTACCGCGGGCAGATGGAGACGCCTGAGGAGCCCGGAGATTTGCTCCTGGGAGTAGGCGGTGCCCAGCACCTGGTTGGTCCGGGAGACGCGCAGACACAAGCGGGGACGGTAAATGGGACTGGGGTACTCGTCCAGTCGGCCGGAGACCACCCGGCCGCCCCCCACCTGGGCCATGAGCTGGGCAGCCCGTTCCAGGGCGTGGATCACCCCGTCGGGGTCCACCCCCCGCTCAAAGCGATAGGAGGCCTCGGTGCTTAATCCCAAGCGTTTGGCCGTACGGCGGATGGTGCGGGGGTTAAAATAGGCGCTCTCAATTAACACCTGCTCTGTGTCCCCGGTTACTTCGGACTCCAACCCGCCCATGATGCCGGCCAGGGCCACCGGCTGGGCGCCATCGCAGATTAGCAGGGTCTCGGCATCCAGGGATCGCTCTTGCCCATCCAGGGTGACAAACCGCCCCTCGCCGGCCCGGGGGCGCCGGACCACGATCTCCCCACCCTGAAGCCTTTGGAAGTCAAAGGCATGCAAGGGCTGGCCAAACTCCAGCAATACGTAGTTGGTGACATCCACCAGGTTGTTGATGGCCCTGAGCCCCGAGAGTTGCAAGCGCCACCTCAGCCAAAAAGGCGAGGGCTTAACCTTCAGGTCCACCAATAAGCGGGCGGCATAGCGGGGACAACCCACCGGGTCCAGGATGGTGACCCGGGCCTGGGGCTGGGCGGTTCCTTCGGCTTCCGCCACCATAACCTCCGGATGGCGCAGGGGTTGGTTCAGCAGCGCGGCCACCTCCCGGGCCAGGCCCAGGATGCTTAAGCAGTCCGGGCGGTTGGGGGTGACGGCCACTTCCAGGACCGCGTCCGCCACGTTAAGGGCCGCAACCAGGTCTGCCCCCAGCGGCAGGTCCTGGGGGATCTCCATCAGGCCCACATGGTCCAGGGAAAGCCCCAGTTCGTCCTCCGCCAGGAGCATCCCTTCGGAGACCACGCCGCGGATTTTGGTGGCCTTGATCTCCCGGCCTTCGGAGATCACGGCCCCGGGGGGGGCGAAGGGATAACTAGCTCCTGCCTGCAAATTGGGGGCGCCGCAGATCACCCGAAGTTCCTCTCATTGAAAGAACCGGCGCCGGGAGCCACAATCCGCATGAGCTACCAGGTCATCGCCCGCAAATACCGCCCGCAAACCTTCCGCGATCTCGTGGGACAGACGCACGTCACCGAAACACTGGGCCACGCCATCGAAAAGAACCGCGTGGCGCACGCTTATATTTTTTCCGGAGCGCGCGGAGTAGGCAAGACAACGGCGGCGCGCATTCTCGCCAAGGCGCTGAATTGCGCGAAGGGCGCGACGGCGGACCCCTGCGGGGAATGCCCATCCTGCCAGGAGATCGCCGGGGGAGCTTCGCTCGACGTGATCGAGATTGACGCGGCCTCCAACCGCGGGATCGACCAGATCCGCGAGCTGCGCGACATGGTGCGCTACGCTCCGGCGGCGGCGCGCACCAAGGTGGTGATCCTGGACGAAGCGCACATGCTGACCTCGGAAGCGTCCAACGCCCTGCTGAAGACGCTGGAGGAGCCGCCCGACCGGGTGATCTTCGTGATGGCCACGACGGAGCCGGAAAATCTGGCGGATACCATCCGTTCGCGCTCGCAGCATTTTCATTTTCGGGCGCTGACCTTCGCGGAGATTGCCGGACGGATCGAGGAGATCGCCGGCAAGGAGGGTTTGAAGATCGAAAGCGGAGCGCTGGCGGTGATCGCGCGCGCGGCGGAAGGAAGCCTGCGCGACGCGCTCTCGCTGCTAGAACAGGCGCGGGCCTTCTGCGGCGAGGATATTCGCGACCAGCAAGTGCGCGAGCTGATGGGCATCGTGCCGGAAGACGCGCTGGACGAGTTGACCGGAGCGATCGAGGCGGGGTCGGCGGACCGTGCGCTGGCGCTGGTGCATCGTTTCCAGAAGGAAGGGCGAAATTTGCAACATTTTTGCCGCGAAGCGATCCGGCACATGCGCAACCTGCTGATCGCGCGGGTGGCCGGGGCGGATTCGGAGCTGATCGCGGCGACGCCGGAGCAGCGTCCGCGGCTGGCGGAAAGCGCGGGGCGCTTCAGCGAAGAGGATTTGACGCGGTATTTTCAGATTTTGCTGGAAACGGATGAGGATTTGCGGCGCAAGCCGGACCCGCGCGTGCATCTGGAGATGGGCGTGCTGCGGATGGTGAATGCGGCGCGGCTGGCTCCGCTTGAACAACTGCTGGCGGAGATAGGGCGCGGGACGGCGTCCGCGGCGGCGGGCGGGACGGGGGGAGCTTCGCGCGCGCGCGATACGGCGCCCAAAATGTCTGTGAGCGCGGCGGCTTCGGCATCCGTGGCAGCGCCCGCGCCGGCAAACTATCCTCCGGCGAAAGCGTCCTTCCCTGCTCCGTCTCCGGTGACGGCCGCGGCGCACAATCCTATTCCGTCGTTTTCCGCGCCGCCTGCNNNGAAGCGAAAAAGAATACTGCGGAATCCGGCGGGAACGGACACGGGGCGGTGCGCGCGGAAGGCCTTGAATTGGAAAAGGTGGAGGAGATCAAGGCGCTGATCCAGGCGGAGAAGAAATTTCTGGGCGAACTGGTGGAACACGTGCAGCGATGGGAACTGAGCGGAGCGGAGCTGCGGCTTTATTTTTCGGCGGAGAACGGATCGTTCGCGGATCTGCTGGAAGGGCGCGACGCGATCGAGAAGGTGCGTGGCGCATCGAGCAAGGCGCTGGGCAGGCCGGTGCGCGTCTGTGTTAAACTGGAAGCCGGATCGAATTCGGAAGCGCCGCGCGGACTGGCAGGAACGCAGGAATTGCGCGCGCAGGTCGAACGCGATCCCATGGTCCGTGCCGTGATGCAGCGCTTCGGCGGAAGAATCACCGGAGTTACGCGGCAGCCAAAGGAATGATTATGGAAGTCAGCGCACTGCAACAGATGCTATCCCGGTTCCGGCAGCTGCAGGAGGATTTGCAGCGGCAGGTGAACGCCGTGACGGTGGAGGCTTCGGCGGGCGGCGGCATGGTCACCGTGAAGATGAACGGGCAGAAGCAGGTGGTGGACGTGCGCATCGAGCCGGAAGTCTTCGCGGGCAAGGATCAGGAAATGCTGCAGGACCTGGTGCGCGCGGCGGTGAACGAAGCTGCGCGGCGGGTGGACGAAGAACTCGCCAGCCAGATGAAATCGCTGGCCGGGGGAATTCCCGGCATGGCCGGATTGAAAATTCCCGGCCTGTTCTGATTAAGGGAAATCTCTCCGCTGTCTCCCCGCTGGTCCCTGTGCTAGATTGGATTCCTCGCCGGCAGGCGCAGGAAACGATCGCGACTTTTTTCAGGAAAAAACCCATGCCCGATTTTGCCGCACCCGTTGAACGGCTGATTGACGAACTCAAGCATCTGCCGGGAATCGGACAGAAGACCGCGCAACGCCTGGCGTTTTATCTTCTGCGCATCCCCGCCGAGGACGCCCTCGGCCTGGCCGAGGCCATCCGCAACGCCAAGGAAAAAATCCGCGCCTGCTCGATCTGCCACAACATCACCGACAACGACCCGTGCATTTACTGCACGGGAGCCAACCGCAACAAGCGCTGCATCTGCGTGGTGGAAGAAGCGCACAACATCATGGCCATCGAAAAGACCCGGACGTATTCGGGCATGTACCACGTGCTGGGCGGAGCGCTTTCTCCGCTGCAGGGCCGCGGGCCGGAGCAACTCTTTATCAAGAGCCTGATCGAGCGGCTCAAGGGTGGCGCAGTGGAAGAGATCATCGTGGCCACCAATCCCACGGCGGAGGGCGAAGCCACGGCAGTGTACCTTTCGAAACTGCTGAAACCGCTGGGAGTGAAAGTGACGCGAATCGGGGTGGGGATACCGGTGGGAGCGGATTTGGAGTACGCGGACGAAGTAACGATGCTGAAGGCGATGGAAGGGCGACGAGAGCTCTAGGACTTCTAGTACTATTTTTCCTTCCATTCACATACAAAAGACTCCACTTTGGGTGTACATTTTCCTCGCGGTGGCGATTTCTAGACAGTTAAATTGAGGCAAGAGCTTGGGATTACAGGGGAGACCCCATCTGGCCGAAGGTCCAATCTGGGTAGCAAAAGAGGCAGGAACGTTCCTGATTGAAACAGTCGAGATTAGAACCGGATGCCTTGCTCTAATAGAGTTTCTATAAATGCTTTATATACAATACGTTACAGAACGAGAAAAAGCCGTTATAAGAGCTAATATGGCATCAATCGTGCGCGTAATTCGGTGAAATGACTTTGCCGAACGATGCACCCAACCCGACGGCGGAGCTAAAGAAACGGCGAAGCACGAGGATTGTGCAGGCGGTGCCGCTAGTGGTGACGGGTGTGGACGCGCTCGGGCGGCCGTTTCAGGAGCGCACTTCGACGCTGATTATCAATTGCCACGGCTGCCGCTACCAATCCAAGCATTACGTGCTGAAAAATATGTGGGTGGTGCTGGAGATTCCGCATGCGGAGCAAGGGCATGCGCCGCGAGTGGTGCGCGGGCGGGTGGCATGGATTCAGAGGCCGCGAACGGTGCGGCAATTGTTTCAGGTGGCGGTGGAACTGGAGATACCCGGTAATGTGTGGTCCATCGCGTTTCCGCCGGAGGACTGGTTCAGCTGTCCGGATCTGCCCAACGTAAGCACGGAGCTGCCGGCCAGCGCGGACGACCTGCCGGATGCGAAAGAGGTTCTGGGAGCGCTGGAATCTGCGAGGACCGGGGAGGAACCGGCGGAGGGCGTGTTAGCGGAGGAAGCGGAGAGCAACGTGCGTTTGTTCCCCGCCGGCGGAGACGAAAGCGGCGAGCCTTTGGCGGAGCAGATGGGGACGCTGCTGGCCGATGCGCGGCAGCAGATTCAGGCGGCGGCCAAGGAAGCGGTGCAGCAGGCGGTGACGGCGGAATCGCGGGCCACGATGCAGGACTGGCAGGCGCGGTTGGCCGAAGCGCGGGAGCATCTGGGAGCGGAAGTGACGCGGGCGATTGAATCGGTGCAGAAGGAAGCGGAGTTGAAGGCGCGGGCGGCGCATGGCGCGGCGGCGGAAGCGCTGAAGAGCGACCTGCCGAGGTGGCTGGCGCCGCAGATCGAGGAGCTGACGCGGGAGATCGCCGATCAGATGCGCAAGGCCAGCACGGCGCAGAAGGCCGTGCAGGAGCAGCACGCGCAGAAGGCGGCGCAGACGGTGCGCAGCGCGGCGCAGAACGCGGAAGAAGCGGCGGATAAATTGCGGGCCACGGTAAGCCAGGCGGAAACGCTGCTGGCGGTGCGGCTGGAAGCGGCGGCGCGGGAACGCGAGGCGCTGGCCACTTCATCGGAAGAGATGCGGCGGAGGCTGGCGGAAACGCTGGCTTCGGTGGAAGCCACGTGGCAGGAACGGCTGGCCGGCAGCATGAAGACGGCACACGAGCATCTGCAAAGAGTGATCGAAGGATCGCTGCAAGGGACGGTGGAGCAGGGAGCGCAGGCGGTGGCGCGGCAGGCGTCGGCGGTGCAGACGCGCATCCGGGAAGAAGCGGAGCGGCATGTGGCGGCGCTGGCGGAGCGCTCGGCGGCGATCGCGCGGGAACTGGAGGAGCAGCGGCGGCGGGAAGAACAGGAGTTCGGAGCGGAAGCGCCGGCGGCGCGCGCCGAACAGTTCGCGGCACGGCTGGACACTGTGCAGCAGGTGGCCATCGAGGGATTTCAGGCGCAAATGGAGCGGATACTGGCGCAGCACCGCGAGGAGCTGAAGAAGCGCTCGCAACTGGTGCTGGAGGAAACCAACCAGCGGGTGCACAGCGCCTTCGCGGATTCGGGGCGGGAAGCCGCGGCGCATTTTGAGGAGCAGATTCGCTCGATGGTGCAGCCGCACCTGGCGGGAACCGAAGAGGCGCTGCAGCGGCTGACCGGGGCGCGCTCACTGGTGGACGGGGCGCTGAGCGTGCAGGAAGAGCGCGTGCGCAAGATGACCGAAGAAGCCTTCGGCGGGGCGCTGGCGCGCTTCCGGGAGAGCCTGGATAGCGCGGAAAAAGAGATTCAGCAGCGCGCGGAAGCGGTCGTAACCAGCCGCATGGAAGATATGGAGAAGCGCAGCAGCCAGTTACAGCACGCCACGGCCGATTCCCTCTATCAGTCCGCGGAGTGGTACGAGAAGAAGGCCCAGACGCAGATGCAGCAGGCTCTGGACAAGGGACTGGAGCAGGCCGGTGCGCAGTTGCGCGAGCGGGCCGGGGAAATCTCCAGCGTATTTGCGACGGAAGTGGACCACTACAGCCGGAATTTCGTGCAGCATGCGCAGACGCAGATGGAAGAGGTGCTGCGCGACGCCTTCGAGCGTTCGCGGGCGCTCTTCAGCGAAGCCGCGGACACCACTTCGGCGGCGTTCACCGACGAGATCCAGCGCAACGCGCGGCAGGAGCTGGACGGGTTCGGCGACGCGGTGAAGAAATCACTGGAGGAATCCCGCGTGCAGGCGGACGCCCTGCGCGAGTCGCTGGGCGCGCAGATGAGCGCGGAGCAGGAATCGTTTCTGCGGCGCTTTCGCGAGAGCATGACCACGGCCGTGGAGGCCGGAGTCAACGAAGCGCAGAAGCAGGTGGACGGCGGCTTGCAGGAAGTGCTGGGGTCGTGGCGGGCCATGACCGAGCAGCACCAGGAAAAGATCCGCGCGCTCTACGGGCAGATTGGCGACCAGTCGGTGGACCAGTTCCGCGGGCGCCTCGAAAACGTATCCAACTCGTGGATGGTGGCCACGGTCACGACTCTGGACCGACAGTCGCGGGACGTCCTGGACGGAGTGGCGCATGCCGCCGAAGAGCGCCTGCGCACGACCTGCGCGCAAGCCTTTGCCAATATCGCCGACACCTTGCGCGAGCGCCTGAAGGAAATTTCCACGAGCTTCGCTCCCCCGCCGGCTTCCGGCAAACCCATGCACTGAGGCGGGAAACCGCGACTCGTGCCTTGTGATTCGTGACTCGTGCGAAGACCGCGGTTGATTCGCGTCCCCGTGTACTCCCCGGTATAATGTTGCGATGGCCAATCGAGCCTATCTGCGGGTGTGGACGCGGGAATTCAGCGAGGCCGCGCTGATCGAGCAGTTCGTGCGCTTCCTGGCGGCCGTGCCGCATTCCGCCGCCGAGAAACATTTCACGCGCCTGATGGTGCAGCCTATTGGCCCGACGGAAACGCCGCTCGCGGAATGGGATCTGCGCGGGGAGAATTTCGGGCCGGCGGAGACCGTGGCACTGGCCTTGCAATATATCAACAGCGATACGGCGTACTTCGTTTCCGCGCAGTGGGACCTGTGGCAATTCGACCTGGAAAGCATGAAATGGCAGAAGAGCCCGTCGCCGCTCCTGCTGGCCTGCCATGGGCCCGAATACGACGGCGGGATTGCGGAATCCGAGGGAAATTTTCAGGTGGACCTGGGTTTCGAGCACTTGTTCACCGGGCACGCCGGGCTTCTGCGAGCGGCGGGAAAACCCGCGCTGCAGCTGGCGGGCGAAGCGGCAGCGCCGGTGGTCCTGCCGGGAGCTGAAGATCCGCTGGAGCACACTTTTTTGCGCTGGATGGCCACGGAGGGCAACCGGCGGGAATATCACCGCAAGACGCGGGAGAACATCCAACAGTTATTCGACTGGATGGCGACGATCGAGCGGGCGCTGCCGGTGGAGCGGATGGAACTCAGCAGCGAGGGCGAGGAGAATTTCGAGGCGCTGCTGGATGAGATTTATGGCCATTCCTAGAGCGAGGCTGCTATGAAAACGGCCAGGATCATCGTGCTCGATTCCCTGCTCTGCTGCGCCGTGGCATTGGCGCTGGCGGGCTGCGGAGCGGACAATCCGGACGGAGGCAAGACCATCAGCGGCCCGGTGGCCATTGCCAAGCCGGAAGCGCCGGCCACGCCGCCGGAAATTCTGGCGGCGGCCAAAGCGCTGATGGGAAATGAGGCGCAGGTGCTGGCGTTCGGGGACCTGGCGCGAACGGGCAAGCGGCAGTTTTTGGCGGCCAACGTGGTGCCGAAGACGCCAACCAACAACATTCCGGGAACGATTGTTACGCGGGCGGCGGTGGTCGAAGAATCCGGCGGCAAGTGGAATGAAGTGCTGATCTGCGACGGACACTTGAAGAACTTGAAAGGGTATCTGGGGCTGACGCCGATTGCCGCGGTGAACGGGTGGAGGCTGCAGTTCGAGCAGGACCCCAAAAAGGGGCTGACGCTGTATTTTACGCCGCTGCAAGGGGGAGCAACGCAGCACGTCCTGCCGATTGGGGTGCAGTGGAATCCAGAGACGAAGCGCTACCAGTCGCTGGACCAGAGTTTTCAGAATTTTTTGATTGAGTCGCCATCCCTGGAGAGGGGACAATCCCGCTAGCATGAGCAAGAGCGCTACAGCCGCTTCGGCGGAAAAGAACAAAGCGGCCGCGCAGGTCTCCGCCTGGAAAAATCTTCAGGGGCTGGTTCCCTACCTGGGACGCTATCGCGGGAGCATCGCGCTGGGATTGCTCACGCTGGCCCTGATGGGCGCGTTTGGCAGCCTGGTTCCGCTGTCCACCGGCGTGATCACGGACACGCTGGCCGGAAGCGCGCAGCCTTTTTCCCATACCGCGGCCCGCGGCGCCGTACTGGCCCGCGGCGACGTCCTGGCTCGCGCGGGCTGGCTCAGCCGCACGGTTCCCTACTATGCGCCGCACAGCCGGCATACGCTGCTGGTCTACTGCGGGCTGTTGATCCTCTTCGTAGCGCTCAAGGGAATTTTTTCCTTTCTGACCCGAATGGTACTCATCGGCGTTTCGCGGGACATCGAATACGACCTGCGCAACGATCTGGTGGCGCGGCTGATTCTGATGGAGCCGGAATTCTACGTGCGCAACCGCACGGGAGAGCTGATGTCGCGGGCGACGAACGACCTAAACAACGTGCGCATGGTGCTGGGTCCGGGGATCATGTACAGCGCGACGACGATCGTGACCATGGTGCTGGCTATCGGCATCATGCTGCAGTTATCGCCTTCGCTGACGCTGTGGGTGCTGCTGCCGGTGCCCATCGTGGCCGTGGCGGTGCGCCATTTCGGCAAGGTCATCCACGATTTGTATGAAAAGATTCAATCGTCGCTGGCGGCGCTTTCCGCGCGGGCCCAGGAAAATCTTTCCGGGGTGCGGGTGATCCGCGCCTATGCGCAGGAAGAGGCGGAGATTCGCGGCTTCGACCAGCCCAACCGGGAATACGTCAACCGCAACATCCTGCTGATCCGCACTTGGAGCATGTTCATGCCCTCGCTGCAGGCGCTGATCGGGACGACGTTCCTGATCGTGCTGTGGAAGGGCGGCTCGCAGGTCATCCGCCACGAGGTCTCCATCGGCTCCTTCGTCGCTTTCTTCACCTATCTGGGCGTGCTGGTATGGCCGATGATCGCGCTGGGCTGGGTAACCAACATTTTCCAGCGCGGGGCGGCATCCATGGGCCGGCTCAATTTTATTTTGAAGGCGGAGCCGAACATAGACGACCGCAACGCGAGCGTGCCCGCGGAGAGCGAACCGCGCGGGGAAATCGAATTCCGCAACCTGACTTTTTCCTATCCCACCACGCTTTCGGGCAACGGCGCGAACGGCAAAGAGGCAGCCAACGGCGAGCGCGACGCGCACGTGCTCCACAACATCAACCTGCGCATTCCTGCGGGCTCGACGCTGGCCATCGTGGGCCCCACGGGATGCGGCAAATCCACGCTGGCGGCGCTGGTGGCGCGGCTGTGGGAAGCGCCGGATGGCAGCGTGGCGCTCGACGGACGGCCGCTGCGCGAATGGCCGCTGGCCACGCTGCGGAAATCCATCGGCTACGTCCCGCAGGACGCCTATCTTTTCAGCGAGACCATCGGGGAGAACATCGCTTTCGGAATTTCCGAGGCGGACCCGGAGCGGGTGCGGCGCGCGGGGGAAATCGCCAGCCTGGACGGCGACATCAAAGGATTTCCCGAAGGATACGACACGGTGGTCGGGGAGCGCGGCATTACGCTTTCCGGAGGACAGAAGCAGCGCACGGCGATCGCGCGGGCGGTGATCCGCGATCCGCGAATTTTGATTCTGGATGACGCGCTCTCGAGCGTGGACACGCAGACGGAAGAGCGCATTCTGGGAGCGTTGCGCCAGGTGATGCGCGGGCGCACCACGCTGCTGATTTCGCATCGCTGCTCGACGGTGCGCGACGCCGACCAGATCGTGGTGCTGCGCGAAGGACGGATTGTCGAGCAGGGCACGCACAGCCAGTTGCTGGCCACCGCCGGCTATTACGCGGACCTGTACCAGAAGCAATTGCTGGAGGAAGAGCTCGAACGCGCATGAGCAATCCGCACGAAGAAGAAGCGCTCGGAAAAGCATACGATTCGCGGCTGATGCGGCGGTTGCTGCAATACCTGCGGCCGTACCGCTGGCGCGTGGTGATCGCGCTGGGGCTGACCGCGCTGGTCATTCCGCTCGAATTGGTTCCGCCCGGTCTTTTCAAGATCGCGCTCGACCGCTTCATCACCCCCGGCGCCACGGGACTGATTTCCGGAGCGGCGGCCTATCACGGCATTTTGTGGATCAGCCTGATCTTCCTGGCGGTCCTGGTGTTCAACTTCCTGGCACAATACGTGCAGATCCGCATCATGCAGCGCGTGGGGCAGCAGACCATGTTCGACATGCGCCGGGAAATTTTCGCGCACCTGCAGCGGCTGCCCATGAGCTATTTCGACCGCAACCCGGTGGGACGGCTGGTGACTCGCGTGACCACGGACGTGGACGCGCTCAACGATCTCTTCGCGGCGGGCGTGGTCACCATGATCAACGATTTCTGCCTGCTGGCAGTGATGGCCGGGCTGCTGTTGTATCTGAACTGGAAGCTGGCGCTGGCGGCGCTGGCTGTGCTGCCCTGCATCCTGCTGGTCACCTATTTTTTCCGGAATTTCGTGCGCGAGGCCAATCGCAAGATTCGCACGGCCATCGCGCGCATCAACTCCTTCCTGCAGGAATACATCAGCGGAATGAGCACGGTGCAGCTCTTTAACCGCGAGGCCAAGGCCAAGCAGGAGTTCGCCAAGCGCAACCGCGAGCACATGCTGGCTTACAAGGACGCCATTCTGGCGTTCGCGCTGTTCTATCCCGCGGTGGAGTTCCTGGGCGTGGCGGCGATTGCCCTGCTCTTCTGGATCGGGGGCCTGAGCATCCTGCAAGGGGCGCTGACGCTGGGCCTGCTGGTGGCCTTCATGCAATACGCGCAGCGATTTTTTCGGCCGATTCAGGATTTGAGCGAGAAATTCAACATTCTGCAATCGGCCATGGCCGCCTCCGAACGCATTTTCAAGCTGCTGGATGAACCGGCGACCATCACGAACGCCGCCGGGGCGCAGTCGCTCGAAGCGCCACGCGGGGAGATCGAATTCCGCAACGTATGGTTTTCCTACCGCACCAACGGAGAGCCCACGGACGAGGATTGGGTGCTGCGCGACGTCTCCTTCCATGTGGCCCCGGGGCAGACAGCGGCGATCGTGGGGCACACCGGGGCGGGCAAGACCACGCTAATCTCGCTGCTGCTGCGATTTTACGATGTGCAGCGCGGCGCGATTCTGCTTGACGGCGTGGATATCCGCCTGCTCGACCAGCAGGACCTGCGGCGGCATTTCGGCATCGTGCTGCAAGACCCCTTCCTGTTCAGCGGAACCATTGAAAGCAACGTGCGCCTGGGCACACCAGGAATTTCCCGCGCGGACGCCGAGCGCGCGCTCGAGGAGATCGGCCTGGGCGGTTTGATCGCTTCGCTTTCCGAAGGAGTGGCCACGACCGTCAGCGAACGCGGAGCCACCTTCTCCGTGGGCCAGCGCCAGCTGATCAGCTTCGCGCGCGCGCTGGCGCATAACCCGCGCTTCCTGATTCTCGACGAAGCCACCTCCAGCGTGGACACCAAGACCGAACTGCTCATCCGCGAAGCGCTCGACCGCCTGCTCGCCGGGCGCACCGCTCTGGTGATCGCGCACCGCCTGAGCACGATTCAGCACGCCGCGAAGATTCTGGTTTTTCATAAGGGACGCCTGCGCGAGCAGGGCGCGCACCAGGAACTGCTGGCACCAGGAACTGCTGGCGCAGCGCGGCATCTATCACCGGCTCTACCAACTGCAATACAAGGAGCAGGAGCTGCGCCTGCCCGCCGATGCGGGCGGCGCGCAGATTGCTGCGCAACCCGCCCATGACTGAAGCCGCGCGCTGGCCATTTTCCTCCGCAAGGATTTTTCCGCAATGAAGCCAGCGCCGATTCTGCTCTCCGCCGGAGAGGCCTCCGGAGACATGTATGCGGCGCGGCTGGCCACGGCGTTGCGGCAGAGGGCGAACGTGGAACTTTTTGGAATGGGCGGGCCGGCCATGCGCGCCGCGGGCGTGGAGATCGTCACGGAGCAATCCGAAGTGGCCGTGGTGGGAATCACGGAAGTGCTGCGGCACCTGCCCTCGCTGCTGCGGGCCATGCGCCGACTGGTGGCGGAGAGCGCGCAGCGCAAACCGGCGCTGGCCATCCTGACGGATTTTCCGGGATTTCATCTGCGCCTGGCGAGAAAACTGCTTCCGCAGGGCGTGCGCAATGTCTATTTCATCTGCCCGCAATTCTGGGCGTGGCGGCCGTGGCGCGTGCGCATCCTGCGGCGGCGCTTCGCGCTGGGGCTGTGCATTTTTCCGTTCGAGGAGAAATTCTTTGGCGACGCGGGTTTTCCCGTGAAGTTCATCGGGCACCCGCTGGCCGGAGAAGTGCGCGCCGGACGCAGTCGCGTCGAGTTCTGCCGGGACGCGGGGCTCGATCCCGGAAAACCAATTGTGACGCTGCTGCCGGGGAGCCGTCCGGGAGAGATTGCGCGGCACATGCCCGTCCTGCGCGAAGCCTGCGCGCGGATCGCCGGCTCGGCGGCGCAGTTCGTCCTCGCGGCGGCGCCGGGGATCAACGAGGAAATGCTGCGGCGGGACTGGCCCGCGGGCGTACCGGTGCACGTGGCCGGCGGGCAGACCTACGACGCGCTGGCGGCCGCGGACGTGGCTGTCGTTTCCAGCGGAACGGCCACGGTGGAAACGGCTTTGCTCGATACGCCGATGGTGGTGTTCTACCGGGTAAGCGCGCTGACCGCGCTGCTGGCCAAGCCGCTGGTGCGCACGCCTTTTTTCAGCATGGTCAATCTCATCGCCGGGAGGAAGATCGTGCCCGAGCTGATCCAGAAGGATTTTACCGCCGCGCGCCTGGCGGACGAGGCGCTGCGACTGTTGGGCAGCGAAGCCGCGCGCGCCGAGCAGCGCCGCGGCCTGGCCGAGGTGCGCGAGCGGATTGGCCCGGCGGGGGCCGTCGAGCGCGCCGCCGATGCCATTGTGCAATTTCTGGCAACAGGGACAGGCAACGCCCGGTAGGGGTTTGCTATCTTAAGAGGGTAACCTGCATGCCTTCAAAGAAGGATGGAACCGCTTTGCGCCGACATACCGCACATTTTGCACTGACCGTTTTGGCCGCGCTGCTATTCGGATGGGGCGCGGAGACCCGCGCGCAGCAGTCTCGCCCGCCGAGCTTCCGCGCTGAGCACTATGAGGTTACGGCTTCGCGGGATTCGGTCGGGCAGGCCATCAATGCCACGGCGCGGGTGACGTTTATCGCGCAAGAGGCTTCGCGCAATGTGGAAGTCGAGCTGCATCCGAATCTGAACGTGGCCAGCGTCAAGGGCGAGGACGGCAAGGCCGTTCCCTTCGAGCGCAACCGCGAAAACGCGCTGCTGCTGCGCGCGACGCTGCCCACGACCGTGGCCGTGGGCGGCAAGATGACGCTGACCTACACATATTCCGGAGTGCTGGCCAACGAAGAGAACAGCCCGGTGCCGGGCGTGCGCGTGGCTTCGATCACCCGCGAATATGCTTACCTGCTGCTGCCTTCGCGCTGGTTTCCGCTGACCGGCTTCCCTTCCAGCCGCTACACCGCGAATTTCCGCCTGGAAGTGCCGGACAGCTATGCCGTCGCCGGAACCGGCAAGGCCGAAACGCCCACGCCGCTGGGAAGCCACGGCGGAGCGGCGGGCGGGCGGCTGCTCTACGTTTTTCACTGCGACAAGCCCGGCCCCGTAGGAACGTTCGTCGCGGGCAAACTGCAGTACCAACCGCAGCAGGCCGAGGGCGTGGACGTGACCGTCTACTCTCCGCCATCCTTCGCCTCCAGCGCAAAAGCGATGGCCGCGGATGTGGGCCGGGCAGTGAATACATTCTCCGATCTCTTCGGGCCGATCGAAGATCCCCGCATGACCATCATTCAGATCGCCGACGGAACGGTGCGCTCCTTTGCCGCGCCCGGGGTGATTGTGCTGAGCCAGCGCGCCTGGGACCCCAAGGGCAGCGAGCGCGCGATTGCCGGAATGGCCGCGGCGCAGTGGTGGGGCAACCGCGTGCTGCCGGCCACCGCGGCCGACGCGTGGATCAGCGACGGCCTGGCGCGCTATTCCGAGGCGCTCTATGCCGAGCAGTCCGCGGGGCGCGAGGCGGGGCTGCGCGCCGTGGATGATTTTGCCGTGGGCGCGCTGATGTACGAGGACGCCGCGCCCATCAGCCAGGCGCAGACGCTGGCGCCCGGCTCGAGCGAATATCGCTCGGTGGTGCAGAACAAAGGAGCGATGGTCTTCCACATGCTCCGCGCGCAGATAGGCGACGAACCTTTCAAGGAACTGCTGCGCGAGTTTTACGCGAAGTACGCCGGGAAGACCGCGCGCGTGGAGGATTTCGAAACCATGGCTATCGAGAAGGCCGACGCCCTCGCCGCGGCGCAGCGCACCAAAGCGGCTGCGGCGCCGCCTTCCGCGAAGACTTCCGCGACGGCGGAAAAGCCCGCGCCGAACCTGCGTCCCTTCTTCGCGCAGTGGCTAAATTCCACGGGCGTGCCCGAATTCACCATCGAATTCATCGTCTACCGCACGCCGCGGGGATTCCGCGTGGTGGGCAAGCTCAAACAGCCCATCGACACCTTCAGCATGCCGGTGGAGGTGCGCATCGAGACCGAAGGAAACCCGGAAACCAAGACCATCGCGGTGGTGGGCACGGAAACGCAGTTTGCCGTGGAAACCTTCGGGCGGCCCAAGCCCGGCGGAATCAAGATCGATCCCAACAACATCATTTTGAAGGCCAGCGTGCCGCTGCGCGCGCGCGCGGCCATCGCCCGCGGCGAGGAACTGGCCGAACTGGGCCGATACTTCGACGCCATCGCGCAATACCAGAAAGCGCTGACCATCCAGCCCAACCGCCCGCTGGCCAATTTCCGCATGGGCGAGGCGTTCTTCTACCAGAAAAACTATCAGGCCGCGGCCAACTCCTTCCGCGAATCCACGCAGGGCGTTCCCGAACTTTCCGAAAAGTGGACGGAAGTGTGGTCGCACATCTACCTGGGAAAAATCTTCGACCTGATGGGACAGCGCGAACGCGCCGTCAACGAATACAGCAAGGCCAAGCAGACCAATGACGACACCGGCGGCGCGCAGGCGGAAATCGAGCGGCTGCTGCGCAAGGCCTACAGCGAAGGCGGCGCGGCCGATGCCGCTCCGGCCAGCGGCGCGAAGTCTCCCGAGCCGGTCGTCCCCCTGCCGGCCAATGGCAAGCCGGTCCTGAAGAAGCGCGACGATCCGGCGCCTACGCCACCGCCGCAGCCCTGAAGCGCTGCAACGCCGCAGGCTCGCCGCTAGACCACATTTCTCACAAGAGTCAGGCTGTAGGGGCGGGGCTTGCCCCGCCCGCTGCCCCATTTGCACGGTTTCCTGTTTCGCCGTGCGCGTAACACTGCGATCTTTCTCCCGCCAGTAAAATTAGCGCGCAATCTGTAGCCGCCCTCTTCAGAGGGCGGGCTTTTCCGCTCCATCGACCCATACCCGCTCCTCCTGGTCAGAAGGGTGGGCTAGACAATTCCGGCGAGGCCCGTCAGCCGCGCTCCGGGAACGCCCTTCTGCTGAATGAGCACGCGGAAGCGGCCGCCCATTCCTTCGGGAAAAATAAGCGTTTTCAGCAGCAGGCGCGCGCGCACGCGCTCGGCTTCGCCCGCGCCCGGCTCGTAAAGATCCTCGAACTCGTTGCCCTTCCCCAGCGCCATCAAAAATTCCGTCTGCGAAACCGTGCCCAGCGGCTCCAGCCCCCCGCGCGCGCCCCACTGCTCCAGCGCGGTAAAATTCACGTGCGCGGTGAGGTCTTGCTCACCGGGCGCGCCGTAGTAGTCCTCGTCGGCGCGGTGTCCGCGGTAAGCCAGCAGCGTTCCGCGCAGGTGATACGCGTCGAAGAGTTCGGCGGCGGGCAGGCCGTAGTCCACCGTGAGCAGAAATCCGCGCTCGATGCGCCGGGCGATTTCCGTGATCCAGTCGCAGGCTTCCAGCCCCGCCTCCGCCTGCTGGCCCTCTTGAAGCAAAATTCCCTGCGCCGCGAAGTAGTCGGTGATGGCGCAGGTGGAAAGCGGAGCGAGAATCTCTTCGAACTTCCCTTTTGCCCCGCCAACGAACAATTCCTGGAGTGCCCCACCGCGCTGCACCACGCGATGCACCGGAAGCGCGTCCAGCAACTCGTTCGAAAACAGGCAGCCCGTGGAAATCCGCGCAGGCACTTCCAGTAAAACCTCGCAGCGGCCCGCGGCGATGTGCCGCGCCAAACGCCCGGCGGACTGCGCGCGCCGCCCGCTGGAACGCTCGACCGCCACGTATTTCAGTGCCGCATAGAGTTCCGGCAGGCGCGCTTCCGCAAAGTCCAGTACGTGCCCGGCCAGCCGCCCCACTCCCGCGCCTGCCTCGACCAGCCGAAACTCCGCCGGGCGGCTCAGTTGCTCCCACATTTCCGCGAACTGCCGCGCGAGCAGGCGCCCGAAAACCGGGTGCACGTCCACGCTGGTGTAGTAGTCCGCGAAGCGCCGCGCTTCCGCCCGGCTGTAATAGCCCAGCTGCGGATGGTACAGGCATTCGCGCATGTAATCGGCGAAGGTGAGCGGACCCTGGCGGCGGATGCGATCGAAAAGCAGCGCGCTTAGGCTGGAGGCGGACGAAGGGCTGCTCATGCGCGGTTCGCTTGCTCCGCGCGGAGAAGTTTCCATTCGCGCTCGAAAATCTCGCGCGCCTCGCCGTCATACAGGACAAAGCAGACTTTCTCGATGGAAGATTTTCCCGCCAGATGGCGGCACGTCTCGCGCAGCATGATTTTGGCGCAATCGGCCACCGGAAAACCGGCGATGCCCGTACCCACGGCGGGAAAGGCGATGCTCTTCAGTCCGCGCTCGGCCGCCAGGCGCAGCGAATGCGCGGTCGAGCGGCGCAGCGCATCCACCGTGGTTCGCCCGCCGATCTCCATGCTGGCCGCGTGAATCACGTGGCGCGCCTTCAACTGGCCCCCACCGGTAAGCGCCGCGCCGCCGACGGGAATGCTGCCAATCGCGTCGCATTCCTTCTGGATGGCATCGCCGCCCTTGCGGCGGATGGCTCCGGCCACGCCGCCGCCGAGAATCAGGTCGTTGTTGGCGGCGTTGACGATGGCGTCGGTGTCCATCTCGGTCAAGTCGCCTTCGAGAATCTCGATTCGTTCTTCCAAGCGGCTCATCGGAACAATCGCTCCCGCGCGGCTCTTCGCATTATGCCTTTTCTCCGCCGGAAATGTCCTCCGGAGATTCGCGGAGGACGCTGGCTTCCCGGCCCATGCGGCGGGCCGCTTCCGCGCAGGTGGCCACGGTCTCGCCGGAAGTTTGCGGTGCGCGCACGATTTCCAGAAGTTTTTTTCCGGTAGCGGAATCGAGGAATCGCAGGCCCACACAAAGTTCCGGGCGGTAAGTCATCGCGGCCATATCGGCGATGGAATGCCGGGGAGAGGTGCTGGCCATCACGGCCTGCGGCCGGGCGAACTTGTCGAAGAGCGTGAAGAGTTCCAGCTTCAGCTCCAACTCCTCGGGGAGGGCGTCGATGAGCAGGTCCGCCTCGTGGCAGGCGTCCTCGACGGTACGCACAGTCGAAACGCGCGCGAGGGCTTCGTCGGCGGCCTGCGAAGTGACGACCCCGCGGGCAAACTCCGCGTCCAGCGAACTCTCGATCCAGTCCAACGCCGCCGCAAGCTTCTCCGGCATGACGTCTTCGAGAATCGTGCGATAGCCGGCCAAGGCCGCCTCCCGCGCGATGCCCCGCCCCAGCGCCCCTGCGCCGATGACCGCGATGCAGTTGATGTCCATGGAAGCGCTATCAGTTTAGCGCAATCAGCGGGGAAACATGCGCGCGGCGTTTTCGTAGAGAATCTTGCGCTTGGTCTCCTCGCGCAGGGGCAGCGCCAGAAACTTTTCCTGGTTGCCCTTGATCTCCGGAACGCCGGGGCCGGGCCAGTCCGTTCCCCACAGCACTTTGTCGGCGATGTCCTCGATGCGCGGGAAATATTCCAGCAGCTTTTGCGGGGGAATGCCGGAAATGTCCATGTGCATGTTCTTGTGGCGGCGCACCAGGAAGAAAGCCTCTTCCATCCACAGCGGCCGGCCGCCATGCGCCAGGATCACGGTCAGATCGGGATAGTCAATGCAGATGTCGTCGCACAGCATGGGCTGGGCGTGGGCATTGCGCGCGCCAGGAAAAATTGAAGTGCCGGTATGAATCATGATGGGGATACGGTGGAACTGGGCGCGCTCATAGACATGGGCAAGCGTCGGAGTGCCGTTGCGGTAAGAGTTCGGCGTGATCTCCTGATGCGATGGATGCAGTTTCAGCCCGCGAATGCCCAGCTTGGCGATGCGGTCCACTTCCGCCGCGGCATCGGGCACCAGCCGCGGGTCCACCGAACCGAAGGCCAACAGACGGTCGGGAGCAGCCGAGCAATACTTGGCAATCCACTCGTTCACTTCCGGAGTAAAGCCCATGATGTCCGGGCTGACGTAATTGATCAGGCCGGCGCGCTCGACGTGCAGGCTGTCCAGGAATTTCAGGAAGGCGGTGGAATCGGAGCCGTAGCGCTCCACGTCGGCGTAGTCCTTGCGTCCGCGCTTGATCAATTCCAGTGCGCGCGGCTTGAACATGTGCAGCGGCTGAATATGGATATGAATGTCGATGATCGGTTGCACCGCGTATTTTCTCCCTGTCCGGCTTGCCTATCGCCGGGTGATCGATTATTTCGCCAGATTTTCGAGTGCTTCTTCGTCAAACCCCAGCACCATCTTCCCGCCTCGGATGGACACCGGGCGGCGGATCAGATTGGGCTCGCGGGCCATCAGCTTGATCGCTTCGGCGCGGGACGGCGGATTCTGCGCCATTTTCCTGGTGCGATAAAGTTCATTGCGCGTGTTCAAAAATGGAATGTAGTCGCGCTCACCGATCAACTCGTCCAGCTCGCCTTCCGTCAGCGGCTCCTTGCCCAGATCGCGGGACTCCAGTTGCGCGCCCTTCTTCAGCAAGAGACCTCTTGCTTTGCGGCAGGAGGTTCAAGTGGGCTTCTCCAGAAACCGAATTTTCGCCAAGGCGTGGAATCCTTCCCCTGCATGACCTAAAACACGAATGCGCGAGCCGCAGGAAGCGCCAAAACAGAATAGCAGGGGTGAGAGTCAGTGAGTCAAACAGGCGATATTATAGAGGTTCGGACCTTGTTTTCTCGTATACGGGACTGCGCCGGCCGCGATGCGCTTTCCTAGAGTGCTTCAATTCCCCGCGGACGGCCCGCCGGGACCGGACTTCGCTTCAGCTTCAAGCGCCTTCGCGCCAATAATCAGTTTAAGCACTTCGCTGGCGCCTTCATAAATGCGCAGCGCGCGAATTTCGCGGTAGAGCCGCTCGACGGGCATGCCGCGCACCACGCCCAGCCCGCCGAAGAGCTGCACCGCCGCGTCAATCACCTGCTGCGCGGACTCGGTGGCGTGCAGCTTGGCCATGGCCGCTTCGCGCGTGACCCGCGCGCCCGTCACGTCCTTGGTCCACGCCGCGCGATAAACCAGCAGCGCGGACGCGTCAATCTGCACGGCCATCTCCCCGATTTTCAATTGCGTCAGTTGAAACTCCGCCAGCGTCTTGCCGAACATGCGCCGCTGGTGCGCCCGCGCAACCGATTCATCGAGCGCCCGCCGCGCAAAGCCCAGCGCCGCCGCTCCCACCGAGGAGCGAAACACATCGAGCGTGCCCATGGCGATGCGGAAACCTTCTCCCGGCTTTCCCAGCAAACGATCGGCGGGAACGCGGCAGTTCTGGAAGCGCAGCGTGCCCAGCGGATGCGGCGCGATCACGTCAATGCGCTCGGAAGCGTCCAAGCCAGGCGTGCCCGCGTCCACAATAAACGCGGAGAGTCCCTTGGCTCCCGGAGCCTCCCCGGTGCGCGCAAAGACCACGTAGAACGAAGCGATGCCCGCGTTGGAGATCCACGTCTTCACGCCGTCCAGCCGCCAGAAATTCCCTTCGCGCACGGCCGTCGTGGAAATCGCCGCCACGTCGGAGCCCGCATCGGGTTCGGAGAGCGCGAACGCCGCCAGCGCCGTGCCCGCGCAAACGCCCGGCAGGATGGCCCGTTTCTGCTCTTCGCTGCCGAAGAGCGAAACCGGCGCGCTGCCCAGCCCCTGCATGGCCAGCGCGAAATCGGCCAGCCCCGAATTTCTTCCTAGAATTTCCCGCGCCAGGCACAGGCTGCGCACATCCACTTTTTCCCGCAGCCCTCCGTAAGCCTCCGGAACGCACGCGCGCAACAGCCCTGCCTTGCCCAGTTCACCCACGAGCCGCTTCACGCAGGCGTACACCGCGTCGAGATTTTCCTCGGCGCCTTCGAGCAGCGGCGGGAGTTTTTCTCCCGCCCAGCGCTCGAATTCACTCGCCAGCGCGCGATGCTGCTCGTCGAAAAAGGGCCAGCCGAGATAGCTGCGATCGGCCATCAGTTCCCCTCGAAGACCGGCGTCTGTTTGGCGGCAAACGCGTTGTAGGCGCGTTCGAAATCGTTGGTCTGCATGCAGATGGCCTGCGCCTGTGCTTCGGCTTCGATGCATTCGCCCAGGCCCTGGCTCCATTCCTGGTACAGCATGGTCTTGGTCATGGAGTGGCCGAAGGTCGGACCGTCGGCGAGCGACTGCGCCATGGCCGTGGCGTCGGCCAGCAATTTTTCCGGTTCCGCCAGGCGGTTGTAGAATCCGAAGCGTTCGGCCTCTTCCCCCTGCATGGCCCGCCCGGTGTAGAGCAGGTCCGAAGCGCGCGAGAGCCCGATCAGCCGCGGCAGCAGCGTGCACGCTCCCATGTCGCATCCGGCCAGCCCCACGCGCACAAACAGAAACGCCACCTTGCTGCGCGCTGTTCCAAAGCGCATGTCCGAAGCGCAGGCGATCATCGCCCCGGCTCCGGCGCAGATGCCGTCAATCGCCGAAATGATGGGCTGCGGGCAGGCGCGCATGGCTTTGATCAGGTCGCCGGTCATGCGCGTGAACGCCATCAGCTCGAGCATATCCATCTTCACCAGTTTGCCGATGATATCGTGCACGTCCCCGCCCGAACAGAAATTCCCTCCCGCCCCCGTGAACACCACGGCCTTGATGTCCGTGGCATAGACCAGTTCGCGAAAAAGATCCCGCAGCTCGCCATAGGACTCCAGCGTGAGCGGGTTTTTTCTCTCCGGGCGGTTCAGCGTGATCGTCGCCACCTTCCCGGAAACCGCCCATCCAAAATGCGCCGCCTTGTACCCTGCCAATTGAATCTGCTTCATAGGCTCCTTTCGAAAGCCGGTTTCAATAGCACAAAAGCAACCGCTCAGCCCGCCATGGTGAGGCCGCCGCTCACGCTCAACACCTGCCCGGTAATGTACTCCGACCGCGCGCTGGCAAAAAACAAAACCGCGTCGGCGATCTCCCCGGGCTTGGCGAAGCGCCGGAACGGAATCGCCGAGCGGAACGCCTCGCGGATCTTTTCCGGCACGGCTTCCAGCAGCGGCGTGTCCGTCGGCCCCGGACAAACGCAATTCACGTTGATGCCGTAGCGCGCCGTCTCCCGCGCCAGCGCCTTGGTGAACGCGATCAGCCCGCCCTTGGCGCCCGAATAGACGCTCTCGCCCAGGCTGCCCACGCGCCCCGCGTCGCTGCTGATGTTCACGATCTTGCCGCTCTTGCGCTCGATCATTCCCGGGAGAAACACCTTCACCAGTTTCATCGGCCCCACAAAATTCAGATTGATCACCTTGTCCCAGAACTCCGGCGTGGTCTCCCAGAACGGTTTCGTCTGCCCCCATCCCGCTCCGTTCACAATGATGTCCGGCACACCCGCCTGCGCCCGCACCGCTTCGGCAAACGCCGCCAGCGATGCGTCGTCGGTCACGTCCACATGCACATAGGTCGCCTGCTTTCCCTTGGCGCGAATGGCCGCCGCGGCGGCTTCCCCCCTTTCCCGCGCGATGTCCCCCAGGAAAACCCGCGCGCCCGCCTCCGCCAGCGTCTCCGCCGTGGCCTGCCCGATGCCCGATGCCGCTCCGGTAACGACCGCCGTCTTGCCGCTGAGATTCATGACCCCTCCTGAAAAGTTCCGTGCCTGGAAATCATTTCCCGCTGCGCTTCAGAAATTCCGCCACCCGCCGCCGGCTCTCGGCATTGCCGTAGAGCTCCCGCGTCGCGGCAATCTCCTCCGCATAACCGTCGTGCAGCGGATCGCCCGCGAAGGCGATGCAGCAATCAGCCGGCTGGCAATCCCCCGCCCGCACAGCCGCGTCAGCCGCTGCGTTCCTCCCGCGCCGGGCACCAGCCCCAACTGCACCTCCGGCAATCCCAGCTTGGCTTCCTGCGCGGCCACGCGCAGATCGCACGCCAACGCCAGCTCCAGCCCGCCTCCCAGCGCCGCCCCGGCGATCTCCGCAATCGTCAGCAACGGCGCCGCTTCGATGCGCTCGAACACCCGCTGCATCCGCCGCACCACCTCGATCATGGCCTCCGCTCCCGCCGGCCCCGCAAAGCAGCTCTGCATCAGCGCCAGGTCCGCCCCCGCGCAAAACGCCTTCTGCTCGCTGCGCAGGTGCAGCACGGAAATCTCTTCGTCGCTGGAAATCTCCTCCACTGCCCGATCGAGTTCCGCCAGCAGATCCTCATTCAACGCATTCACCGGCGCACGCGCCAGCGAAACCACGCCTACGCGCCCGCGGCGCTCCACCGTCACCGCCGCAATCTTCTGCGCGCCGCTCATGCTATCTTCCCTTTTCCGCGCAGCGCCCCGCGCAATTTGTACCGCTGAATTTTTCCCGTGGCCGTCTTGGGCAGCTGCTCCACAAAATAGACCCAAGCCGGCGCCTTGTACGGCGCCAGCTTGGCCTTGCAGAACGCCCGGATCTCTTCCCCCGCCTGCGGCGAAGCCTCCGCCGAATTCCGCAACACCACCCACGCTTCCGCCTTCACCAGCCCGTTTTCATCCGGCCGCCCCACCACCGCCGCTTCCAGAATTTTCGAATGCTCGGCCAGCGCCGATTCAATTTCAAACGGCGAGACCCACCGCCCGCTCACCTTCAGCATGTCGTCCCCGCGCCCGCAGAAAACATACCGCCCTTCCGCGTCGCGTGTAAACGTGTCTCCGCTGTCGAACCACCCGTCCCGCAGAGCCTTCGCCG
The DNA here is from genome assembly GCA_020072805.1 of Terriglobia bacterium. Classification (GTDB taxonomy): domain Bacteria; phylum Acidobacteriota; class Terriglobia; order Acidiferrales; family UBA7541; genus Acidiferrum. Next base: position 27,301 of record JAIQGC010000080.1, read on the forward strand.
TTCTCTCCGGATCATTCCAATAGCGCTTCAGCACCGACGGCCCCTTCACCAGCAGCCGCCCCGGCGTCTCCCCTTCCACATCGTTTCCCGCTTCGTCCACAATCCGCACCTGGTATCCCGGCACCGGCCGCCCCAGCGTCCCCGGCCGCATATCGTCCATGCGATTGGAAATGTAGACGTGCCCCGCCTCGGTCGAGCCGATCCCTTCGAGCACCGGCACGCCGGTGGCCTCCAGCCAGCGCCGGTGCAGCTCCGGCGGCATGGGCTCCGCCGCCGTGATGCACCGCCGCAGCCGCGGCACATCTTCCCGCCGCAGCGCCGAAGACGCCAGAAATTTCGCGTAGAACGTGGGCACCGCGGCAAAAACCGATGGCGTGCAGCGGCGAAAGATTTCCAGCACCGTTTGCGGCGTCGGCCGCCGCTCATCCAGAACGGCCGTTCCGCCCACCCACAGCGGCGCCGTCAGCGCCACGCCCACTCCGTAGGAAAAAAACAGCCGCGCCACCGAAAAAAACACGTCGCTCTCCCGCGCTCCCAGCACCTCCACGCTGTAGAACTGGCAGCATACCGCCACGTCGTTGTGGCTGTGCAGCACCCCCTTCGGCCTGCCCGTTGTCCCTGACGAGTACAAACAATAACAATCGTCGCTCTCCCGCGTCTCCGCCGCCTTCAACTCCCCTGAGGCATAACGCGCCAGCGCGTTCATCCCTCCATCCCCATCGAGCGCCAGCACAATATTCGGCTTGACCTCCAGCCCCCGCAGCGCCGTTTCCACCTCCCCAGAAAATTCCGTGGCATAGACGACGCACGCAGGCGCGGCATCCCGCAAAATCGTTTCGAAATCCCCCGAGCGAAACAGCACATTCAGCGGAACCGGAATTACCCCCGCCTTCACCGCTCCCCAGAACAAAAAGAAAAATTCCGGGCAATCGTTCATCACCATCACCAGCCGGTCCCCGCGCACCAGCCCCAGCTCCCGCAAAACGTTGCCGTAGCGGTTCACCCCATCCCGCAAATCCGCATACGTCACTTCCCTCTCGAGCGTCCGCAGCGCGATCTTCCCACCGCGCCCCTCCTCCACGTGCCGGTCCACCAGATGCTCCGCCACATTGAACGGCTCCGGAAACTTCATCTCCGGAATCCCTTGCGGCCCGATTTCCACTCGTACGGCCACTCCGCGCCTCCCCGCCGCACCCTGGCTGGCGGTGAAACAGGAATCAATTCCCGAACCATACGCTATATTCGGGTCCGGTATTCCGTTTCTATACCCATCTAGTTGCCATGTCAAGCAGTTCCCTCCTGCCCTTTCCTCACCCCCACTTCTTCCCCGAATTGACACCCCCCAACCCGCTTGTTATCCTCCTCCGCGTCTTGCAAACCCGCCTCTTTCCACTAGGAGACTCTCGATGAAACTCATGCGCTTGCCTCTCCTTCTGTCGTGCGCTCTGGCCTTTCTCCTGCTTTCCTCGTGCTCCAAAAATGCGCAAGGCCCCGCCGACGGCTCCGCGAGCCTTCCCTCCACCATCGCCACCAAACCCTTCCGCGACCTGCGCGATCTTCCCGGAACCGTTTTCGACGTGGCCTACACTCCGGAAACCGTCCGCATTGACGAAGCTTCCTGGAAGAACACACTCAAGAGCGTCAGCTCCGACGGCACGGTCTTCGTTTTCGATAATCCCGATTCCAAAATCACTTCGCTCACCGCCGGGCAGGTCCTTTTCCTCGAAAATCTTTCCGTGCGCAAAGTCGTGGCCACCGCCACCCACGACGGCCATTTCGCCGTCAAGACCGAGCGCGCCGGCATCACCGACCTCATCCAGAAGGGCCAGATCAAGTGGAACGTCCCGGTAAAATTCAGCTCGCTCTACGCCGCCGGCCCCGCTCCGGCTTCCTCTTCTCAAAATCAAGTCGCCGCCATGCTCACGCGCATCAGCCCCGAAGGCGTGGTCTACGCCAGCGGCACCGAAATCCATTTCTCCGGCAAGACGGACGACTGGAAATACACCATCGGCGTAGTGCCCTCCTACAACCGCCTGGATATGAATTTTTCCGTGGCCAAGGAGATTGACACCCTCGGCGTCAGCTTCGCCGCCAAGGGCTTCCTCAAGGACTTCGTCAGCAGCGCCGACATGCACATCCAGGACGGCGCCACCAACAGCTTCAACTTCAGCAATTCCGGCATGAACGGCGAAATGAACGTGGATTATGCGGCAGTGCGCGGTGGCGGCGACACCGCCGGCATGGACAAGCCCAATATCAAGCTCCCCACCCTCGCCAAGGTTCCTTTCCCCGTCGGCGGCATTCCCTTCCTCGTCAGCGTCAATGCCAATCTCATCCTCAAGCCCGGCTTCGGCGGAAAAAAAGAAACCATCAAGGGCACCTTCAAAGTCTCCTATAACGGCGACGAAGGCGTGCAGGTCACCAACGGCGAAGCCTCCGTCAGCGGCGCGGCCTCCGGCGACGGCTCCATCGGCGATTTCCTCAGTACTTCCATCGCCCCCCACGCCATCCTCCTGGGCATGGCCGCCCCCAAAATCACTCTCAGCCTGGGCACCGACTCCACTGTGGATATGCTCACCAGCGCCCTGCCCTCCTCGCTCGCCGACACCATTTCCGACATTTTCTCCCGCACCGACCCCGGCAAATGGCTCAAGAAAAAAATGGAATCTGCCTTCAAAACCGAAGCCTCCGCCAACGTCCAGAACATCGCCATCCTCACCATCACCACCGCCGGCGCCACCTCCTTGGTCCCCTGCCGGTTCTCCAAGCTCACCATCGAATACAAAGCCGGCGCCGACGCCTACATGCTCGGCCAAAAAGCCGCCGACAAGGAAATCGTCCTGTTCAAAAAAGACTTCATCCTTCGCGTCCCCGATATCAACGCCTGCGGCGAAAAATAACCTTCCCCGCTTTTGTAGAGGCCGGGCTTCAGCCCGGCTCTGTGCCAATCGCCGCTTCACGCTTTGGGTGAACGGTGCGCTCTTTCCTCTTCGCTCGTCCTGCGTAGGGGCACCCCATGCTTGCCCCGGACAGCAGTCGGGGCCGTGACCGCTTCTGTAGAGGCCGGCCATTGGCCCGGCCCGATTGAGCGAGCACGGCGGGTAGCCGCAGCGCGGACTGCAGACGTTATTCGCGGGTGACGCACACGCCGGTCTTGCGTGTGCGGGTTTAGAGTTAGCCTTTATTCCAACTT
>JAIQGC010000005.1 GCA_020072805.1 Terriglobia bacterium
ACAACATCGATATTTTCGGCTGGCTGGGATATCCCATGCAGATCAAGGTGGATTTCCTGTGCCGCGATTCGATTCTGGCGGCGCCGATTGTGCTGGATTTGGTCTTGTTCATGGATTTGGCGCAGCGCGCGGGGATGAAGGGGATCCAGGAGTGGCTGAGCTTCTTCTTCAAGTCGCCGATGACCGCGCCGGGATTGTATCCGGAGCACGATCTGTTTATTCAGTCCATGAAGCTGAAGAACACGCTGCGCTGGATGATGGGCGAGAATCTGATCACCCACCTGGGGAATGAGTATTACGACTAAATAAGGGTTTTTGGAGCGTTTCGCCGGGCTAAAGCCCTGCCTCTACAAAGGCCGCGCGGGTGTGAGTTTTGTGAGCGCCGCCGCTAGCCGGCGCATGTCCCCGCGCGTGCCGATGGAGACGCGCACAAAACCGCGCCGGCCGAACTCATTGCCGCGGTCCCGCAGTAAAATTCCTTTCCGTTCGAGTTTCTTCACGATCTCAGGGCCGCGCTTGCCGAAATCCACCAGCAAAAAATTACCGACGCTGGGATAACTGCGATAGCCGAGTTGCGCGACGCATTGGGCGAACTCCTCGCGCGCTCGGCGAACTTCGGCGACGTAGCGGCGTATGGCGGCCTTGTCGCGCACGACAGCCTCGCCCGCTGCCAGGGCGGCGGCATTGACGTTAAAGGGCGGAGCCACGCGGCGGAACAGTTCGATGCTTTCCGGGCGCGCGATCAGCGCGCCCAAGCGCAGCCCGGCGATGCCGGAGGCTTTCGAAAACGTGCGCGCGACAACCAGATTCGCATGGCGGCGAATCCAGGACGCCGCGCTCCAGCCGGAAAATTCCACGTAAGCTTCGTCCACCACGACCACGGTGTGCCGTGCGGCGCGCAGGATGCGCCGCAGGTCGGCGGGAGCAAGAAGATTGCCCGTGGGATTATTGGGATTGGCGAGGAAGAGCACGCTCGGGCGGCGGCGCAGTGCGGCGAGAATCTGCTTCACGGGAAAATTCATCTCCGCGTCGAAGCGCGGGCTGACCGTGCGCGCCCCGAAAAGCTGGGCGAAGACGCGGTACATGGGAAAAGTCGGCTCGGGGAAGAGCACGGTGCTGCCGGGCTCGACGAAGACGTCGAAGACCAGGCGCAGCGTGTCATCGCCGCCGTTGGCCAGGTGCAGTTCCCCCGGGCGGAGGCCCAGGGCGCGGGCGATGCGCGCGGTGGCCCGCTGATATTCCGGGTACATGGAAATCTGCCGCGCGGATAGTCCGCGCAGGGCGCGCAGCACGGCGGGGGAGCAGCCCAGCGTGTTTTCATTGAAGTCCAGGCGCAGTTTGCCGAATCGGCCTTCCTGGGGTGCGGCGTAAGGCTGCATCCGCAGGACGGATGGGCGAACGGGAAGACCGCGCAGGGACATGAAGCCTCCGAAAAAGGGGCGCACCAGAAGGGAACTACGCCACCACGGAAAAGTTAAACGAAAGGAAGTCCGCTGTCGAGAGGCGATTCGGAAGGGAAAGTGTTAGAACTTCTTGGGAGCGTTCGGATTCGTGCCGGAACCGCCCATGTTCATGGTCATGAGCAGGTGCAGAGCCACTCCGGTCTTTCCGCCGGGTGTCTTGTCCACGCGGACCACCTCGGCCAGGTATTCGCAGTTCATGGGGTCGGTGGGGCCGTTATAGGGATAGGTAATGAACATGCGCATGCCCTTATAATACGTTTCACGCTGCGAGACGAAGTAGATGCCGTTGCGGGAGGCGTTGACACTGCTGGGCATGTCCTCGAAATGGTCATCACGCGGGTCGGAGGGACGCACGCGGAGTTGCTTGCGAATCGAAACCCGGCGATTTTTGCGCTTCTCTTGTTCAGGCATGGCGTTCCATATAATGCTTGAAATAACCGTCCCCGATTAACTATCGTTCGAGAAGCGAAGAAGGTCAATCGGGTGCGCCGAACTAGATAATGGCGAATGCGGGTCCGGGGAATGGCGGCCAGGGAGGCAAAATGGAAAAGCTGAAAAAGAAGGATGAGGAATGGAAGAAGCAGCTTACGCCGAATCAATACTATGTGACCCGCCAGAAAGGTACTGAGCCGCCCTTTACGGGTGAGTATGAGAGTTGTGAGGAGGCGGGCATCTACCGCTGCGTGTGCTGCGGCGAGCCGCTGTTTGATTCCGCTACAAAATTCCATTCGGGCTCGGGATGGCCCAGTTTCTTCGCCCCCGTCAGCGCCCTGGCTGTCGAGACGGAAACGGACAGTTCGCATGGCATGAAGCGGACGGAGATCAAATGCGGGAAGTGCGACGGGCATCTGGGCCATGTCTTTGAAGACGGGCCCAAGCCGACGGGGTTGCGCTACTGCGTGAATTCCCTCGCGCTGAAGCTGGAGAAGAAGTGAGGGGAAGAATCAGTCGGGGCGGCGAGCGTTGACCAGCAAAGACCGCCGGGGAAGTCCTCCCCTCAATCGCAGAAAAGGAAGTTCCCCTATCTGATTGAAAATAAATTAGTTATTTGCGTTTTTAGGCGGCCGGACAGGCGCATTCCACCAGTTCCGCCACGGGATCGCGCTGCCAGACGGCCAGCAGCAGCACCTTGCCGTCCGTGGGGAATTTAAAGATGTAGTAGGTGCTGTCGCTGCCGGCAACCTCGAAGAAGTGCGGGCGGCGCGGGTCAGGACGCAGAAACGCGCCGGAATCCAGTAGCAGGCGCAATTCGCCAAGATGCTCCGGGGAATGGTTTCTGAGGTCCTCGATGACCAGTGGTAATTTCCTTGTTCTCATGATCGTTACTCTTTCCTATTGCTCTTTACCCCTCACAGGTAAAGACGCAGAATTATTGAAAATGTTTCACCTCCGGCGGGTATTTTTAAGCCGAGTTTGGCGAACAGCCAGGCGGGCAACTTACTTCCGCTAACCGACTTACAGTATGGCTGAGGAAGAGGGAAAACGCGAACCGAAGCGGAGCGTGTGTGCCAGAGTAATCAATGGGGCGAAGGATGATTTCTCCCGCGCCAGGCGGTCACTGCGCTGCGCTCGCGGGGCAAGCCGCGGCGCTTTGGCGGCTGAAAGGGTACGGCAGGACAGCTGGCCGGGAGGGCGGGGATGATTGTGTGACCGTAGTACGAGGGTTCTATAGCCAATGGCAGTCCTCGCCGGTAGCGTGGATGGTACCGGCAAGCATTCGGGAAATTGCGTCCGGCGCGGAACTGAGAGGCCGAGTCAATGAGGCTCCAGCAGGTACGCGGAGTTCTATTGGCAGGAATCGTTGGCATTCTGTATGCCGCAGCAGGGCCGTGCGCGGCGGGGCAGGGAGTCTATTTTGCCGGCCATCCGGGAGCCGCCACTCAACGCATCGCCTTGAACGGAAAGGCACGTCCAGCGCAGCGAATCCCCGACGCCGCTTCTTTGCCGCGCAGCAATGCAACGCCGGGAAGCAGCTTTCTTTCTCCGGGACCGCGCTTGGCCGTTTCGGCGGATGCTCCGCGGCCGGCGTTCCGCATGCAGCCGCTGGGGAAATTCCCCTGGAGAGAGCAATCCGAGCGCTACTTTTGCATGCCGGTGATCGACGACATGGAATCCTCGTTCCGGACGACGGACACGCCGTTCGCCTCGGAGGTGCGCTTGTCGCTGGGGACGGCCTGGAGGGGGCGAATCCGGCTGGCTTGGTTTGCGGACAGCCGCGCGCTGGACAGCGTCATGCTGAGTCCGCCCGTGGCGGGCATGATCAACGCCACAAAGCTGGCCGGAGGGGGAATGCTGCAATTCGAGGATGACGTTTACGGAGTGCAGCTGATGGTCCGGTTTCACCGGAGCGCGGTGAGTCCGGAAGATCGCGATGCGCTGCGGGGGCTGCAGCGGGCCTATCGAACGGGGCGCGGATTTTTCCTGCGGTGAATAAAAGTTATTGAATTAGAGGTACTTGGTTAAATGATATAAGAAGATAGTGTGTATCGGGCAGTGCTTGAAGAGCCACTTGCGCGGACGGGCCAGAATTGAGATAGTCTTGGCCAAGACATTTATGACGGGGAGACGGTCGGTGAAAAAGAAACAGGCGAAGCAGGGAAAGCAAAGAAAGAAGAGCGGGTTCAGCAAGGACAAGAGGCGCAAGCACCATCACTGGCTGGTGTCGGTTTTTTATGCGGACGGCGAAAAATTCGGCCGCGTCTACACCGACAAGGGCAAAGCCGACAGATTTGCCGAGCGCCAGAGAAAATCTCCCGTGGTGAAGAGCGCGCGCATCACCCAGGTTTCTTGAGGCGGGAGACCGGCGCTTCGCCTGTTGTACGAGGACGGGGCATGGGGGCGGTCGCCGGGAATGCTTGTCGGCGAAGCCGGGGCCATGCTATAAAAGAACAGCAGTTAGCGGCCGTAGTATAGTGGTAGTACGGAACCTTGCCAAGGTTCAGGTGTGGGTTCGATTCCCATCGGCCGCTCCATTCTCTTCCAGCAGTTACGCCAACACCTTATTTCCCATGTTTTCCAAATGGCCCAGATATCCCTGATTCTTCGGGGAAAATGCGCCTTGGACCTGCTCGATTGGAATCTCGCCGGCATAGAGCCGGGTCATTTCCTCAGTGGTGGGACCCATCTGTTGACGTATGACCGCTGGCACAATCCCGGCTAACTCCCAACATCGGTTGCAGCCCCTACGGAAGGCGCGCATCATTCAGCGGCTCTCTGTGCTCCCGCACAAGTTCCCTTATGTCCAACGTGCTGCCTGAAGGGCGGCGACATCGGTGAGTGAATGGGCAGAGGGTGCAGCTGGTTATGTACCCTTACGAAAGCCCCTACGGAATGGGCTTGCGAGAGACCTGCGTCATTGGTCAAATAAGCGGTGACCATCTTGGGATTACGTTCTGGCTGCTGTGCGGCCCCAGGGTTGCGGTGTGGGCGGGCTTGCTGGAATGTGGGGTTAAGTGTTGACTATTTCCGAGCAGAAGAGGATCGGGGGACTATTACGCAGCCAGGAATATCTGGCCAGTGTCCTCGAATCCGCGACGGATGCCATCGTAACCATCGATTCGAAGCAAAATGTAGTCTTGTTTAATGCCGCGGCGGAAAAGATGTTTCGATGTTCCGCCGAGCAGGCTCTGGGCAAGCCCATCGAACAGTTCCTTCCGGAAGCGATCCACAAACAACATCGAGAGTGGGTGCGCGGGTTCGGCGACGGTACGGTCGCGTTGCGGCGCATGGGCCGTTTGGGTGAAGTCGCCGGCCTGAGAGCCGGCGGCGGCGAGTTCATGGCGGAAGCGTCGATTTCGAAATGCATGGTTGATGGAGAATATTTCTTTACCGCCATCCTGAGGGACATCACGGAGCGCAAAAAGGCCGGGGAGGAACAGCGGGCCACCGCGGAGCAGTATCGCAGCATTTACAAGAGTTTCCCGATTCCCACCTATTCCTGGCAGTGGCAGCAGGGAGATCTTGTGCTGGTTAGTTACAACGATGCAGCCATGGAAGTTAAGGGAGCAGGCATTGCCGGTCTTATGGGCCGCAAAGCGAGGGAGGTCTTTGCCGGTCATCCGGAGGCTGCTGAAGATCTGCGCCAGTGTTACGAAGAGAAGCGCGTGATTCGCAAACAATTTGAGCACAAGTATGTGACGACAGGGCGGATTGCAACTCTGGATGTAACGCTTGTATTTGTCCCCCCGGATATGGTCCTTGCGCACTCCTACGACATCACGGAAAGAAAGAATAACGAGCTGGCGCTGCGCAAGTTGTCCAGCGTTGCGGAACAGACGGCGGACCCGATCATCATTACGGACCGGGAAGGCATGGTGGAATATGTCAATCCGGCGTTTGAGAATTTGTCGGGCTATAGCAGCGTAGAAATGCTGGGAAAGAATCCCAGCGTGCTTAAGTCCGGGAAAATGCCGCAGGCGTTTTACGAGGAATTATGGAAGACGATTCTGGACGGGAAGACGTTCCGCGGGCTGTTCGTGAATCGGAAGAAGAACGGAGAGCTCTATTACGTAGAGAAGGCCATTTCTCCGCTCAAGAACGAAAAGGGAGAAATTACGCATTTTGTTTCCTCGGGCCGGGACAGGACCGCGCAGATGCGCGCGGACGAAGAGGAGAGCCGGCTCCGGGCGGCGCTGGAGAACGCGGCGCGAGAATGGAAGCTGACGTTCGATGCGGTCGAATCGGCCATTCTGCTCATTGATACCAAGGGTACGATCCGGCGGCTCAACCGGCCGGCCAGCGTCTTGCTGGGCATGGATTTTGACGCCGCGCTCGGGCGCAACCTATTGCAGCTGTCTCCTGCGGAGTTCTGGCATGACGTGAAGGAGGTTCTGGAGGAAGCCCGCGAGTGGCACCAGCCTTCTTCCGGGCAGATTCGGGATTCGCGAAGAAACAAAAGCTGGCAAGTGAACGTAAGCCAGTTTATTGATCCTGCGCTGGACAAGGAGCAGATGATCGTTACGCTGCGGGATGTCACCGCCACGGTCGAGCTGCAGGAATCCTTACGGAGAAGCGAAACTTTGTCGGCGATGGGCACTTTGGTGGCGGGTGTCGCGCATGAAGTACGCAATCCGCTGTTCAGTATTTCGGCGACGCTGGATGCCTTCGAGGCGCGTTTTGGGGTGCAGGCGGAATACAAGGAATACATGAGGGTGCTGCGGCAGGAACTGAACCGCATGAGCGGGCTGATACAAGAGTTGCTGGACTACGGAAAACCGGCTGTTCTCGACTTGCAGGATACGAATGTTGGATTGATCGTGGATCGGGCGGTCGAGGCGTGCAGCATTCTGGCCGGCAAATACGATATAGAAATTGTGAAAGTCCTGGCCGCGGATCTGCCCCTGGTCTGTATGGATACGCGGCGCATGGCTGGAGTGTTTCGGAACGTGGTGGAAAATGCGGTCCAGCATTCCTCGCGAGGCGGGAAAGTGACCATCCAGGTGCGCGCTGTCCAGGAAGAGTATCAGACCTGGGTGGAATGTCGGGTGCAGGACAGCGGGACGGGTTTTCGTCCGGAGGATCTGCCGCGCCTGTTTGAGCCTTTTTTCACGAGGCGGCGCGGCGGGACCGGTCTGGGCCTGGCGATTGCCGAGCGCGCCATCGAGCAGCACGGGGGCAAGATCATCGCGCGCAATTGTCCGCAAGGCGGCGCGGAAATGCTGATTCGCTTGAAAGCAGGGCGGGTGAGATGAGTTTGCGGAGGGCATGAGCGTTGGCTAAGAGCCGAATCCTGCTGGTGGATGATGAAGCTGGAATCCGCTTCGCCGTCGGAGAGTTTCTTGGGGCGCACGGGCAGGAGGTGCGTTTAGCGGAGTCCTGCGCGGAAGCCGAGCAAGTGCTGCGCTCCTGGAGGGCGGATATCGTCATTTGCGATTATATGCTGCTCGACGGAACCGCCTTGGAATTGCTGCCGCGGATCAAGGCAATTGATCCCTATGCATCCGTGGTCGTACTGACGGGTCAGGGGAGCATCGAACTGGCTGTACAGGCGATTCAGAATGGCGCGGAACAGTTTCTGACCAAGCCGGTGGAGTTGCCCGCGTTGCTGGTGGTGCTGGAACGGTTGTGTGAACAGCGCCAGAACCGGCAGCGGCAAATGGCCACGCAGTCCAAGGAGTCCCGCTCCGCGGTGGACCCGTTCGTGGGCAGCGACCCGCAGATCAAGCGCCTGCGGGAGATGGTCGAGCGCGTAGCGGCATCGGACAGCCCCCTCATGATTCAGGGAGAAACTGGGACGGGCAAGAGCGTGTTGGCGGCATGGATCCATCAGCATGGACCGCGAGCCAAGGAAGCGTTTGTGGACCTGAACTGCGCGGGGTTGTCGCATGACCTGCTGGAGACGGAGCTGTTTGGTCACCAGAAGGGCGCATTCACCGGGGCGCTGAGCAACAAGGTGGGCCTGCTGGAGGTGGCGCACCGGGGCACTGTGTTTCTGGACGAGATCGGCGACGTGGACGCGGCCGTCCAGCCGAAGCTGCTGAAGGTGGTCGAAGAAAAGCGCTTTCGAAGGCTTGGCGATGTGCAGGACTGCTCGGTGGATGTGCGGCTGATTGCCGCGACCAATCGGGATTTGGCGGCGCGCGTGCGCCAGGGCCTGTTCCGGGATGATCTCTATTTCCGCATCAGCACCATTCCCATCCGTGTGCCTGCGCTGCGTGAAAGAAGCGGAGATATTCCCGTCCTTGCGCAGCAGATTCTGGATGGTTACGCGGGGCGCTATGGGCGAAAGGGAATTACGCTGGATGCGGATGCCATCGCCGCGCTGCAGTCCTATGAATGGCCGGGAAATATCCGCGAGATGCGCAATGTGCTGGAGCGCGCCGTTCTGCTGACGGAAGGCGATAGCATCCGCCGGCTGGATTTGCGCTTTGAACATCCGGAAAAGGATGCGGGTGCGATGCTTGATCCCCTGCTTTCTCTTGCCGAGATGGAGAAGCTGCATATCATTCGAATGTTGAAATGGGCGGGCGGGCAGGTGGATAAGGCGGCGGCAAAACTGGGCATGCCGCGCAGCACGCTCTACCACAAGATCAAGCAGCACGGCATTATTCTGTCTGAATTCTAGACAAGCTGTCTAAGATTCGGAAAATCTGCGGAAGTTCCTTCCTTCTCTCTTCCTAAACCGTTGAAAATAGGCAAGCACCTAAGAGTTACCCCCTCCTCCAATTGTGGACATCAAACTGCACTATCCCCCTCGCGATGACACATAGGGCTCTGTTTGTGGACGACCAGGAAGTCATTCTTTTTGCCATGCGCGAATATTTTACATCGCTGGGCTATGAAGTGGAATGCGCCGGCGAATTGGGTGAAGCAGTCGGGTTGGTCAGGGAGCGCGACTATTCCGTGGTCATCGCGGATCTGCAACTGACCGGATCGGGCTGCACGGAGGGGCTGGATCTCGTCAGGGCCGTCCGCGAAAAATCCCGGGCGACGCGGGTGATCATGCTGACTGCCTACGGGTCGCCGGAGGTTGAGGCCGAGGCCAAACAGTGCGGAGTGGATGTTTTTCTGCACAAGCCGCAGCCGCTGGCGGAAATCGCGCGCCTGGCGAAACTGCTGCTTGAAGGAGTACCCAGTGTTTCCTGAGAGTCCGGAGCAGATGGAAATTGATGGAGCGCGTGGAAAGGCATAACAATGGCTCGCAAGAACTTTGATGAAATCCTGAAAGAGTTTTTGGACGAAAGCTCGGAAGGCCTGCAGCAGCTCGATACTTTGCTGGTCAAGCTGGAGCACGAACGCGATGCCGCGCGAATTGCCGATATTTTCCGGGTCATCCACAGCATCAAGGGAACTTCCGGCCTTCTGGGCCTGAATAATCTGGAAATGCTGGCGCATGCCGGCGAAGACCTGCTCACGGAAATCCGCGACGGCAACCTCAGCCCCAGCAAGGAAATTACCACGGCGCTGCTGCAGATGGTGGACAGCATCCGTGCGGCGATGGAGCTGGTTGCCCAGAAAAAGTCGGATGCCGGGTTTAACGCCGGCGGCTTGATTGCGCGCTTGGAATCATTGAAGGGCGGCCAGGCGGACCGGCCGGACGTGTCCCGGAAAGCGCCCGCGGACCAGGCGGGTCCGGAAGCGGAGCAGGACCTCTCCGCTGCGCCCGCGCCCAGCGGCGTGGGTGCGCAGCACCTGCGCGTGGACGTTTCTCTGCTCGATAAGCTGATGAACATGGTCGGTGAATTGGTGCTCGTGCGCAACCAGATCCTGCAGCTGGGCCACTCCAATTCCGCGATTACTTCCTCTTCCCAGAAGCTGCATCAGATCACCACCGAGCTGCAGGAAGGGATGATGAAGACCCGCATGCAGCCGGTGAGCAATTTGTGGGACCGGGTTCCGCGCCTGGTGCGGGATGTGTGCATCTCCTGCAATAAGCAGGTTCGTGTGGAATTCGAAGGCGGCGAGACGGAGCTGGACAAGACCATCCTGGAATCCATCAAGGACCCTCTCACTCACCTGATTCGCAACGCCATTGATCACGGCATCGAGTCCCCCGAAATACGCCGCGCCAAGGGAAAGCCGGAAGAAGGCACGATCATTCTGCGCGCCTACCACGACGGCGGCCAGGTGTGCATCGAAGTCAGCGACGACGGGCAGGGAATCGATGCGGCCCGCATTGTGGCCGGGGCCATCGAAAAAGGTTCCATCACCGCGGAGCGTGCCGCGCGCCTTTCCGAGCGCGAGCAAAAGGGACTGATTTTTCTCCCCGGCGTCAGCACCTCTAGCGACGTCACCAAGGTGTCCGGCCGCGGCGTGGGCATGGACGTGGTGAAGACCAACACCGAGCGCATTGGCGGAACGGTGGACATCCTGACGGCTTCCAACGGCGGCGCCTGCTTCCGCATGACGATTCCGCTCACCCTGGCGATCATTCCCGCGCTGGTGGTCGTGAGCCGCGGCATCCGCTATGCAATTCCCCAAGTCAATATTCTCGAACTGGTGCGCTTGAACGCCGATCAGGCGGCGATTGGAATTGAACAAGCGCGCGGCTGCAGCGTGTACCGCCTGCGCGGCCGTTTGATTCCCATCCTCTACCTCCACGAAGTGCTCCGTTTGAAAGAAGGCGATGGCAGGCAAGAGCAGCCGTCCGAGGGAGTGAATCTGGTGATTCTGCAGGCGGGCATGCACTCCTTCGGCCTGGCCGTGGACGACATCAATGACACCGAAGAGATCGTGGTCAAACCGCTGGCCCGCCAGCTCAAGGGACTCACGGTTTGTTCGGGCGCGACCATCATGGGCGATGGCGCGGTGGCCATGATTATCGACGTGATTGGCTTGGCCCGTCGCGCCGGAGTGGAAGTCCAGAACGAGGCGCAATCCCGAACCGCTGCGGCGGCGGAGCACGACGTGGCCATCGAGAGGCTGGTTATCTTCCGCGTGGGAAAAAACCGGCGGCTGGCGATGCCCCTGAATCTGGTGGCTCGCTTGGAAGAATTTCCGAAGCATAAGCTGGAGAATTCCGCGGGGCAACTCGTCGTGCAGTATCGCGGCGGAGTCATGCCGGTGATCGCGCTGGCCGGCGTGCTGAATCTGGAAAGCGACGGGGAAGGCAGCGAACTGGCCCAGGTGATCGTCTACGAAAAAGAAGGAAAGAGCGTGGGCCTGATCGTTGACGAAATCGTGGACATCGTCGAGGAGCGCCTCACTGTGCATGAAGCCGACTTCCACAAGAACATCCGGGGCCGCGCGGTCATTCAGGGCCGCGTGACCGACCTGCTGGAAATTCCGCACATCTCCGAGCTGTGGACCGCTACGGCTCAGACCGTTCGGGGGGTGAACTAATGGCTATGCGGCAATTTTGCACGTTTCGCGTCGGCGGTGAATTGTTTGGAATTGGCGTGGAGCGCGTCCAGGAAGTGATCAATTACCAGCAGATGACGCCCATTCCCTTTTCCTCGGCGCTTCGCGGGCTGATTAATCTGCGCGGCCAGATTATCGTGGCCATTGATTTGCGCACCCGTCTGCAAATGGAAGAGCGCCCCGCGGATCAGGCGCCCATGAATGTGGTGCTGCGCAGCGAAGAGGGAGCCGTCAGCCTCCTGGTGGACGAGATCTGCGACGTGGTGAACGTGACCGAGCAGACCTTCGAAGCCGTTCCCGTAACCATGCGCGCGGCTTTCAAGGAAATCATCAGCGGTGTTCACAAGCTGGATAAGGACTTGATGCTGGTTCTTGATGCACAGCGCGCCATAGACGTGGGCGTCGAAATGTCTGAGGTCAATTCGGTTGAACATGCGGTGAGTCATGGAGTGTCGAACTAGATGAGAAAGGGTGTTCTCAATGTCCGGGGTGCGCATGAAGACGATGGAAGAAACCGCGGCACCGTCAGCCGCAAATGGAGCTTGCCCTCCTGCCCAGGAGCGCTTCCGGTGCGGCGAGCGTGAGGAATGTGTCGGCGATCCGGAGGCCGGCAAGCTGCTGCGGCGGGAATACCGAGCGCCCTGGACCTATCCGCCGGCGTGACTGCCGGGCGGTTCCGCCCCCTCGAACGAACGCACCATTAAGGGTCCAGATTATCGTGTAGCGGCGGTTTCGGGCCGGTGGCCCGCCGTGCCGCGGATGCGATTGCCGTTCTCAAGAAGGGCATGGCCTTCGACGTCCTGCTGGTTGACTGGAACATGCCCAACGTGGATGGCGTCGAGTTCGTTCATGCGGTGCGCAACGATCCCTTCTACAACAAACAGGTGCGTCTGATCATGGTGACCTCCGTGGATGAGCCCAACCTGATGGAAAAAGCGCTGGCCACCGGCGCGAATGAGTACCTCATGAAGCCGTTCACCAAAGAAATGCTGTCCGACAAATTGACCATGATTGGAATGGTGGAGTAGAGCAAATGCCCAACATTCGCATTCTCATCGTTGATGATTCCAGTCCCATTCGCCAGACGATCTCCTCGCTGCTGACTGAGGAGGACGACATGCAAGTGGTTGGAATCGCTCCGAACGGCCGCATGGGCGTGGAGAAAGTCACGCAGGTCCGCCCGGACGTTGTTCTTCTCGATATCGAAATGCCCGAGATGGACGGCATGACTGCGCTCAAGCTGATCCGCAAGGACCATGCGAATCTCCCCATCATCATGTTCAGCGCACTGACCAAGAAAGGCGCGACTCAAACACTGGAAGCGCTGGCCCTGGGCGCCGACGATTACGTGGCCAAGCCCTCGATGCAGGCAAATCTGGATGAGGCTTTGGAAAATTGCAAAAACGAACTGGTCCCCAAAATCCGCGCCCTTTGTGGACGCGCCGCTGCGGATAAGACGCTTGCCGCCCGCGTGCAACCCGCCAATCCCGCCAGGCTTTCGAGCCACGCAGATGTGGTTGTGCTGACCGCTTCGACGGGAGGGCCTAACGCTCTTGCGGAACTCCTGCCGCGGTTTCCCGCCAATTGCCCGGTTCCCATTATCGTCGTGCAGTCCATGTTGCCGCTGCTGGTGAAAAGTTTTGTCGAGAAACTGCAGGGCCAATGCCGGATGAAAGTGCTGGAATCCGGAGCGGCGCAGCCGTTGCTTCCGGGAATCTATGTCGCCACTGGCCAGAAACATACGGTTGTGGAACGCGTAGGCAACGAGATTCACATTGTGGCTAAGGAAAGCGTAGCGGATAACCAGCACGTTCCATCCACGGATATTCTGCTGCAGTCGCTCACGAACGCCTATGGCGGAAACTGCCTCGTCGGAGTTCTGACCGGCATGGGAAATAACGGCGTGAAAGGCTGCGAGCTGGTGCGTTCTCTCGGCGGGGAAATTCTGGTTCAGGACCAGGCAAGTTCCAAGGTCTGGGGCACGGCGTCGGCCGTCCTGGAAGCGGGAGTCGCACATGGCGTGCTGCCGCTGAATGGATTTTACGATCATATCCGCAGAAGAATTCTAGCGAGTAAATCTTCCCCCGTATTGGCGGCATCGTGAGCGCAACGTTAGGCAGCTCGATTCGGCGCGCGGACTTCGACTATATCCGCGAACTCCTGAAGGAGCACTCCGGCGTGGCGCTGGAGGACGGCAAGGAGTATCTCCTCGAGGTCCGGCTATCGCCTTTATATGCCGAGATGAAAGTGGAAACGATTGCCGAAATGGTCGAACTGCTGCGGCGTGATCAGAATGCCGCGATGCGTGAACGCGTCCTCAATTCATTGTTGACGAACGAAACCTATTTCTTTCGCGACATTCATCCCTTCGAAGTCCTGCGCACGGAAGTGCTGCCGGAGTTGTTTGCGGCGCGCGCCGCCAAGGGGCATCTGCGAATCTGGTCTGGGGCGTGCTCCACGGGCCAGGAACCATACAGCATCGCCATGATCGTCAACGACCTCCTGGAAAAGTTTCCCGGCTTTACCGTGGAAATTGTCGCCACCGATATCGCCGATGAAAATCTCGAGCGGGCCAGGGCCGGCAAATACTGCCAGGCGGAAGTAAACCGCGGTCTTCCGGCCCCGATGTTGATCAGGCACTTCACGAAAAAAGCGGACATTTGGGAGGTGAACGAATCCATCCGCCGCATGGTGGCCTTCCGCAAGCTGAACTTGTTCGGGTCTTGGTCGGGGATTGACCGGGCGGATCTGATTCTGCTTCGCAACGTTCTGATCTATTTCGAGCAGGATGCCAAAAAGAAAATCATCGCGCGCATGCGCCGGCACGTAGCGGAAGATGGCGCGTTTCTGCTGGGGGCCTCCGAAACCGTTCTGGGTCTCTCCGAAGAGTTTCACATCGTGCACTCGGGGAAGGCCTCCCTGTACCGGCCGAAAGCGGCTGAAAGCATGGCGGTCCTGGGCGGGGTGCGGCGATGAGGGGTGTGGTCGCAGGGCGTTTGGGCAGTGAAAGTACGGTGGGGAAAAGATTGAACAAGGGGAGGGATTGAAATGTTGCATCTGGTATCAACGCTGGTTCTGTTCCTGGTGGCTGCGGGACTTTGGGCCCGCAAGAAGAATCCGCAATGGCATCAGCGGCTGATGATTGCCGCCTTCAGCACGGATCTGCTGCTGGTTTTGTACATCGAATTCACGCGGCACGCGGTGGAAAAAGTTGTGGCGCGCATTCACCCGCTGATCTGGTTCCATGCCACGGTATCCCTGGCGGTGCTGGGCTGTTATGTCGCGATGATCATTCTCGGACGTCCCATGCTGGCCGGGAAGTACGAGACGCGCTCGCTCCACCGCGCCCTCGGAATCACTTTCGTCGTACTGAGAAGTCTGAATTACGTCACCAGCTACATGGTGGTCTAGAACCGGTTTGTTTGAAGGGAAGGAGAACTTGTATGGATGTCCAGAAAAAAGCCGCCGGCAAAGCCGACACGCTGTACGCCAAAGTCGGAGGCAGGGAGAGCGTCAATGCGGCGGTAGAGAGGTTCTACGGGAAAGTTCTCGAGGACGCCGAGTTGAATGCGTTTTTTGCCGGAACCAATTTAACGTGGATGAAGCTGCGGTTCAGTCAGTATCTCGCTCAGGCCCTGGGCGGACCGGCGGATTACAGGGGACCCGCGATGAAGGCCGCGCATGGGCGCCTCTCCCTTGAGCGGGGCCACTTTAAGAGAGCCGAAAAATATCTTGCGGCGGCTTTGGCGGAAGTGGGTGTGCCGCCGGTCCTGGTGAAAAGCGTAATGCAGAAGGTTGCCGGACTCGAGCCGGAAATCGTCAAGGAAGAACAAGGCATCCACTGACGGTTCCAGGACGAGGCGATTTTTCTCGAGGGCAGATGTTGTAAGGGGGGAAGGGCCATGGATTTGCAGTGAACCAGGAAAGGTACCAATCGGTTTTGCGGTCCTGAAGAACGACACCAGCTTGCTGGTGATTTGAAATCGCTCCGCCACGGAGCCTAAAAGAAAAGGAGTCGTTATGGGAGTCAAATTGCCGTCCGTACGCCGTACCGATTCGCTTTACGCGCAACTGGGCGGAAAAGCGAATATTGCCGCGGCTGTCGAAAAGTTCTACGAAAAAGTCTTGGCCGACAAGGAACTGAAACCCTTTTTCGAAAAGACCAATATGACCTGGCTGAAGATGCGCCAGACGCAGTTCATGGTGCAGGCGCTGGGAGGCCCCGCAGAATACAAGGGCCGCTCGATGAAGTCGGCGCACGCGAAACTGCTGATCGAGCCGAGGCATTTCGAGCGCGTGGGGACGCATCTTGCGGTGACGCTTACGGAATTGGGAGTTCCCCCGGAAGTGGTGGATTCGGTTATGGAAAAAATCGGAGGACTACAGGAGGAGATCGTGACCGTGAAGAACAATGGAGTAGGGGAGACGGACAAGGGGCTGACCATGGCCCAAGTGCAGGCCATGCTGGAAAATTCGCCCATCAATATCATGCTGGCGGATTTGGACTTGAACATCGTCTATGTGAATCCGGCGTCGGAAAAGCTGCTGGAAACCATCGAGAAGTTCCTGCCGGTAAGCGCCGATAAGGTGCTGGGCTCGAGCATCGACATCTTCCACAAGAATCCGGCGTACCAGAGGAAGATTCTGAGCAATCCGAGAAATCTTCCGCACCGCTCGAATATTCATATCGGCGACCAGACCGCGGACTTGCTGGCCACGGCAATCTACGACGAGAAGAACAACTATATTGGCCCGATGGTGACGTGGTCTTTGATCACCGACCGCTTGAAGACCGAGACGGAGATGTCCCGCGTGATGTCCATGATGGAAAATGCGCCCATCAACATCATGTCCGCGGACCTGGATCTGAAACTGCAGTACCTGAATCCAGCCGCCAAGAACCTGATGCGGAAGATCGAGCAGTATCTCCCTGTCCGTGCCGATCAAATGATTGGTGTGGCCATTGACATCTTTCACAAGAACCCCGAGCATCAGCGGAAATTCCTGGCCAATGACCGCAACTTGCCGTTCACTACGCAGATTTCGATTGGCCCGGAAACATTTAGCCTGCAATGCAGCGCCATCTACGACCAAAACAAGAAATATCTGGGTCCCATGGTCACCTGGGAGCACATCACCGAAAAGCTGGCCATCGAGGCTCGGGTCAAGGACGCCGCCGAGCGCGAGAAGAAGCAGATGGAAGAGCTTAGGACGACGATGGCGACGGTGGCCCAGAACGCTTCGGGGCTGGCGACGGCGTCGGAGCAGCTCACCGCGGTCAGCCAGCAGATGAGCACCAACGCGGAAGAGACTTCCTCGCAGGCCAACGTTGTGTCGGCCGCCTCCGAGCAGGTGAACCGCAGTCTGCATACGGTGGCCACGGGCACGGAGGAGATGAGCTCGAGCATCAAGGAGATCGCCAAGAACGCCGCGGATGCGGCTAAGGTCGCCAGCGAAGCGGTGAAGGTCGCGCAATCGACCAACGCCACGGTCGGCAAGCTGGGCGAATCAAGCGCCGAAATCGGCCAGGTGATCAAGCTGATCACTTCCATCGCGCAGCAGACCAACTTGCTGGCGCTTAACGCCACCATCGAGGCCGCGCGTGCGGGTGAAGCCGGAAAGGGCTTCGCCGTCGTCGCCAACGAAGTGAAGGAACTGGCCAAGGAAACCGCGAAGGCCACCGAAGACATCAGCCGGAAGATCGAGGCCATCCAGAGCGACACCAAGGGCGCCGTCGAAGCCATTGGCGCCATCGGAGCGATCATCACCCAGGTGAACGATTTCTCCAACACCATCGCCACGGCCGTCGAGGAGCAGAACGCCACGACGAACGAGATGACCCGCAACGTCAACGAAGCCGCCAAGGGCGCATCGGAGATCGCCAAGAACATCGCCGGTGTGGCCGAAGCGGCCAAGAGCACGTCCCGCGGGGCGAGCGATTCACAAAAGGCGGCGCAATCCCTGGCGGGCATGTCCGCCGAATTGCGCGGTCTCGTGGGCCGGTACAAGTTCTGAGCCGGCCACGGAACCCGGACGAGCGACGGAGTATGCGCGGAAATTCAAGATCGCTGGAAGCAGCGGCCGTGCGCTCGCGCCGGAGGTGCAGAGATGCAGCGTAAGCTGAAGCGCGCTGCCGAGCTGGCTGGACTGGCCCGCAACATGGCCAGTCTCCGGCGCGGCAGTGGCGCTGCGTCCAAAAAGTCACAAGGGGTGGTCGTGCAGCGGCTCGCGCAGCTGCACGGTTTGCCCCAAAAAATAGGGCAGATTCTTTCTCTCGGAGAACTGGGCGGGGAAGAGCATCTATTTAGCTCGCTGACTGAAACGGCCCCCGCTCTTTCCTCTCGGGATGCATTCCGGGAAATCGCAAAGGAGCTGGGCCGTCCGATAGAAAAATGTTTTCGCAAAATCGATGAAAACGGCGTCGGCGCGTCGCTCGCGCAGGTGCACAAGGCCGTGCTTCGGGACGGGCGCGCGGTGGCCGTCAAGATTCAGTATCCCGGCATTG
The DNA here is from genome assembly GCA_020072805.1 of Terriglobia bacterium. Lineage (GTDB taxonomy): Bacteria > Acidobacteriota > Terriglobia > Acidiferrales > UBA7541 > Acidiferrum. The sequence continues at coordinate 17,767 of JAIQGC010000005.1, forward strand.
CCGAAGCGCTCGATGTGGACCTGCGCGCTCTGGGCTTGCTGACCGCGCCGGTGGGCGGATTGCGCCGGGGCTTTGACATGTCCGGTTACCGCCGCGAAATCGGAGGGATGTTCCGCGAGGAGTTGGATTACCGTCATGAAGCCGAAATGTTGCGCTCTTTCAGCGAGGTGGCGCGCAGTTGTCTCCGGGTGGAAATTCCCGAAGTGATTGAGGAGTTCAGCGGTGCTCGCCTCCTCACGATGACCTGGCTCGATGGCGAACCTTTTTCCTCGACGCACGGGTGGCCGTTGGAAGCGCGGCGCGAGGCGGCTTCCGCCATGCTGCATTTGTTTCTGGCGACTTGTTTCTGCCAGGGGCTTCTCCACGCCGATCCGCATTCCGGCAACTACCGCTTCCGTCTCGAACAGGGACGCCCGATGATCGGCCTGCTCGATTTCGGCTGCGTGAAAAAACTGGATGCCAGGACAACGGGAGCTTTGGCTTCCTTGATTGAAGATACCGCGGCAGGCAACCTCGATGCGGCGCTCCTGCGCGCGCATTTGGAAACACTCGGTTTTCAGTCCCTGCTTCTGCTGCCCATGCAGCATCTTCTCCCCGGCCTCTGCAACATCCTGTTTGAACCGTTCTGCACCGACAGACCGTTTGATCTGCGAGAGTGGCGCCTGGGAGAGCGCGTGGAAGCGCATCTGGGGGAGTTCCGCTGGAACTTTCGGATGGCCGGTCCGCCGGAGCTGATTTTCTTCATGCGCGCCTATCAGGGCCTGATCCAATACTTAACGGCGCTGGATGCCCCGGTGAATTGGCAGGAAGTTTATAGGAGCCTGACCATTCCGGTGACATCCGCGCAGCCGCCGAGCGGCCAGCCGGTTCGGCCATCGCCTGCGGTGCTTGTGCAATCGCGCGCGCTGAAGATTCGTGTTCTCCAGGACGGCCGCACCAAGGCGGAGGTCATTTTCCCATCCACCGCCGCGGAAAACCTTGTGGAGTTGCTGCCGCCGGGGCTGGAGGAGAAACTTGCCAGCCAGGGCATTGATGTGGCGGAAATCGCGAAGGAGAGCGTCTCCGGCGGATTTGCAGCAGGTAATCTGTTCCAATATGAAGAGGGAGCGAAGAGCTATCGGGTTTGGCTCGAATGACCCATGCCGCCAATTCGTGTTCTGATCGTGGACGATTCGGTTGTTGTACGCAAGGTAGTTTCCGACGCTCTGGCCGTTGACCCGGGCATAGCCATCGCGGGAACCGCCGCCGATGGAAAAATCGCCCTGGCCAAGATTCCTCTTCTGACGCCGGACCTCATTACGCTCGATGTCGAGATGCCCGGCATGAACGGGATCGAGACGCTGCAAGAGATCAAGAGGCTCTACCCGAAGCTGCCGGTCATCATGTTCAGCACGATGACCGAGCGCGGCGCGGCGATTACGCTCGATGCGCTGTCGCTGGGGGCCGCCGACTACGCCACCAAGCCCAGCAAAAGCGGCGATCCCGATGTGGCGGCGGAACGCGTTCGTTCCGAGCTGATCCCCAAGATCAAGGCCATTTGCGCGCTGCGCCCGGCGGAGCCGGAATCCGCGCTGGCGCCTCTTCCTGCGCTGCTGCCCTTGCAGCCGCTCACGGCCGTTCCGCAGCGCCAGGATTCCTCGCGCATCGATATTTTGGCGATTGGTGCCTCCACGGGCGGTCCCAACGCGCTGGCAAAAATGCTGCCTGCGTTCCCCAAGAATTTTTCCGTGCCCATCGTTATCGTGCAGCATATGCCGCCGTTGTTTACGCGGCTTCTTTCCGAGCGCCTCAACGACCAGTCAAAAATCTCCATTCGGGAGGGCCTCCCCGGCCAAGTTCTGGAGCCGGGAGAAGCCTGGATTGCTCCGGGTGATTTTCACATGACCGTTGACCGCTTCGGCGCTTCCGTTCGCCTGGCCATGAACCAGGAGCAGCCGGAAAATTCCTGCCGCCCCGCGGTCGATGTGCTGTTCCGCTCGGTGGCCAGAGTTTACGGGCCTAATGTGCTGGCCGTGGTCCTGACAGGCATGGGCTCCGACGGCACTCGCGGCGCGCAGCATATCCGCGAGCAGGGTGGCCGCGTCTTTGTCCAGGATGAAGCAAGCTCTGTGGTCTGGGGCATGCCCGGCATGGTGGCGGAGGCGGGGCAGGCCGACGAAATCATTCCCCTCGACATCATGGCCTACGAGATCGTCCGGCGCATCAAGAACAGCCGCTCCGCGACCGGGCTTCCGCCGGCAATAACTGTCCCGTTGCTGAATCCTTCGCTGTAAAAAGTTGATTGAGTGAGGGAAATTCTCGCAGGCGTCATCCCCGCTGAGTAGCTGAACCAGTTCCCATCGGCCGCTTCATTCTCTTCTAGCAGTTACGCCACCGCCTTATTTCCCCTTTTTTTCAATTCCATTGCAGCACCGCCCGAAATTCTAGGACGGTTTGGCGTTGAAGGAGGCACGAAATGCTTCCACGGCTTCGTAACGGCTTTCCGCCTTGACCAGCTTCATGATGCGATGGATGTGATTTCTCACGGTGAACTCGGAGAGGTGCAGTTGCGCGGCGATCTCCTTGTTGGTGAGACCGGTGCCGATGAGGGAGATCAGCTGTTGCTGCCGCAGCGTGAGGCTGGGGCGGCCTTCGCTCGCCTCATGCACCCTCGCCGCCTCGATGGTGCGCGCGACATAGCGGAACAGCGCCAGGCAGAGTCGCGGCGGACAAACGGCCTCTCCGCGCGCGACGCTGCGGATGGCCGCCACCACATCGTCCGCGGAAGCGCCGTCGAGCAGATACGCCGAAATTCCGTAGCGGACCCCCAGAATGAAGTGCTGTTCGTCTTCCTCCATGCCAATCAGGATTGTGTGCACGGCTGGTTCGGCCTGCTGTTCATTTCCGGTGCGCACGTCGATCTGGGGCAAGGCTCGGAGATGATCCAATACCAAGATGTTGCAGGCGGCATTACGGATATCCGCCGAGTCGGTGCCTGTGGAGGATCCTTCGCCAACCAAATGCAGGTCAGCTTTCTTGTGCAGGAGGCGAATTAAGGTTTCGCGCAGAAGGCGATTATCAATGAGCAGGAAGATGCGCACGGGACGGGCGTTCTGGATGTTGGATGAGCTTGCCATCGTCCTCGTACCGTATTTGTTCCAAGGCGCCAGCCGGGCGAGCATTGGGGATACCAAGCGTATGTACCAAGGAGCAAAGTTATAAGTGCGCGCGACATAACGTAGCACCGCTCGCGGCAGGAGTCAAGTTTGGAAAGAATTAATATAGGGACTCAACAAGTCGCGCAGCGATAGATGCAATAGTAGTACTAGGCTGGTACAAGATTGGTTCATGTTAGAAGAATCGGCTGGTAATGTACCCTCCCATCGTTAGGGTCTGCCTCCAAGTACATTTCAGGTATATCTTTGGGCCTTTTGTTTATCCCCCGTTGCGACAATACTCCGCCTCCACGGAGTACCGTCATGGAAAAGCCTATTCGTGTGCTGGTGGCGAATCGACCGCGCCTCATCCGTGAACTGATTATGAACACGTTCACTGAACAACCGGACATCGAAATTGTCGGCGAAGTGACCGACGAGGCCGAAATCCCCGAGCGTGTCGAGAGCACCCACCCGGATTTCGTGATCATTGCCCAGGACCGCTGGGGCAAACGCCCCGACGTGTGCGACACCGTTCTCCAACTGCACCCCGAAGTGCGTATTATCGCCGTTTCTCCCGGCCAAAACTGCTCGGTGTGCTACTGGGCCTCGCTGGACATTCACGCCAGCAACATCGAAGCCTCCGAAGAAGGAATTCTAAGCACGCTGCGCGGCAAGGGCGCAGTTGCGGGGGAGTCCTCATGAAACGCCAAGACATTTTCCGGACATTCCTCGCGGCAATGCTCGCCGCGATGTTCTGTGCGGTCACCTGGGCCGGACAGGAAGAGCCAAGACTCCCGTCCCGCCGCGCGCAGACCAGCTCGCGCGCCGAGGACCGCCAGCCCGTGCTCTCCGAACTCGAACGCGAAAATCTCCTGCGCGTGGCCGCTCCCGCCGCGCAAATTCAGGAAGTCCTGCAATCCAACGCCGGACTTCTCGTCGAACTCAAGCGCTGGGTGGCTAAGGAAGCCGCCGACAACGGCCAGATCGCAGAAGAGGGCGACCTCGCCGATCACGCCATCTTCGACCGCCTCGCCCGCGATGTGCAGTTCCGCTCGGTGGCCACCCGCCTGCTCCAGCGCTATGGATATCTGACCCCAACGCCCAATCCCGATTCGAATCTGGCCAAGGAGCAGGAACTGGTCCTCAAGGAACGCGCCCGCCAGATGGTGCAGATCGAGGCCCAGGAAGATACGGACGCACTGGCGAGGAGGAGAGCCGGAGCGGAAGAGGAACGGACGGCATCCTGCGATCCGCAAATGGTTGAAGACTGCCCGACGCAGCCTGCTCAGAGGGCCCGCCAGCCGAGGAATATGCAGCGCGAAGCCTCTCCCGCGCCAGGCATCCCCTCCGACCAGCCTGAACAACTCCCCGCGCCGCGCGGCACGCAAACCATTCAGACCGCCGGCATTCCACAGCAGACGGATCAAACCGACGGCCTCTCCGCAAGAAACGTCAGCCTGGCGATGCAGCCCGGCGCGCAGAAGCGCCCTCCCGAAAATACAATGGATGGCCTTTCTGGTCTGTCCGCTCCTTCCGCGCTTCCCGGCGGCTCTTTCTCCCTTCCCTCCAACATCATGGAAAGCGCCGCGGGAATCTCTCCCTCCGCGCCGAAATCCGAGCCTCTCCGCAGCCTCCGCCCCTCCACCGAGCGCAACCCGTTCTACGGCGAAGAACCCGCCGCCCCCGCGATGGTTCGCCGCGCCAATCCCTACGCCGATATTCCCTCGCTCTATGACATGTATGTGCAAGCCGCCCTCCGGCAGCGTCCTCCCGAGCGCTTCGGCATGAACATGTTCCAGAACGGCACGCGCCAGCCCGACGCCATCCCCATGGATCTTCCCGTCGGTCCTGATTACGTCGTCGGCCCCGGCGACGGCTTGGCCATTGACCTGTGGGGCGGTGTCTCGCAGCGCCTCGTTCGCGTGGTGGACCGCGAAGGGCGCGTCTCCCTGCCGGAAACCGGACCGCTCCTCGTCAGCGGCCGCACCCTCGGCGAAGTGCAGCAGTCCGTGCAGCGCGCCCTGCGCACGCAGTTCCGCGACGTTTCCGCCGACGTCGGGCTCTCCCGCCTGCGCACGGTGCGCGTCTACGTCGTCGGCGACGTGGCCGAGCCCGGCGCCTACGACATCAGCTCGCTCTCCACGCCACTGAACGCCCTCTTCACCGCCGGAGGCGTCACCGCACGCGGCTCGCTCCGCGATTTGAAACATTTCCGTGGCAAGGAACTCATCGAGGAAGTGGATGCCTACGATCTGCTTCTTCATGGTGTGCGCTCCTCGCTTGCGCACCTCGAAAACGGCGACACCCTCATGGTCCCGCCCATCGGCTCGCAAGTCACCGTGGATGGCATGGTGCGCCGTCCCGCCGTCTACGAACTGCGCGGCGAAAAAACTCTTGCCGCCATCCTGGACCTCGCCGGAGGGATTCTGCCGACTGCCGAGCTTGGCCATATCGAAGTGCAGCGCATCGAAGCCCACCAGAAGCGCACCATGTTCAGCCTGAGCGTCTCTCCCGCGCAGAACGACGAGTCCATCGCCAAACAGCTCGCCGCTTTCGAAATCCGCGACGGCGACGAAGTGCACATTTTCCCCATCGCCGCCCACAACGAAGACGCCATCTACCTGCAAGGCCACGTCCTGCGCCCCGGCCGCTACTCCTACAAGAAAGACATGCGCGTCACCGACCTGATCGCCTCCTACAACGATCTCCTCCCCGAGCCTGCCGGGCGCTACGCCGAAATCATCCGCCTGAACGCTCCGGACAACCGCCCCAGCGTCGAGAGCTTCGACCTGGCCGCGGCCCTGGCCCAGCCCGCCTCCGCTCCGAAACTTCAGCCGCTCGATACCGTGCGCATCTTCAGCCGCTACGATTTCGAAGCTCCCCCCGCCGTGTGGGTTGGCGGAGAAGTCCGCTCGCCCGGCAGTTATCGCACCTCGGGCGTGGCCCATGTGCGCGACGCCGTTTTTCTGGCCGGCGGCGTGGCCCCCGGCGCTACTGGCACCGTGAAAATCTTCAGCGTCAACTTGAAGCAGGCTCTCGCCGGCGATCCCATCGAAAATGTCGTGCTCTTTCCGCGCGACCGCCTTCTCGTCTATCGCAGCCCCGGCCAGGTGGACCCCGCCACCGTTTCCATCCGCGGCGAAGTGGCCAAGCCGGGCCGCTATCCGCTTGCGGAAAACATGCGCCTCTCCGACCTCATCCGCTCGGCGGGTGGCATGAAGCGCAGCGCGGCCCCCGATGCCGCCGATCTGACCCGCTACTCGCCCGCCGCAAGCGAGAAAGCTCTGAACGCCGGCGAGCATGTGGACGTAAATGTCGCGGCGGCGCTGGCCCACGATGCTCAGATGGATCTTTCTCTGCGCGATGGCGACGTTCTGACCATTCCGCAAGTCGCCGGATGGAGCGACCTCGGTGCCACCGTCACTGTGCGCGGCGAAGTGAAAAATCCCGGCGCCTACGGCATCCGTCCCGGCGAGCGACTGAGTTCCGTTCTCGACCGTTCCGGCGGATTCACTGCCGCAGCCTATCCCTTTGGCGCGGTCCTGATGCGCAACGAAGTCCGCGAATTGCAGATGAATGCCCACATGGACCTCTTGCGCCGCGTCAAAGTCGAACAGGTCAATCTCCGCGCCTTGCCGGAAAGCGATGCCGAGCAGAAAAATTCGAAATTGGCCGCGCTGGCCCAGACCGAAACGACCCTTCAGCAACTGCAAGCCAACGCCCCCGCCGGGCGCGTGGTGATTCATGTCGCGCCGAAATTACAGGCATGGCGCAACACCGCTGCCGATGTCGAATTGCGCGATGGCGATGTGCTGCTGATCCCCAAGAAAGCCAATTACGTCATGATCACCGGGCAAGTCTTCAATCCCACGGCGGTCAGCTACCGCCCCGGCCGCAGCGCCAAGTGGTACCTCAGCCAGGCCGGTGGCCTGACGCAGATCGCCGATAAGAAGGCTGTCTTTGTCATTCGCGCGGATGGCTCGGTCATCTCCGCGCAAAACAATTCCGCATGGTGGGCAGGCGATCCCCTCCGTACTGCCTTGATGCCCGGCGATTCCATCGTCGTTCCGGAAAAAGCGCCAAGGATCGGAAATCGGAACTGGGCCACCCTGATGCAGACGGCGCAAGTCGCCTCTTCCGTGGCCCTCTCGATTGCGTATATCTACCCGTGATGAGGAAGCAATGCGCATGAAGCCCATGAGGGTGCTGTGCGGTGCGTTTGCCGGCATTTTTGCGCTGGCAAGTCCGGCTTTGCTTGCCGCTTTACCTCAGCAGGCGGAAACGATTGGCGAGTCAAAGGCGCCTCACGGGAAAACTCCGCCGAGTGCGGCGCAACGCGAGAAGACTACTCACGTGGGCGACTCTCCAAAACTGCGGGAATTCACCGAAACGAGGATGGGCCTTTCCCTTGCCGAAAATCTGGCGCGGGATCAGCGGGATATCTGGACCAGCCCGGCGCGCTTGCGCTGGCGCGACAGCGTCTGGCTCGTGCCCCTCGCCGGCATCACCGTGGGCGTGATCTCAATCGAGCGGGAAGGCGTGCAGCACATTAACCTGTCGCCCGCCAATGTTCAGCGCAGCCGCAATTTTTCAAACGCTGGGGTGAGCGCACTGGTCGGCGCCGGTGGAGGGCTTTATCTCTGGGGAAAAATGACCCATGACGACCACCGTCGCGAAGCGGGTCTGCTGAGTGGCGAAGCGTTTCTCAATGCGCTTGGAGTGGCTTCGGCTTTTCAGCACATGGTGGGACGGGAGCGCCCGTTTGTGAATAACGCCGCGGGGCAAGTAGGCCAATACGGACCGAATGGGACTTCCTTTCCCTCGGCGCATGCCACGGTGGCATGGTCGGTCGCCAGCGTTCTCGCGCACGAATATCCCGGACCGCTGACGAAGATATTTGCCTACGGACTGGCTTCGGCGGTGAGCGTGACGCGAGTGACTGGGAAGGAGCACTTTCCTTCCGACGTGTTGATCGGCTCGGCCATCGGATATCTCATGGGCCGCCAGGTGTACCGCGCGCACCACAATCCGGAGCTCGGTGGCGCGCCCTGGGGCAGCCCGCTCGATGAGCATTCCGAAATCTTCGAGCGGAAAATCGCGCGGCCCGGTTCGGTCTATGTGCCGATCGAGAGCTGGGTCTATCCCGCATTCGAGCGGCTGGCCGCCATGCACTTCATCACCACGGAATCGCGCGGGCAGCGGCCCTGGACGCGCACGGAATGCGCCCGTCTGGTGGAAGAGGCTGCCGAATCACTGCAATCGGCGGAGGCCGAAGGGCGTTCCCCCAATCCCCTGACCGAGCGAATGGTGGAAGCTCTGCGAAAGGAATTCACCGCGGAGTTGGATCTGAAAGAAGGTGGGAGTCTGGGCCGCTCGTTCTCCGTGGATTCGCTCTATTCACGCGTGATGAGCTTGAGCGGGCCGGTGCTGAATGACAGCATGCATTTCGGGCAAACGCTTTCGAATGATTACGGACGTCCCTTCCGCCGCGGCACAAACGTGGTCACCGGGGCATCCTTCTCCGGCAGCTACGGTAACTTCTTCGCCTACGTGCGCGGCGAGGTTCAGCACGCTCCGGGCCAGCCCGCGCTGAGCGATGCCCTCCGCCAGTTGAATGCCGCGCAGGACCAGCTTCCCGTGCAGCCGGGAGTTGTGTCTCCGGCGATCAATAGGTTCCAGTTTCTCGATGCTTACTTCGGGATGACCTTGGGCAACTGGCAGATGTCCTTTGGCCGGCAGTCGCTCTGGCTGGGTACCGACGACAGTGGGCCGTTTCTGTGGAGCAATAACGTCACGCCCGTGAATCTGTTTCGCATTGATCGGCCGTCGCCGTTCCGTCTGCCTGGGCTGTTGCGCTTGCTGGGACCGGCCAAAGTAGAATTTGCTGTCGGCCAGCTGGGCGGGCATACGGTTGCCGCGCATAACTGGATTCAGGTGCAGCGGATCAGCCTGAAGACATTCCGCAATTTCGAATTCGGCGCCACGCATACCGGGCAGTGGGGCGGCGACGGCCAGCCCAACGGCATTGGGCCGTTTTTCAAGGTGTTGTTGCCGCTGCACGAGCTCGGCAATGAGCTTGTCGGCAAGCCCAGCCTGAGCGTGCAGGATCTTTCCTTTGATTTTCAATACCGCATCGGCGGCGTGGCCACATTTTACACCGAGCTTTGGGCGCGGGATATGTTCACGCCCTTCGATAATTTCGGGCGCCTGGCGCCTCTCGGCGGACTGTACTTTCCCCGGCTGCCCTGGCTGCGCAACACCGACTTGCGCCTGGAGAGCGGATATACCGACTCTCCGCTGAACACCGCGCCCCTGATTAACGAGGGTTTTCTTCATTATTGGCATTCCACCTACAAAAACGGCTACACCAACGATGGAATGATTCTGGGCAATGCCATGGGTCGCATCGCACAAATGTACCAAGCATCCGCGGCGCACTGGTTTTCGCCCACAAGTCGTCTGCAAGTCAGCTTCAAGCGCATGCAGGTAAGTCCCACGTTTGTTCCGGGGGGAGCGCACTGGAACGATTACGCAGTGCAACATGAGCAGCAGCTTAAATCCGGATTCTGGATCAAGAGTTTCCTCCAGGTTGAACAGTTGCAGTACCCGGCGCTTTCGCTCGATCGGGCCAGCAATATCAGCGCCTCGCTCGAGCTGAGTTATTCGCCGGGACGGATGGGAAAACATTGAAGAAGAGAGAAACATTGCGAGGAAATCGCCAGTGATGCAGACGGGAACAAAATTGCAGCCGGAAGCCGTTCCACCGCCGCCTGTGGAGGTGGCGGAAGAGAGCGAATTCGATCTGGCACGCGCTCGTGAGCATGCTATCGCGCGCCTGCGCCTGCTATGGAGCGAGCGGAGATGGATCGGCCGCGCGGTCCTGGCCAGCATCGCGGCAGGATTGCTCCTCGCGTTTCTTCTGCCCAAGCAGTATCAGGCTTCCACGCAATTAATGCCGCCGGACAGCCAGTCCGGTTCCGGCATGGCCATGCTCGCCGCGCTAAGCGCCAAAACCGGCAACGGTCTGGGTGCCTTCGCCGGCGATCTGCTGGGCGTGAAAAGTTCCGGAGCGTTGTTCATCGGTATTCTGCGCAGCAGAACCGTGGAAGACCGACTGATTGAACGATTCAACCTGAAGAAAGTGTATTCCGACCGCCTCGAAGAAGACGCGAGGAAAAAACTTGCGGAAAATACTTCCATCGCCGAAGACCGCAAGAGCGGAATCATCACCTTGACTGTTACCGACAGGGATGCGCGGCGCTCAGCGGCGATTGCGCAGGCATATATCGAGGAACTGGACCGTCTAGTTGCGGAGCTTTCCACTTCGGCGGCGCGGCGAGAGCGCGTCTTTCTGGAAGAGCGGCTGAAAGCGGTGAAACTGGATCTGGACCAGGCGGCGCAGGAGTTCAGCCAGTTCGCCAGCAGAAGCGGCGCGATTGATATCAAGGAGCAGGGTCGCGCGATGGTGGAAGCGGCGGCGACGCTGCAAGGGCAAATGATTGCCGCGCAATCGGAGTTGAGCGGGCTGGAGCAGATCTACACAGGCAATAACGTGCGGGTGCGGGCGCTGCGCGCGCGGATTGGGGAATTGCAGCAGCAACTGGCGAAAATCGGCGGCAGCGAAGGCGATTCGGCGGCGGGAACGGCGGCGGGAGCGGGAGAAAAATCGATGTACCCGTCAATTCGAAAACTGCCGATTCTGGGCGTGACATACGCGAATCTTTTTCGGCGAACAAAAATCCAGGAAGTGGTCTTCGAAACACTGACGCAGCAGTACGAACTGGCCAAGGTGCAGGAAGCGAAGGAAACGCCCAGCGTAAAAATTCTCGATGCGGCCACCGTGCCGGAGCGGAAATCGTTTCCGCCGCGGCTGCTGATCGTTTTTCTGTTTGCGTTTTTCGGTTTGGCCGGCGCGATGGCGTGGGTGCTGGCGCGAACGCGCTGGCAGGAAGTCGCGGCGAATGATCCGGGAAAAGTTTTCGCGACGGAAGTTTTCCAGACCATGAATGCGCAAATGCCGTGGGCGCCGCCGAATGGCTCGCGCGTACAGGCGATGACGCACCGGGTTTGGCTGCGGGTGACGAAGCGAAACGATTCCGCGAAGTCCGCGGAAGAGACGTCAAATCGCCCGTAAGTAGTTGTAGTGCAATGGGTTAAGTGGAAAACGGCCCTGTGGCTGACGGGGCGAAGCTGTATCCGGGCTTTCGCGAGGGCAATAAACAAATGGCACCTGCTTCCACTGCGGCGATTGTGACGGCGGAAAGTATTGCGCTTCCTGACGCCATGACAGTGCCGCACTGGTACGCGGCGTATACGTGCGCGCAGCACGAAAAGCGCGTGGCGGAACAATTTTCCCAGCGCGCGGTGGAGCATTTTCTGCCGCTGTACGCTTCGGTGCGGCGGTGGAAAGACCGCCGGGTGCGGATCGAGATGCCGCTGTTTCCTGGGTACGTGTTTGTGCGGCTGGCGCTGCGGGAACGGCTGCGCGTCTTGCAGGTGCCCAGCGTGGTGCGGCTGGTGGGATTTGGCGGGTTGCCGACGGCTCTGCCGGACGAGCAGGTGGAGATCCTGCGCGCGGGGCTGAGGGGAGATCTGCGGGCAGAGCCGCATCCGTTCCTGATGGTGGGGAGGCGGGTGCGGGTGGTGCGAGGCCCGCTGGCGGGGATGGAGGGGATTGTGGTGCGGAAGAAGAAGCAGATGCGGCTGGTGGTGTCAGTGGAGTTGATCCAGCGGTCGATGGCGGTGGAGATGGACGCTGGGGATTTGCAGGCGGTGGCGGGATAGAGAGGGTCAGAAAGATTAGAGAGAGGGGGTACACCCCCCTGTTTTTGCAAAGAGTGGGGAAGCGTTTGAAAAGAAGAGGGATGCGGCGCACTCCTGTTTTTCATAGTGCAAAAGAGTGCGCAAGTGATTGATTCTAAAGGTTCCATTTTGGGATAAGAATTTGCGCGAGAGCGAAGAGTGCGGGCTGTGTTGAGGGAGAAGGAGTGCGGCGCGGACATTGCAAATGATGGCAATAGTGACAATTAATGTCAATGGAATAGTTGGAAGGCGTTGAGTTTGAAAGGGTTTTTCAGTTTTCAGTAGGTAGTTTTTAGCCTGAAGACCGAAGCTGAAGAGAGATTTCTCCACTCCGGGACGGCAAAAAGCGCCGCCCCTACGGTCGAAATGACAAGTTTTCCGGGGCGGGATAGGGTCCGGTAAGTGATGCGAAGCAGAAGCAAGATGCCGGGCTGAAGAGTCTGCGTGGCAACCTGAAAATCACTTCCTCAGCGGCTGAAGCCGCACTGAAAAGGAAGCATTTTTGTCGGAGCTAAAGCTCCGACCCCTAGAAACAAGAGTTACCACGCAGACTTTGAAGCTCCGGCCTCTACAAAGGCAGGGGAGCAGGCAAGATGCCACCTTTCCCGGTACAAACAACCGGGATGCACACAACGCAAAAGGGTGGCGCACCATGGGCGATGAGGGCGAATGGATGCGATGAGTTCGATTTCGACGGAAAACGCGGAGGCGCTGGCGGTGGGGCCGGCGGTGGTGGCGCGTCCGGCGGCGCGGTTTTCGAGCCGGCGGGCGTATGCGCAGACGTTCGCGGCGACGGCGGCGATCCGCTGCCTGGGGGTGGTTTCGGGGGTGATGGCGGCGCGGCTGCTGGGACCGGCGGGGCGGGGGGAGCTGGCGGTCATTATCTTTTTGCCGATGCTGCTGGTGCCTTTCGGCGAATTGGAGCTGCCGCGCAGCCTGGCGTATGAAGTGAGCCGCGTGGAGGAGGTTCCGCGCGGGGTGATGGCCACGAGCTTTTGGCTGGCGGCGGGGCTGGGACTGGCGCTGGCGGGGCTGCTGGCGGGGCTGCTGCCGCTGGTTCTGCCGGGGGGGGCTTCGCGGTGGTTCATGGTCTACCTGCCGGCGACGCTGATCACGGCCACGCTGCTGGGGAGCGACCAAGGGAGAGGGAGGTTTGGGCGGTTCAGCGCGCTGCTGGCGCTGCCGGGGGCGCTGTATCTGGCGGGGATCGTGGCGGCATGGGCCAGCGGGCACGTCTCGCCAGGGGCGTTTGCCGCGGGGCTGCTGGTAGCCACGCTGGTGGTCTGCGGGGTGCGCACGCAGATGGATTGGGGGGCGCTCTCGCCGCGGCTGGCGGATTGGACGACGGCGCGGAGGCTTTTGCAGCGGGGATGGAGTTTTTATCTGCCGACGGTGGCCAGTATCGCGCTGTACCGCGCGGACATGTTCATCCTGGTGAGGCTGGCACCCAATGAGGCCATCGGGCTGTACGCGGTGGCGCAGGCCATTGCGCTGGGACAGATTGGGGCGGTCAATCCGTTCGTGCAGGTGGGATTTTCGGCGGTGGCGGGGGAGACGGATGCGGGAAGGGCGTTGAAGACGCTGGCGCGGCATTTTCGCCTGGCGCAACTGGCGGTGATGGGCGTGGGGCTGGTGGCCGCGGCGGCGACTCCCTGGCTGGTGCGGCTGATGTTCGGCGCGCAGTTTGCCGGCGCGGTGACGACGGCGTATTTGCTGATTGGCGCGACGGTGGTGTGGGGCATGGAGCAGGTGCTGGAGCAGGGGTTGCGCGCGGCGGGGCATCCCCGGCCGGGGATTGTTTCGAATTTGCTGGGGCTGGGCGTGCTGGTTGGGGCGGGGGTGCCGGCATGCGTACATTACGGGATTGTGGGGCTGGCGGCGGCTGCGCTGGGGGCGCAGGTTCTTAACCTTGCCGTTCTGATTGGGTTCTGCGTGGTCGGCGCGAAAATGTCTCCGAGCCAATTGTGGGCTTTCAATGGCAGCCACTTGAAGGAGTTGAGGAGTTCTGGCGCATTGGCCATGGAGCAAGTCTACGCCGGGGCCAGACGCTTCGGCTGGGGTGCGCGTCCGTGAAAGAAGAAGTGGCAATAATTGCTGGCCAAGATCCCGACGCAGGGGTGCAACAGGATGTAAATCTGCGTTTGGAGCCGGGCAATGGAAGGATAAAGAAATTTCTGATTGTTTCCACATATGCGCCGCCTGCGGTCAGCGGGGCTCCGTTGATGGCGTATAATCTCCTGCAATATTTCCCTAAAGACTCGTTCGCTATCCTTACAAGCCATGTTGGCATGGATGATGGGGCCATTGCAGGCGGCCAGAGACTGGGCGCGAAGTACTTCTTTTTCGACACGCCGAAGCTCACGACGGTGCCCCAGGCGCAGAACAGTTTTTTTTTCAAATGCAAGCAGCTGATCAGGCGTTTCGGGCTTTTGCGCTCGCTCTTTCACTTGCTTTCTCTTCTCTATCTGCCTTTCAACATCGTCCGGCGGGGAAGGACAATCATCAGGGATGAGAAAATAGAACACCTGTTGGGCTATTCCGATCATGGGCCGGCCCTGCTTTCGGTCTATCTGCTGCATAAGCTGACAGGAAAGCCATTCAATCTTCATTTTTACGACCTCTATTACGGGAACAATTTTCTATGGTTCTTCCGGGCGGTGGCCCGGGTCCTGGAGCCGAAATTGTTTCAATCCGCGACGCGAATTTCAGTGATGTGCGAAGCCCTGGGGGAACACTATCAAGCACAATATGGCCGCGAGGTGACGGTTCTCCACAACGCCATCCCCTTTGATTCCTCGCGTCAGCATACCCCGGCGACTTGCCATAGCGAGCCATACAAGGTCGTATTCACCGGGACAATTGTCTGGGCGCAGGTCAATGCAGTCAGAAATCTGGTGCGCGCCGTGGAGGGAATTTCTCGTCCGCGGGTTGTTCTGTATCTGTATACCCCGCATGACAAGACATTCCTAGAATCACAGGGCCTTTACGAGAGCGATAGGGTAGTCTTTGCTCGCGGCAGGCCGCGGGAAATGGCCGCGATTCAACGGTCCGCGGATATTCTTTTTACGGGGCTTTCTTTTGACACGCCGTACCCTCTTCTAATCAATACTTCCAGTCCGGGAAAAACGTGCGAATACCTGATTTCCGGGCGGCCAATTCTGGTCCATGCGCCCGAAGAATCCTACATTGCCAGATATGCGGAGCGGCAGGGCTTCGCCTGTGTGGTCGGCAAGAATAGCGTCGATTTGCTCGAGCAGGGAATCATGAGACTGCTTTCGGACAGGCCCTACGTGGAGCAGATTGTTTCCAATGCCTGGAGAACTGCGCTCTTGAATCACAGCGCAAGGACAGTTTCGAATAGATTCCGAGAAACCCTTCAGTAGGAAATTGCGGGTCTTGCGTGCTGTGTACGACAGGGATAAGAATTATGCCTGCTAACGCTTGGATTTGGGCTGTCTTCATCGTAGCAGTCGCGTTGATCTGGCTTAAGCTCAATCAGCGGCGCTTCGGCGATATGCTTTCGCCGTTTAATCTTCTGTTCTTTGGCTGGGTCGGGCCGCTGCTTCTTCGGGGTATGAATCTTTCGTCTCTTGAGCGACCGTGGAGTGCAGGGACTTGTTTCCTGATTGGCTGGACCACCGTAGTGTTGACTGGATGTTCCTATTTCAGGAAAAGAGTCCCTGGGTTCGAAAAAGAAAGCTCTCGACGTATGTGGCGCGGTGGCGTGATTCGTGTCCTCGAGGACCCTATGGTTGGACGGGTAGTCCTAGCGACTTTTGCGATCAGCTTTGCGGCATATATTTATAACGAATTTGTCCGTAATCCAATCGGTGTGCCACTCATTGCGTTGCACAACGATCCAACATTGCTGGGCGAAGCATTTCACGTATGGGGCAAGCCCCGTGAAAGCAGGAGTTGGGGGCTTTACGTCTCTATACCGATTTATCTTGAGAGCGCGTTGTTATACATGATTGGGAGAGTGAGGCCGAAGAAAGATGGCAAGTGGTGGATCATGCTGAGCGCTTTGTATCCGATCATGAGCGTTCTCAAGTTGGCCAGAACGGATCTAATCATTACGCTGACTGCATTTATTGTTGCTGAATATTATTTCGATAAATTTAGTGCCGGGGATGGCAGGCGTGAGCAAAGCCCCGTTCGCATAATGAAGAAATATCCGTATCTATGCGCCACCCTGCTGACTATTTTCGCTGGTGTTCTGCTCGCGACTCAATTTGAACAACTGAGAGGTGGTGTCTTGTCGTCAGATGCCTTCCAGCAGGTAGTGGGAACCGATATTCATGTGTATCAGCCTGCCGATAATTTTCTGGCGGAGGCATACGAGTATTTTGCAATGCCTTGGGAGAATTTCGAGTCGACATATAATACGTTTTCTTCGACTATGCGGTTGGGGGTTGGATCTTTTCGGCCAGTATTCTCTTTGCTGGGCAGAGGGCAGGCCGTGGATGACCTTCTGGATGGGATTGGTTTTGACCCGCACACAGGTCCTGCAAATACGTATCCATTTATCACGCTTCAATATATGGAATTGGGAGTGGTTGGAGTCATTCTCGGGCCTATTGTGTATGCACTGTTTGTGAATGCGATTTATTCAAGATTCAGGGGAAAGCCTAATTTTTTAAATTTCTGCCTGTATTTGCACATGCCGTTCGCCTGGATGTGGCTATTTTCTTCTTTCGCTTTTTCTGGATTACATTTTTACTTGATGATGGTCTATTTGTGGGGAATCGATGTCTACTATCGCAAATACTGTATTCGCCGGGACAGCCAGTTTCCGGGTGTAGAGCGGATCGGGGTGTTGCCTAGTCCTACCGGGCAGGGTGTGGAATGATGAACCCCGGCCTGCGTATTCACGCCTCGCCTTAGCCCCCCAAAAGTGCTCTTCGTAAGGGCTTCGCGAAACTCAGCCGTCATTCCGCATTCGTAGGTTCTTCAAACCATGCAGCCGAAAAGTGGTTCCGTAGTCCGCGCAGGATCAATCGAACCATGCAACTGAATCCGCGAATTCTGGCATTCGCCGACTGGTATTTGCCCGGGCAGAACGGGGGCGGGGCGGTGACGGCGATTGCGAATGTGATCGAGCTGCTGGGAGACGAGTACGGGTTTTACGTATACACGCGCGACCGGGACAGCGGGGAGAAGAGGAGGTATGAGGGGATACGGGGGGAACGCTGGAAGCGGGTGGGGAAGGCGGAGGTTTTTTATGCGTCGAAGCCCTCCCTGCGGAGCGTGCGGCGGCGTATACGGGAGGTTGAGCCGGACATTATTTATTTGAACAGTTTTTTTTCGAGGCTGACGGTGGAGACGCTATTGCTGCGCAAGCTGGGGGTTCTGCCGGGCGCGGCCATCGTGGTGGCTCCGCGGGGAGAGTTTTCGCCGGGTGCGCTGGGGCTGAAGGGCTTTCGCAAGTGGATTTATCGCAAAGTGGCGTTTGCCGGGGGGCTGTACCGGGACGTGACGTGGCAGGCGTCGTCGAAACTGGAAGAGGAGCAAGTGCGGGCAATGATTGCGGGAGGCGGGGCGGGAAATGGCGGGAGGGTGGTGCTGGCGCCGGATGTGCCGAGTCCAGGGCTGTGGGAAGTTCGAGCGGGCGCGACAAGGCCGAAAAAGCGGCGGGGAGCGGTGCGGCTGGTGTTTTTGTCGCGGATTGCGCGGATGAAGAATTTGCATTTTGCGCTGGAGATGGCGGGTTTGGCGGAGGGGGAGATCGAATTGGACATTTATGGGCCGGTGGAGGATGAGGGGTATTGGGAGGAGTGCCGGGAGCGGATGCGGGGGCTGCCGAGTTCGGTGCGGGTGAGGTACCGGGGAGCGGTGGCGCAGGAGGAAGTGGCGAAGGTGTTTGGCGAATACCATTTTCAGTTGTTACCGACGCTGGGAGAAAACTTCGGGTACGTGATTGTGGAAGCGCTGGCGGCGGGGTGCCCGGTGGTGATGAGCGACGAGACGCCGTGGCGCGGACTGAGGGAGAAGGCGGCGGGGTGGGATTTGCCGCTGGGGGAGCGGGAGAAGTGGCGGGAGGCGATTGCGGAGTGCGTGAGGATGAACGAGGAGGAGTATCGGGAGATTTCGCGGGGAGCGCGGAGATATTTCGAGGAGTGGATGGCGGAAGCGTCGTACCGGAGCGGGACGGTGGAGCTGTTCGAGAAGGCGATGGGGAAGGAAGGGATGAGGGAAGAGGCGGTGGTCGCGGGGAAGGATGCCACCCTGAAGGGTGGCGCTACAAAAGCGGCGGGAGCGGGAAGTTGAGAGCGGCGGCGGGAGAAAAAAGGATGCCACCCTGCTGATCGCTGAAAAAAGCAAGAAAAAAACAGATTCCTCGTCGCCTGCGGCTCCTCGGAATGACAGAAATGGGATTTTTTAGCAGCCTGCTCAAGGGTGACCCTACAAGGGCGGGGAAGTAGGCGGATTTCAAATCCAGGGAAAAGGGAATGATGGGGAGAAGAGAAGCGATGGGCAGAGGTGTGGGCGGGAGGGAAAAGGGCAAGGTGCCGGGCTAAAGAGCCTGAGTGGCAACCGCAAGATCTGTTCCTCAGCGGCTAAAGCCGCATTGAAAAGAAAACATTTTTGTCGGAGCTAAAGCTCCGACCCCCTAAAAACAAGAGTTGCCACACAAACTCTAAAACCCGGGCTCTACAAAGGCGGGGGGAAGAGCAAGGTGCCGGGCTAAAGCCCGGGCTCTACAAAGGTGGGGGACAAGGGCAAGGTGCCGGGCTAAAGCCCGGCCTCTACAAAGGCGGGGGAGAAGGGCGAGAAAGAGATTGGTTGGGAGGGGGAGAAATGGGAAAAGTGCTGGTGGTTGGGGGAGCGGGATATATCGGAGGGGCGGTGACGGAGCTGCTGGGAGCGGAGAAGATCCCGTTCACGGTGTACGACAGCCTGGTGTACGAGCCGCACTATTTGAAGAAGGTGGACTTCATACGCGGGGACGTGCGGGACGCGGAGAGGTTGAAGGGGCTGCTGGCGGGATATACGCATGTGGTGTGGCTGGCGGCGATTGTGGGAGACGGGGCGTGCGAGGTGAACCGGGAGTTGACGGTGGGAGTGAATCAGGAGGCGGTGCGGTGGCTGGCGGAGAATTTTCACGGGAGGATCGTGTTCACGTCAACGTGCTCGGTGTACGGGCAGATGGAAGAGGAAGTGGACGAGGAGGCGGCGGTGGGGCCGCTGTCGCTGTATGCGCAGACGAAGCTGGCGGCGGAAGGATTTTTAAAGGGGGAGAACAGTTTGATTTTCCGGCTGGGGACGGCGTTTGGAGTTTCGGATACGTATTCGCGGCCGCGCATGGATTTGGTGGTGAATTACATGGCGGCGAACGCGCTGACGAAGGGAGAGCTGTCGGTGTTTGGAGGGACGCAATGGAGGCCGCTGGTGCACGTGAAGGACATCGCGCAGGCGATCGTGCACAACCTGGAGAGGCCGGTGAGGGGAGTGTACAACGTGGCGGCGGGAAATGTGCAGATCAAGGATTTGGCGGCGGTGGTGAGCGGGATGACCGGGTGCAAGGTGAAGTACACGGAGCAAAAATTCCAGGACCAGAGAAATTATCACGTGAGCTGCAAGAAGGCGCTGCGGGACGGAGTGTTTAATCCGCACACGATGAGGACGGTGCAGGACGGGGTGCGGGAGATTGCGGAGCTGGTGGGAGTGGGGCGGATCAAACAGACGGAGGATGAAGTGTATTTCAACGTGCGGCATGCGGAGAAGCTGAAAGCCTATGGACAATTCGCGTAAAGAGCCGCGACTGATCGCGGGGGGATTGGCGGTGGACGACCGGGGACAAGTGTCGTTCGTGAACGGGTTTGGGTTTGAAGGGGTGCGGCGATTCTATCTGGTGGAAAACTTTTCGACGGAAGTGGTGCGGGCGTTTCACGGACACATGAAGGAAGAGAAGTTCGTGCTGGTGGCGGCGGGGTCGGCGATCGTGGCGGCGGTGCGGATGGATGACGCGGCGCGGCCGGACCGGGAGATGAAGCCGCAGCGATTTGTTCTTTCCGCGAGGCAGCCGCAGATACTGCATATTCCGGCGGGCTACGCGAACGGATTCCGGCCGCTGGAGGCGGGTACGAAGATTTTGTTTTTTTCGACGGCGACGCTGGAGGAGGCGAAGAACGACGATTTTCGATTTGCGCACGATTATTGGGGAGAGGGAGTGTGGGAAGTGGAACCGCGGTGAGAGGAACCGGGAAGGAGAGAAAAAAGTGATGCGAGTGTTATTGCTGGGAGCCACGGGGATGCTGGGGAGCGCGGTATATGGAGTGCTGAAGGACAAGTGCGAGCTGGTGCTGGGGGTTCGCAACGAGGAGAAGATTGCGCTGCTTGACCAGGTATTTGGAAGAGCCGGCGGGGGGCGGAGAATTGTTCCGTTTGACGGCGCGGGCGTTTATCAGGACTACGTGAGCAAGCGGGGAGGAGCGAACGGATACTTCGGCGGATTCCTGAAGGCGGTGGGAGAGGTCGATTATGTGATCAACGCGATCGGAGTGACGATTCCGTTTGCGCTGAGCGACCCGGCGCAGACTTTTTTCATTAACGGGGCGCTGCCGCATCTGCTGGCGCGGGAATTCGGAGAAAAGCTTATTCACATCACGACCGATTGCGTTTACAACGGAACAGAAGGTTTTCCGTACGACGAAAAGTCTCCCAAAACGCCGATGGACATCTACGGTCTCTCGAAGAGCCTGGGCGAGCCGGCGGAGTGTCTCACGATCCGCACCTCGATCATCGGCCGTGAACTGAACGGATTTACCGGGCTGCTGGAGTGGTTCCGGCGGCAGGAGGGGCAGACGGTGACCGGCTTCGCGGAGCATTACTGGAATGGGATCACCACGCAACAATTCGGGCGGATTTGTCAGCAGGTTATGGAGTCGCGCAACGGGTTTCCGCGGCGCGGCATTTACCACGTCTTTTCCACGCCGGTTTCGAAATACGAGATGCTGGTAGCGTTCCAAAAGAAGTACCGGGTCAAATGCACGGTCCGGGCGGAATACGACAAGAAGCTGAATCGAACGCTTACGACCTGCAGGGAACTCAACGAACAACTGAAGACGCCGCCTTTCCACGAGATGCTGAATGCGCTTCCCGAGTAAGTGACCATGAAAAAACAATTCAGGCTCGTATCCCTGCTGGGAATCCGTCCAGACATTATACGCATGGGAAAGCTGCTGAATCTGCTGGAGCGCGGGCAGGCGGCGAACGGGTACCGGCATTTGTATGTTCATTCCGGCCAGCATTACGACGATTCGCTGGAAGGAATATTCCACCGGGAATTGGGCGTGCGGCGGCCGAAGTTCAATATGGGAACGGGAAGGACTTTGAAGAAGCGGGCCAAGACCGGCCATGTCTACCAGGCCGGCTACCTTTTTGAAAAGACCGCGCAAATGATCGAGCGATTGCGTCCCGACGCCGTCCTGTTCCTGGGAGACACGAATACGGTTCTTTCTTCGATCGTCGTGGCGAAACACAACATACCGGTGATCCACGTCGAGGGCGGCGGGCGCAGCTTCGATTGGCGAATGCCGGAGGAGAAAAACAGGATCATCATCGATCATCTTTCGGACGTGATCTATTGCTATCTCGATCGCTATAAGCAAATTCTGCTCGCCGAAGGAGTGGCGGGACACCGGGTTGTTTCCGTGGGGAATATTATCGTTGATGCGCTGGAGAAGTTCCTGCCCGCGGCGCGGCAAAGGCCAATCCTGCGAAGCCTCGGTCTGCAGCCGGGGAAATATGCACTGTGCACGCTGCATCGGGAGGAAAACATCGAGAACCGGCAGATTCTTGAGGAAAAAGTAAATGGTCTTCGGCAGCTCTCCCGTCAATTGCCTGTGGTTTTTCCCGTGATGCCCCGCGTGCGCGCCCGGCTTCGGAAGTACGGATTTACGGACCGCCTGAAGAGTCCGGGGATCATTCTAACGCCGCCCTTGGGATTTCTGGATTTTCTCAAGCTGGAAGCGGAAGCGAAGATGATCGTCACCGACAGCGGCACCGTTCAGGAAGAAGCCCTTCTTCTGGGCGTGCCCTGCCTGGTAACAAGGCGTTCCACCGAGCGCCCGGAAACAATCGCGGCGGGGGCAAGCATATTGGCGGAAGGGGATCTGTTTTCGAATGCCCAGCGGGTATTGCAAATGGAGCGTCATTGGGACCGCACGGTCCTGAATCCGCTTGGGGGAAGTCCGAGCGAGCGAATCTACGAGGACCTCTTGAATCGAATCAGGTCCGGCTATTTTGCGGAGTCGCGATGCCTGGCGATGCTCCAGGAGAATTCATTTGTTCGCGAGGCCTATGGGCTCACGCAGCGCAGCTTCAAGCGCCCGTTGCCGTTTTCCGAAGAAGCGTTGTGCGCCCGATGAGCAGACGGTGATATGAGAATTCTGATCCTCGTTGATTGTTATGTCCCCAGCGTGAAATCCGGCGCCAGGCAGATCCGAGATCTGGCGGCCGAATTCCATCGCCAAGGCCATGAGGTTACCGTTATCACTCCCAGCCACGAGATTGTAGATGAAGCGCAGGTCACCTGGGACGAGGGGACGCGCATCGTCCGGGTTAGAACAGGGAAGATCAAGGGGGTGGGGAGGATCTGGCGCGCCTTGGAGGAGATTAGGCTTTCGGGCGTCGTGTGGCGCCGTGTCGGACGATTCCTGCTAGAGAATCCCGCGGATTTTATTGTCTTCTACTCGCCTACAATTTTCTGGAGCGCGCTCGTAAGACGCCTGAAGGCACTCTGGGGATGTCCCGCGTATCTGATACTGCGCGCAATACGAAGTTGCGGACAAGATCGCAATCCAGTCTCCGGGAAACGCAGAATATTTCACGAAAGAATTTCCCCTGCGGGAATATCCATTGGAGGTGCTTTACAACTGGATGGCTCTGGAGGATAGGGATCCGCCGGCCAGAGAGTGCCGCGGAAAGCTGGGGCTTCAGGATAAAGTGGTTTTCTTCTACGGGGGCAACCTGGGAGTCGCTCAGGATGTGGACAATATTGTTCGCCTGGCTGCTGGCCTCGCCCCTTACGCGCATATTCACTTCCTTCTCGTGGGCGAGGGCAGCGAGGTGTCCCGGCTGAAAAGGCTTGTGGCGGAGAGAGCGTTGAACAATATCCAGATTCTGCCGCCGGTCGGGCAGCACGAGTATCTGGCCATGCTTTCGGAGTTTGATGTGGGCCTGATCTCGCTGGACCGGAGGCTCACCACACATAACCTGCCAGGAAAGATGCTGGGGTATATGTACCGGGGGAAACCCATGCTGGCGAGCATCAATGGGGGCAATGACCTCTTTGACCTGATAGAGAAAAACGACGCAGGCTTCTGTTTCAAGAATGGAGAAGACGACAGTCTGGCGGCTGCTGCGCTGAAGCTGTCCAACGACCCTGAATTGCGATCCCGAATGGGCGCAAATGCACGCCGGCTATTGGAGCGGCAGTTTTCGGTTAACCGGGCCGCTCGTCAAATCACGGCCTTTGCCGCACGGGAGAAAGTGAAAACAGAAGAGATTCCCGTATTCCAATCTGCCGGTAACGAGTCGTTCTCCTAGAAGATTTGCGCCGCGCGGAAAAGTGCATGCTGGACTGATGATGAACATTTTATGTCCGCGGTACAGTGCGTTTGTGACCCCTCCCCCAAGCCTTATATCCCTTCCGAATTTATAGAGTAACAACCAGGAGCCGCTCATGATTTGGGGAAGTGATCCACTTGTGTTTGGCGGGGGGCTATTGTGCGCGAGTCTGATCACCCCGCTGGTGCGGGACTTCGCAATGAGTCGCGGGTGGATAGACTCGCCCGGTAACGGGCGGCATATTCACTGCCATGCCGTCCCGCGACTGGGCGGGGTGGCCATTTATCTCTCTGTTGTCGGTGCTTTGGGCATCGCAAACATTCTTTTCGCGGTGACCGGCACTTCAGCCCCGTATTCATTCCGAACCATATGGACTCTGCTGGGTTCGGCTACGGCGGTCTTTCTGCTGGGCTTGTACGATGATCTGCGGCCCGTCAGTCCGTATTGGAAAATCATGATTCAGTCGCTCGCTGCAGTGTTTCTCTACATGGCTGGATTCAGGATATACAGGATGGATCTCCTGGGCTCCGGGCACAGTCTTAGTGCGGGGCTCGACCTGTTGCTGACGGTTCTCTGGGTGCTTTTGATCACGAATGCATTCAATTTGATTGATGGCCTGGACGGGCTGGCTGCCGGGTCCGCATTATTGTCGCTGGCTGTAATGTTTGTAGTGGCGCTGTTCCGGAATGATGCGACAGTGAGCGTCATGACGCTGGTGCTCGCTGGGGCGATGTGCGGATTCCTGCGCTTCAATTTTTATCCGGCAACAATATTTCTTGGCGATTCGGGCAGCCTGTTCATCGGATTTGTGTTGAGCGCCATTGCCCTGGCCGGATCGCAGAAGGCGACGACAGCGATTGCCGTGGCGATTCCGGTGGTGTCGTTCGGTCTTCCTGTCGTGGATGTTGCGCTTGCGGTTGTGAGGCGGCTCATTCGTGGCAAGCACCTTTTTGCGGGTGACACCGATCATATTCACCACCGTCTGCTGAAAAAAGGGTTTTC
This sequence comes from Terriglobia bacterium, assembly GCA_020072805.1. Classification (GTDB taxonomy): domain Bacteria; phylum Acidobacteriota; class Terriglobia; order Acidiferrales; family UBA7541; genus Acidiferrum. The sequence continues at coordinate 42,279 of JAIQGC010000005.1, forward strand.
TCACCGGGAGGCGGTGATCCTTTTGTATGTCATTTCAGCGGGATTCGGACTGCTCAGTCTGTCCCTGCTGCACGGGGAGCACAGGATTGCTCTGGTATTGAGTGTAGTGGGGATCGGAGTGTGGTCTGGTGTTCGCTATTTGAGATATGCGGAAATATCCGAAGTGCAAAGCCTTTTTGCGACGCTCCTGCAGCGAAGAAGAATTCTTGCCAACAATCTTATTCTGCGGCAGGCCGCCGAGGCATTGGAGGCCAGCAGTAATTTCGAGGGGATCTGCAAGGTTGTGAAGGCGACTCTCGAACCTCTGGGTTTTGCCGGAGTGTGTTATCAGTTGCATGCGAAAAACGGCAATTCAAACGGGCTGTTTGTTCCCCTGCGAGACGATGGGAACGGCGGGCTTTGGCATTCCTGGGGTGGAGAGAAGGCGCGCAAGGCGGAATGGGAACTGCGGCTGGAACTGGCTCCGCTTGAGGCGCATAGCCTTGGCCGAGTGTCGCTATTCCGGCCGTCTTGTGATGAGCGCATCTGTGTCGACAGTCATATTTTGAGTTCGACATTTCGGCTGGCACTGTCCGGCGCGGTGGAGCGAGCCCTGGCGAACGGGTCCACGCATGCAGGAGAAAAGAAAATGGCTGAGGTTGCAAGGGCTCATCGGGCGGCATCCGCGTAGTTTGCCGGCCAGTAATCGGCGCACGCGCTCCCGCCTGGTAATCCCGCCGCGGAGCGGAATGCCTTCTTCATCGAAACGATGGAGAAGGCTTTTCTATTTTGGGAGCCTCGCATGCGTAGGGCAGTTGATTGCCCATGTGACCGAACTGAATTGGCGCCTGCCTTGAACCCGCTCGCGGTTCCGGCGCGGGTTTGACGTCCACCGTCCGCCCGATTCATGGGTGCGGGAGATTTCCTCAAGCAAAAAAAACGTATGTAATTCCGCGTGGAATTGCGCCTGCACTGCCAGTACAATCCTCTGCGGCGGGACTCCGGCAAAATGGCAATCACGGTGGTGGCGGTGGGCAGCACGAGGCGTCCGAAGGTGGAGGCGGTGCGGGAGGCGCTGGGAGCGATTGGGGAGCGGTTTGGCGCGGGAGAGGTTTTTGAAGTGACCGGCGTGGAAGTGGAGAGCGGGGTAGGGCACACGCCGCTGAGCCGGGAAGAATTGATGCGCGGTGCGCGGCAGAGGGCCGAGGCGGTTGCGCGGATGGCACGGGAACGCGGCGAGGCTTGGCAGTACTTTGCGGGGCTGGAGGGCGGGCTGGACGTGGAGACGGAAGGCGGGCGGCGGCGGGTTTTCCTGGAGAGCTGGGCGTACGTGAGCGACGGGACGCGGGGAAGCTTCGGATGTTCGGGAAGCATCGAGGTGCCGGAAGCGCTGGCGGCGGAAGTGCTGGAACGGGGAGTAGAGCTGAGCGAGGCCATCGACCGGTTCGCGGGAGCGGCGGGGATTCGCGACGGGCAAGGGGCGTGGGGAGTGCTGACGGGGAATCTGATCACGCGGCAGGACTCGTTTCGCGTGGCGGTGATCAGCGCCTTTGCGCCGTTTTATAATGAGAAGATGTATTAGGCGGCGGGATAGAGGTTGCGGGAGCGGGACAAAGATTCACAGTGGGATGTACCGGGAGGAAACGTGGACATCGTTAAGGGAAACATGGGCTGGATCGAAGTGATCGTGGGGCCGATGTTTTCGGGGAAGAGCGAGGAACTGATCCGGCGGCTGCGGCGGGCGGCGATTGCGCGGCAGCGGGTGCAGATCTTCAAGCCGAAAATTGATGAGCGGTACGCGGCGGACGAAATCGTTTCGCACTCGGGACTGGGGATTCCCTCGGAAGTGGCGGTCAAGGCCGAGGACGTGCTGGCGCAGGTGCAACCGCGCACGGAAGTGATCGGGATAGACGAGGCGCAGTTTCTGGGCGAAGAGCTGGTGAATGTGTGCACCAAGCTGGCGGATTCGGGCAAGCGGGTAATTGTGGCCGGGCTGGATACGGACTACCGCGGGAGGCCGTTCGAGCCCATGCCGCGGCTGCTCTCGGTGGCCGAGGAGATCACCAAACTGCTGGCGATTTGCGTGCGCTGCGGAAATCCGGCGGTGCATACGCAGAGGCTGGTGGAGTCGGAAGAGCTGGTGGTGGTCGGGGCGGGCGGGATGTATGAGGCGCGGTGCCGGAGGTGCTTCGAGCAGAACATCGCGCAGGCCAAGGAGCCCAGCCCATTCCTGGCGCCGCGAGTGCGCGCGGCGGGCGGCGGCAGCGCGAAATGAGGATCGAAGCGAAGGCGCCGACGCGGGTGGATCTGGCCGGGGGGACGCTGGACATCTGGCCGCTGTATCTGTTTCATCCAGGAGCGGTGACGGTGAATGCGGCGATCACGCGCTATGCGTCGTGCGTGATTGAAACGCATGCGGCGGGCGAACCGAAGATCCGGCTGGTTTCGCGGGACACGAAAAGGGAAGAGACCTTTGCGTCGCTGGCGGCGCTGGGCCAGGCGCGGGAATACCGGCTGCCGCTGCTGGCGGAGCTGGTGAAATTTTTCAGGCCGCGGGCGGAGCAGGGTTTTACGCTGACGACGGATTCGGAGGCGCCGGCGGGAGCGGGCATCGGGGGATCGAGCGCCATGGCGGTGGCCATCTGCGCGGCGCTGGACAAGCTGACCGGAGCGGGCAAGAGCAAGGAAGACTGGATTCACATCAGCCGCGACGTGGAGGCCATCGTGATCCACGTGCCCACGGGAACGCAGGATCATTACCCGCCGGCCTACGGAGGAGCGGCGGCGATCGAGCTGCCGCCGGGCGGGGAGCGCCGCGCGGCGCTGAACGTGGACCTGGACGAATTGGAGCGGCGGCTGGTGGTGTGCTACACGGGCAAGCCGCGGCAATCGGGGATCAACAACTGGGAAGTGTACAAGGCGCACATCAACGGGAAGAAGGATGTGCAGCGGAATCTGGAAAAGATTTCGCTGGTGGCGCAGGCCATGCGCGGGGCGCTGGAGAGCAGCGACTGGAAGAAGGCCGGGAAGCTGATGCACGAGGAATGGAGCTTCCGGAAGAGAAGCCTGCCGACAATTTCCACGAAGACGATTGACGCGATCATCGCGGGAGCGCGGAGCAAAGGCGCCCTGGCCGGGAAGGTGTGCGGAGCGGGCGGAGGCGGGTGCCTGATTCTGCTGATCGAACCGGGCGTGCGACAGGCGGTGGAAGCGGCGGTGGAGCGCGCCGGGGGGCAAGTTCTGCCGATGAAGATTGACCGCGCGGGAGTTCAGGTGGACTGGCGGTAAGCGGCCGGGGTGATGGGAAGCACCCGCAGGGCGGGAGGGAGCATCCTAGATAGATGAAGATGCTTGCCAGGCTGGCCATGGCGCTGAGTTTTCTGCTGTTCGCGGCTGCGGATGCGCCGGTGACGTGCGGCCAGAGCGCGGGCGCTGCGGCGGGACAATCCAAAGAACAATCCAAAGGAAAAGCGGAGAAGAAGCCGAATTCGGCGGCGCTGCGGCCGGAATCGCGGCTGGAGCTGGTGCGCTTCGTTTCGGGGGAATTCGTGCACGTGCGCAAACCGCTGCCGGGAGGCAAGCAGGGATTTCTACTGCGCGCAGGCCGGCCGCTGGATCAGCAGGACCTGGACCGGCTGGTGACGCGGCGAGGGGCGGCGGTGAATACCGGAGATCCCGCGCAGATCACGCACCTGGAATTTCGCGCGCACGACATCGTGGTGGACATCAACGGCGGCGGGCGGATCAAGAAGCGCTGGCGGGACCGGCTGCAAATTCAGTTGGGCGGGGGCGGCATGCCCATGCCCACGACGCGAACGACCACGCAGGAGAACGGGCCCGCGGGGATTCAGCCGGGCATGGGCAGCACGATTTTTCTGGAGTTTGGCAAGGCCGTGCCGGACCTGACGCCGGAGGAATTGAAGGGGCTGCTGGATCCGCTGCTGGATTTTTCGAAACAGCGGTCGGCGGCGGTGCAGTGGATTGATACGCTTCCGCCGGAGATGAAGAAAGCCATCCAGGAGAGGCGGGCGGTGGAGGGGATGGACAGGGAGATGGTGGTGGCGGCGCTGGGCAAGCCGGAGCGCAAGGTACGCGAGCGCGACGAGCAAGGCAATGAAATCGAGGACTGGATTTACGGGCAGCCGCCGGCGATCACGATTTTCGTGCGCTTTCAGGGCGAGCGGGTTACACGCGTCAAGCAATTCCCGAAGTAGTCTCCAGCCTGCAATCCAAGAACAATAATCTAACGGTGCTTGAGATGGCCGTTGCGAAGCAGCCACTTCTCGGCTTCCACAGCCCAGAAGATGACCGAGCTGAGGACCAGCGTGATGGCCAGGTCCCTCACCGGGAGCGCCGTGGTCCGGAAGATACCTTGCAGGAGGGGTACGTAGAGCAGCGCGATTTGCAGGAGCAGGGTCAGTGCCACCGCGCCGAGCAAGGGCTTGTTGGACCACAAACCGATGCGGAAGAGGGAATTGCGCTCCGAACGGATGGCCATGACATGCGCCATCTGCGAAACAGTCAGCATGGTGAAGAGAATGGTCTGCCAGTTCTCATCCCCCCTTTGCCAATAGAAATATCCGGTTCCCAGCGCCAGCAAGGCCATCAGCAGCCCCACCCAAATGACATGCAGCCCCAAGCCGCGGGAAAAGACGCTTTCCTCGGGAGGGTAGGGAGGACGGCGCATGATGTTCTCTTCGGCCGGCTCGACCCCCAAGGCCAGGGCCGGGAGTCCGTCGGTCACCAGATTCATCCAGAGAATTTGCAGAGGCAGCAGCGGCAGAGGCATGCCCGCGAGCGGGGCAAGAATCATGACGCCGATTTCGCCCGAGTTGGTGGCCAGAATGTAGCGGATGAATTTGCGGACGTTGTCGTAGATGACGCGGCCTTCCTCGACGGCGGCCACGATGGTGGCGAAATTGTCGTCGAGCAGCACCATGTCCGCGGCCTCCTTGGCCACTTCGGTTCCTTCTTCTCCCATGGCCACGCCAATGTCCGCCTTCTTGAGCGCCGGAGCGTCATTGACGCCATCGCCGGTCATGGCCACGATGTGCCCGCGGCGTTGCAGGCTCTCCACGATCTTGAGTTTGTGCTCCGGCGAGACTCGGGCAAAAATGGCCACGGAATCGGCCTGAGCCTCGAGTTCGCCGGCGGAGATTCGTTCGAGCTCCGGTCCTGTGATGGCCTGCCCGCTTCCCACGATTCCAATCTGCGCGCCGATGTAGCCGGCCGTGAGCGGGTGATCTCCCGTCATCATCAATGGACGGATGCCGGCGGCCTTACAGGTCCGAATGGCCGGGGCGGATTCCGGCCGCGGCGGATCGATGAGTCCGGCCATGCCCACAAAAATGAAGCCGTGCTCGATGACCTCGGGCTCCGCGCCGGCGGGAGGGGAATCGGCGAGGCGGAAGGCCACGCCGAGAACGCGCATTCCCTTGCGCGCCAGTTCGTCGTTGGCGGCGAGCAGGCGCTCGCGCCACTGCGGAGTCAGCGGTTCGCTCTTTCCCCCGAGCCAGAGCGATGTGCTCAGATCCAGGGAGTTCTCAACGCTTCCCTTCATGAAGACGGCCTGAGCCTGCCCGGCTTCTCCTATTGCGGCACGCAGAGGCAGGGGGATAGCCGAGGGTTCCGGAGGAATCCGGTGAACGGTACTCATTCGTTTGCGCTGGGAAGAGAACGGCACTTCGGAGATTCGCGGAAAAATACGGTCCAGCCGGCTCTTGCCCATGCCGGCGAAGGCTGCCGCCAGCACCAGGGCCACCTCCGTGGGGTCGCCGCGGGCGGCTGACGGGCCGTCCTCCCCCCGCCCAGCGGCGGACTCGATGGCGTTGTTGCACAAAGCGCCTCCGGCCAGCAGCAGCGCAAGGCCGGGGTGGGAGAGGGCAGCTTCGGCAAGGCCGGTCCCGGCGTCGTGCGGGGAAGTGAGATTCATCTCCCAGTCCGGAAGCGCCAGCACAGCGACCGTCATGCGGTTCTCGGTGAGCGTGCCGGTCTTGTCCGAGCAGATGACCGTTACCGATCCGAGGGTCTCAACCGCGGGGAGTTTGCGGATCAGCGCTTTGCGGCGCAGCATGCGCTGGGCGCCGAGGGTCAGGGCGATGGTGACGATGGCGGGCAGGCCTTCGGGAACGGCGGCGACGCCGATGCTGACCGCCGTGAGCAGCATCAGCTTCAACTCCTCGCCGCGGAGCATGCCGAGAACGAAAATGAAGGCCACAATCAAAAACGCGGCCGCTGCAAGATTCTTCCCCAGCCGCTCGAGACGCCGCTGCAAAGGCGTGGGCTCGCGCTCCACGCTCTCGATCATCTGCGCGATGCGGCCCAGTTCGGTGCCCATGCCCGTGGCCGTCACCGCGGCCAGGCCCCGGCCCGCGGTGACCAGCGTACCTAGGTAAACCATATTGCGGCGGTCGCCCAGGGGAAGCTCCGGATCGTGAAGGGCATCGGCCGTCTTGGGGACGGGCTGCGACTCCCCGGTCAGAGCAGCTTCCTGTGTCTGCACATCGGCGCTTTGTAGCAGCCGCCCGTCGGCGGCCACCAGGTTCCCGGCTTCGAGCAGGAGGATGTCGCCGGGGACCAGGTCCTGCGCCGGAATTTCGCGCAGGCGTCCTTCGCGGCGCACGCTCACGCGGGGAACGGCCAGTTTCCGCAGGGCGGCGATGGCCTTTTCGGCGCGGTACTCCTGGGCGAACCCGAGGAGGGCATTCAGCACGACAATGGAGAGAATGGCCGCGGCATCCTTGTAGTCGGTCAGCAGGATGGAGATGACCGCGGCGGCAATAAGAATGACAACCAGAACGGAGGTCAGCTGCTCCGCGAGAATTTTCCAGGGGCTGGCCCCGGTGGATTTGTCAATCTCGTTTTTCCCATGAACAGCGAGCCTGCGCGCGGCTTCGGCGTCGGAAAGGCCCAAAGCGGCGTCGCTTTCAAGCGTCACGACCGTGGTTTCCGGGCTGAGCAGGTGCCAAAGGACCGGGGCGGCCCCTGTGTCAAGAGGGGGTGTGGTTCTGGGAGGAACCTCAGGGGCGGCTGGGTTCGTGGCGGGAGCACGGACTGGAAATAGGTCCGGCATAATTACTAACGCAGCAGAGGAAGGGGTGTGCGGAAAGCCTCATTGCTGCAACTCCAGTTTACCTCAAGGGCCGGGCGAGAGAGGAGGATTGGGAGGTGGAGTGCGGCCGGTCTTGTGGAAAGCAGGCCGTTCAGCTCGGCGGGCTGGGGCACCGTCCCACTGGCTCCTCCGCCTGCTCCGAGCCATGCTAAAATGTCCCGTTAGTTGCCCCTTCTCCTGGTTCGTTACTGCGCCGCGCATGCCTTGCGTGATGAACCCGGTGTTTCGTCCGCCGCGGCCCGAGAAACTTCGGCCGCAGAGAGAAGGTACCGCATGTCCGCTGCAAGCCCGCAGTCGCAATACGTTCATAAACTCACCACCGCGGAAGCCGCCGCTGCCATGATCGCCGATGGCAGCGTCCTCTGCGTGGCCCTCGGCGTGGGCGCCCCCGTTGCCCTGGCGGGCGCTGTCGCCGGGCGGGTCCGCTCCGGCGCCCTCAAGGATCTGCACCTTGTCTACCAGCAGGCCCTGAAGCCTATGGCGGACACGCTCATTCAGCCCGACATCCTGGAGAAGGTCGATGCCCGCAACTTCTTCATCGGCGAGCCCGACCGCGAAATGATCAATCGCGGCATCGCCGAAGGCCGCAAATACATCTCCTACATTCCCTGCAACTTCAGTCAGATTCCCCGGGCCCTGACCGAAGCGATCCACGTGAACACCTTCGTGGTCACCGTCTCCCCCATGGATGTCTCGGGCCATTTCAGTCTGGGCACCAACAACGACTACGCCTCCACGGTCATCCGCCACTGCGACCGCGTGGTGGTGGAGGTAAATCGTTACATGCCGCGCGTCTTTGGAGATTCCGCCGTGCACGTCTCCGAGGTCCAAGCCATCGTCGAGAATCACGTGCCGCTGCCCGAATTTCCCCTGCGCGAGCCCGATGAAGACGCCCTGGCCATCGGCAAGACGATCGCCGCGATGATCCCCGACGGCGGCACACTGCAGTTCGGCATCGGCAACCTCCCCACCGGTGTAGCGCGCTTCCTGGGCAACCACAACGACCTGGGCATTCACAGCGAGCTTCTTAGTCCGCCTTTGGCGGACCTGATTCAGCGCGGAGTCATCAACGGGCGGAAAAAGACGCTGCACCCGCGCAAGCATGTCTTCACCATTGCCCTGGGCAACGCCGCGATGTACTCCTTCATGAACGACAACCCTGCGATGGAGAGCTACGCCTCGTCCTACGTCAACGATCTGCGCATCATCGCCGCACACGACAACCTGATCTCCGTCAACACGGCCATTGAGATCGATCTCTACGGGCAGGTCAACGCGGAATTCGTCAACGGGCACCAGTACAGCGGGGCCGGGGGCCAGTTCGATTTCGTCAAGGGGGCTTCGCTCTCGCGCGGCGGGAAGTCCTTCATCGCCCTGAAGTCCGCCGCAAAAAAAGAGACCATCTCCTGCATTGTTCCGCGCGTACAGATGGCTACCGACACGCGCATGGACGTCGAGCACGTCGTCACCGAATACGGCTGTGTCAACCTGCGCGGACGCTCCACCCGGGACCGCGCCCTGGCCCTTATCAGTATCGCCCACCCCGGCTTCCGCGAGGAGCTCACCGCGCACGCCAGGCAGATCAACTTGATCTAGCATAAAGACACAAAGCGCGGAGAGGTTCTTCGCCCGCGGGCAAGGCGGGCGAGGAAAATGCGGTTCCTCGCTTCGCTCGCGATCCTGCCGCACCCGCCAAACGGGCATCCCTGCTTTTGCGCCGGCGGCGTGCCGGGCGCGTTGACAATTGCGCATCAGACACCTAGCATGAAAAGCAGTTAAACGACGCGAACGCGCGCTTTGCCTTGCGGATCGCGGCCAACTGCTCGGAGGAATCATGCCCATCAAGGTTGGAATCAACGGCTTCGGCCGCATCGGACGCAACATCATGCGCACGACGCTGGACGACAAGAACATCGAGGTGGTGGCGGTGAATGACGTCACCGACGCGGCCACGCTGGCGCACCTGCTCAAGTACGATTCGATTCTGGGGAATCTGCCGCACAAAGTCACGCACACCGAGGACACGATTGCGGTCGAGGGCAAGAGCTTCAAGGTATTCAAGGTCAAAGATCCGGCGGAGATTGACTGGGCCTCGGTGGGCGCGGAAATCGTGGTGGAATCCACGGGCCTTTTCACCAAAGGGGTGGACGCGAAAAAGCACCTGCGCGGCACGGTGAAAAAGGTGATTATCTCGGCTCCGGCGGACGGCCCGGACCACACGCTGGTGCTGGGCGTGAACGACAAGACCTACGATCCGGCCAAGCATAACGTGGTTTCCAACGCCTCGTGCACCACCAACTGCCTGGCGCCGGTGGCCAAGGTGCTTCAAGACACTTTTGGAATCGTCAGCGGAACGATGACCACGATTCACTCCTACACGAATGACCAGAAGCTGCTGGACCTGCCGCACAAGGACCTGCGCCGGGCGCGCGCCGCGGCGTTAAACATGATTCCCAGCTCGACCGGAGCGGCCAAGGCGCTGCACCTGGTGATCCCGGAGCTGAAGGGGAAGCTCGACGGCTACGCCATGCGCGTGCCCACGCCGAATGTGAGCGTGGTGGACGTGACCGTCTTCACGGAGAAGCCGGCGACGGTCCAAACGGTCAACGCGGCGCTGAAGGCCGCCGCCGAAGGCCCCATGAAGGGGATTCTCGGCTATACCGAGGAGGAATTGGTCTCCGCGGACTTCAAGGGCGATCCGCACTCCTCGATTGTGGATGCGGGTTACACCAAAGTCGTGGGCGACCGCTGCGTGAAGGTGCTGGCGTGGTATGACAATGAGTGGGGCTATTCCTGCCGCTGCCGGGATTTGATCAAGTTCATGGCGGGAAAATTCTAGGAGCAGTGACTCGTGACTGGTGACTCGTGGGAGATCAATCAACCCAACCGCTTTTTCACGGGTCGCAAGTCACGAAACACGAGTCACGTTTTTCGATGAACGGCGAACATGAATAAATTGACGATGGACGATCTGGACCTGCGGGGGAAGCGCGTCTTTATCCGCGTGGACTTCAACGTGCCGTTGAAGGATGGCGTGGTGACCGACGACACGCGCATCCGGGAGACGCTGCCGACGCTGCGGCTGGCGATTGCCAAGGGCGGGCGGATTGTGCTGGCTTCGCATCTGGGCAGGCCCAAGGGGGCGCCGGAGGCCAAGTATTCGCTGCTGCCGGCGGCGAAGAAGCTGGAAGAGATTCTTGGCCGCATGGTGGAGTTTTCCCCGGAAACCGTGGGAGGAGTGGCGGAGGCGCGCAGCCGGGCGCTGGCCGACGGCGAAATTCTGCTGCTGGAGAATGTGCGTTTTTATCCGGGGGAGGAAAAAAACGACGAGGTGTTTTCGAAACAGCTGGCGGCGCTGTGCGACGGCTTGTATATCTGCGATGCGTTTGGTTCGGCGCACCGGGCGCACGCTTCGGTGGCGGGCATCACGCGGTTTGTGAAGCAGGCCGCGGCGGGCAGGCTGATGGAGAAGGAACTGGAATATCTGGGCAAGGCGCTCACCAATCCGGCGCGGCCGTTCGTGGCCATCCTGGGCGGGGCCAAGGTTTCCGACAAAATTGAAGTGGTTGAAAACCTGATGAAGGTGGCCGACGCCATGCTCATCGGCGGCGGAATGGCTTATACATTCCTGAAGGCGCAAGGGCTGCCCATCGGCAAGTCGCTGGTGGAAGCGGACAAGGTGGAACTGGCGGCGCGGCTGCTGGCGGAAGCCAAGAGCCGGAATTTCCGGCTGATGCTGCCGCTGGACCATGTGGTGGCGGCGGAGTTCAAAGCCGACGCGCTGAACCATGCCTGCGGCGTCGCCGAGACCGCGGCGGAAGAGATGGGGCTGGACATCGGGCCGCGCAGCATCGCGGCGTACGCGGCGGAAATTTCCCGGGCGAAAACAATCGTGTGGAACGGGCCGATGGGCGTTTTCGAAATGCCCGCGTTCGCCCGAGGCACGCTGGAGGTGGCCAAAGCGGTGGCGGCGGCCACGGACGCCGGCGCGGTGTCGGTGGTCGGGGGCGGAGATTCGGTGGCGGCGGTGCACCAGTCCGGCGTGGCCGGGAGAATTTCACACATATCGACGGGCGGCGGCGCTTCGCTGGAGTTCCTGGCCGGGCGCAAACTTCCCGGCGTGGAAGCGCTGACGGATAAGGGGCGGGCGGCATGAGGCGCAGGGTGATCGCGGGAAATTGGAAGATGTACAAGACGCAGGCGGAGACGCGCGCGTTTTTCACCGCGTTTCTGCCGCTGGTGGCGGGCGCCGGCCATTGCGACATCGTGATTGCGCCGCCGTATCCGTCCCTCGCAGCGGCGGCGGAGGCGGCCCGGGGCAGCGCCGTGGGAATCGCCGCGCAAAACGTTTTTTGGGAGAAGGAAGGCGCTTTCACCGGAGAAGTTTCCGCGGGGATGCTGGCGGAGGCGGGCTGCCGATACGCGATCATCGGGCATTCCGAGCGGCGGCAGTTTTTCGGCGAAACCGACGAAACCGTGGCCAAACGCAGCAAGGCCGCGCTGGCCGCCGGGCTTACCCCCATCGTCTGCGTGGGGGAACTGCTGGCGGAGCGCGAGGGCGGCAAGACGGAAGAGGTGCTCGGGCGGCAATTCCGTGGCGGGCCGGGTTCGTTGACCGCCGAGGAATTCTCCCGTATTCTGTTAGCGTACGAGCCGGTGTGGGCGATCGGAACCGGGCGCGTGGCCACGCCGGAAATCGCGGCGGCGGCGCACCGGAGCCTGCGGCAGTGCGCGGCGGAAAAGTTTTCCGCGGCAGCCGCGTCCGCGCTGCGCATACTCTACGGCGGCAGCGTCAAACCTGACAACATCAAGGGATTGATGGCGCAGGAAGAGCTGGACGGGGCGCTGGTGGGCGGCGCGAGCCTGGATGCGAAATCGTTCGCCGCGATTGTGAATCATTGAGAGGGAGCGGGAAATGCCGAGTGCCGTGAAATGGGCGATTGCCCTGTTGTTGGGAGTCGCAGTCATCGTGGTGGGCTGGAAGTGGGCCGGATGGCTGCTGACGTCGTTTTTCGTGATGAACTGTTTCGTGCTGATCATCGTGGTGCTGCTGCAGAGCGGCAAGGCGGCGGACCTGGCGGGCGCCTTTGGAGGCTCGGGCAGCCAAACGGCCTTCGGGCCGCGCGGCGCGGCCAATGTGCTTTCGCGGGCGACGACTTGGTGCGCCATCATGTTCATGATCTGCGCGCTGGCGCTGGTCCTGCGGCAGGATAAGACAGTGTCCAAGGGGAATTCGATTCTGGAGCGGGTCTCGAAGCCGGCACCGGTGAAGCCCGCGGCCCCTGCTTCCGTTCCGGTCACTCCGGCGCAGCAAGCCCCGGCAGCGCCTCAGCCCGCCGCCAAGCCCTGACGTTTTTTCGCCTCGCTTGCGGGGGAGGGTACCCGCGGCTACAATGGCATCTCCTGATCCCGCAGCGGAAGTTCGGCAACTAGCCGGGGAACAGGGGTTTGCAACATCAGCAGTAAGGTTTTTCTCGTAGTGCAACAGTGCGGCAGTGGCGGAATTGGCAGACGCACCAGCTTGAGGGGCTGGCGGTAGCAATACCGTGGAGGTTCGAGTCCTCTCTGCCGCACCAACTTTTCCTTGAATTCAATGCGGCCCCGTGCGGAGCCGTTTCCTTCCGTTCCCATCGAAAACTGCAAATTGTATTTTAGCTTGCGACTAAACAGTCGATCCGGCTGATGGCACAGCGGGCGGGGCAAGCTCCGCCCCTGCGTGAGGCTCGTGAGAAATACGTACTAGGGGATGACGGCGGCGACTTCGTTGGAGTTGACGCTTTCGGCGCCGGCGGAGTCCACGGCGGTGGTCACGTAGTAGTAGGTCGTGGCGGATTGCACGCTGCTGTCGGTGTAGTTGGTGAGGGCCACGGCGCTCGCGTTGAGCCTGGTGTAGGGCCCGCCGGAAACCGATCCGCGGTAGACGAAGTACCCCGCGACGGAGGAGCTGCTGGCCAGCCAGCTTAGACCCACGCTATGGGAGAGCACGCCCGAACCGGACAGAGAAACGCTGGCCGGTGAATTGGCGGCATTGCTGGTGACGGCGACGCTTCCCGAGAAGCTGCCGGATGCGGCGGGGGAGAAACTGACGTTGAAGGCTGCGGATTGTCCGGCGGCAAGAGTCAGCGGCAGCGCCAGGCCGCCGGCGGAAAAGGACGAGCCGGTGACGGTGAGCTGAGAAACACTCACGCTGGAGTTTCCGGTGTTGGAAAGAGTGACGGATTGCGTGGCCGAGGCGGCCACGGTGACGTTGCCGAAACTCAGCGCGGTGGGGCTGGCGGAAAGTTGCAGCGTGGAGGTGACTCCCGATCCGCTCAGGGAAATGGAGGTGGGCGAAGTGGGCGCGTTGCTGGTGAGCGCGAGGCTGCCGGTTACGCTGCCGGCGGTGGAGGGAGCAAAGCTCACGGTGAAGGAAGAGGACTGGGCCGGGGCGAGGCTCAGCGGCAGGGTGAGGCCGCTGAGGCCGAAGCCCGCGCCGGTGAGCGCGGCCTTACTGATGGTCAAGGTGGCGCTGCCGGGATTGCTCACCTGCACGGTCTGGGTATTGGACGTGCCCGTGGTCACGTTGCCGAAGGTGATGCTGCCGGGGGGCACGGAGATTTGCGGCTGCACGCCGGTGCCGGAAAGGGAGATTGTGGCCGGAGAATTGGTGGCATTGCTCACGATGGAGACGCCTCCTGGGGCGCTGCCTGTGGCCGTGGGGGCGAAGCTGACGCTGAGGGAGGCGGATTGCCCGGCAGCCAGACTGAGCGGAAGAGTAATCCCGCCGGCGGTGAACCCTGACCCCGTGGCGGTGATCTGGCTGATCGTTACCGCGCTGTTGCCGGTGTTGCTGAGCGCCACGCTCTGCGAGCTGGATGAGCCGAGCAGAACATTGCCGAAGCTAAGGCTGGTGGCGCCAGGCGAAAGTAGATAGGTCGCGGTGGTCGGCGCAGCGGAGCCGGTGCTGCCGGTGCCGCCGGTGCCGCTCAAAGGCACGGTGATCAGTCCGCCGGATGTCCGGTTCAGACTGAAGAGGAGCTTGGCGGAGAAGCTTCCCGCCGTGTCCGGTCGAAAGACGACCTGAAAGGAAGCGTTCTGGCCGCCCTGCAGGGTCAGGGGCAGCGCCGGCCCGGAAAGGATGAACTGCGGCAGGCCGCTGGAAGCCTGCAGGATGGTGACGCTCTGCTTGCCCAGGTTGGTCAGAACGACGGTGGATGGGGCGCTGCTTGATCCGACGGCGACGGAGCCGAAACTCAAAGAAGATGGCGAACTGGAAACACCCGCGTCGGCGACCACCACGCCGGTACAGCCGTAAATCATCATCCCTGCAAGACCGAATGCACACACCCGTAGCCATTTGTTGAAACGCATCATTTCCCCCGGGCTATTTTTTTAAACAGCGCGTAAACTCTGGCTGGGAGAGGACCGCAGAGATTCGCTGTTCTTTCACGCCCACTCTACAGGGGAAGAGTAAGCGAGAGGGAAACGCGCGGCTACTGGCGTGAAGGTCAGATTTGGAGCAGGCCGCGCCGTTCCTTCGTGCCGGGAAAAAACCTGTCCTGGACTGGACGCGAGGGGCAACGAGTACAGGAAAAGTGCACTGTCCTTATTCCAAGATGGGTCTAATGCGATGAATCAGAAATGAAATGCGGGCGAGAGAAGGGAAGGGGAATGCGCGGAAAAGAAGAAGGCGGCGCCCGAAGACGCCGCCCGAAGAATTATTTTTTGTGAAGTTTGGTGCACACGGCGATGGCGCTGTTGGGATTGACGGCGCCGGTGCCTTCCTCGACGTGCTGGATGACGCCCTGCTTGTCCACCACGAAGGTAGTTCGCTGGGCCCATTCGTATTCGTCTTTCTCCACGTCGTAGAGCTTCAGGATGCCGTACTGCTTGAGCACCTTGCGATTCATGTCGCTCAGCAGGGGGAAGGTGACCCCGAGTTTTTCCGCGAAAGCGTTGTTGGCCGCCGGGCTGTCAATGCTGATGCCCAGCACGACGGTGTCCGCCGCGTCCAGTTTTTGCCTATCAGCCTGATAGGCTTGCAATTCCTTCGTTCAACCTTCGGTGAAGGCCAGAACGTAGAAGGCCAGGACTACGTTCTTCTTGCCGCGAAAATCGCCCAGGTGCACCGGCTTCCATTTATTGTCGAGCAGGGTGAAGTCCGGCGCCGTGTCTCCCACCTTCAGGCTGGTATGCGCCACGCCGGCCTGCGGCACGGGTTCTCCCGCGGGCAGGCGGGAGGCCACTCCCCCAGCGATGAGCGCAGCGAGCGCCGCGGCTGCGAAACCTTTTAAGTTCATGAAACCTCGCTTTCTCTGGAAAGATTGGACCCGGCAGAAGTATACGCCGGGGAAGGGGCGCGGCAAACGTGTATTCAGAGCGGCTGTCTTAGCCCGTGGTCAGCGAAGGCGGCCGGGCGGATCGGCCGGCGGCGGCATGGCCTGGGAGCGCGAGGTGGCGGGGGAGTTCGGAGAGAGCTTCGCGGGAGCGGGCTGGGGGAGGCCCACGCCGGCGTTGAGGTCGTAATGCTCCTTGCCGCAGCGGGGGCAGAAGCCCTTGCCGGTGTCCTCGTCGCGCAGGCTGGCCAGTTCGTAGCATCCGCAGATGCAATCGCAATAGCCGGTTTCCGAAGCGGTCTTGATGGGGACCAGAGCCATGAGGAAAAGACCTCCGGGGCGAAAGTGTATGCGCAGCGGGCGGCGCGCGCAAGGTCCGCTTGGCGGCCGGGCGGCGCTCAGAGATTCTGCAAATGGGCCAGGCGGAAAGGGGACTCCAGGTTGCGCCGCAATTCGATCCAATGGGTGTCCGGGATGGCCATGAAAACCTCGACGACCTGGGGATCAAACTGCGTGCCGGAGCAGCGCTTGACCTCGTCGCGGGCGTGGGCGATGGGCAGGGCGCGGCGGTAAGGGCGGTCGGAAATCATGGCGTCGACGGCGTCGGCGATGGAGAAAATGCGCGCGCCCAGGGGAATCTCCTCGCCCTTCAAGCCGCGGGGATAGCCCGAGCCGTCGTAAAACTCCTGGTGCGCCAGAACGATTTCCGCGGCGTCGCGCAGGAAGGGAATGCGGGTGAGCATGTTGTAGCCGATTTCGCAGTGGGTTTTCATGACGACGCGCTCATCGTCATTGAGCGGGCCGGGCTTGCGCAGGATGCCGTCGGGGATGGCCATTTTGCCGATGTCGTGCAGGAAAGCGGCGCGGGCCAGAATGGGCAGAAATTCCGAGGGAACCTCCATGGCCTTGGCGATGGAAATGGTGAAGGCGGTGACGCGCTGGCAATGGCCCTCGGTCTCCGCGTCGCGCAGGTCCAGCGCGCTGCCCAGTGCTTCCAGGGTGTCGTCGTAGGACTGCTCGAGCTGGGTGAGCGCCCCGGAGAGCTGCGCGGTGCGCTCCTCGACGAGGTCCTCCAGATTGCGCTGGTAATTGCGGTTTTCCAGGATCAGCCGGCGGTGCTGAAGGGCGCGCCGCACGCTCAGAAACAACTGGTCCTTTTCAAACGGCTTGAGGATGTAGTCGTAAGCGCCGCGGCGGATGGCTTCGAGCGCCGTGGAGATGTCGTGGATGGCCGTGACCATGATCACCGGAACGTCGGCGTCGTATTCCCGCAGCCATTCCAGCAGGCGCATCCCGTCCATCTCGGGCATGATCATGTCGCTGAGGACCAGGTCGGGAAGGAATTTGGGCGCCAGTTCCTGGGCGGCCCGCCCGTTGGACGCGGTCATGCACTGAAAGCCCTGGGCTTCCAGCAGGGTAGAGACGACTTCCCGGATCGGTTCTTCGTCGTCCACGACCAGTATTTTTTCAGTGTCCACAGTTTAAGAGTCTCCATGGCCATTATATGAGAAAGCACATCCCAGGTGTGCAGCTCTTGCTCAGTTTGAAAACAGCGTGTAACGTCGCTTCCAGGCACTCCCCAGGCGATAAAGAAGCAGGAAGCCGCTGAATAGGCCCGGGTATTGGCTGAATTCGGCGGGGCACGACAGGGAGGCAGGATATCGTTACCAGCGCTCAAAATCTGCTGCTGCCTTTCTTCGATGCAGCCGCCCTGCTGATCCTGCTGGTGCTGCTCGCCCATTTGCGCAAGGACGCGCCCCTCGCCTATTTCCGAATCTGGCTGGCCGGGTGGACCTGCCTGACGGCAGGCAGTCTGGCCCAGGGCATTTCCCTCCTGTTCCCGGACGCTCCGGCGATTTTAAGGCTCACCGCCGAATTCGGCAGCGTCCTTGGCGCTCTGCTGTTTTTGGCCGCGGTCATTCAATACACTTCAGATTCTTCCCGCAAAATCTGGCAGTTGCTGCCCCTGGTTGTTCTGACCTTGTCCGTGTTTCTCTACATCGAGCGCGGCGCGGCGGCGGAGATCGGCCGCATGCGCTGGGAGACCGGGCTGCTGCAGAGCGTGGTTCTTCTCTTCGCCGGAATGCTGATGTGGAAGAAGGAGAATTCCACCGCCGGGGTGGGCAGCAAGCTGATGGCCACGGCCCTGTTGCTGGGCGGATTGCATGGCCTGGACCGTCCCATCTGGCCGGATCATCCGCTGTTTCTCTTTCGCGTGGCCTTCGACGACCTGGTGATGATGGCCTCGGGAATCGGCATGGTCATCGTGGTGCTGGAAGGCGCGCGCGCGCGCACCGAGGAATTGAGCGACAAACTGCGCCGCCTTACCCTGCTGACCACCGCCAGCACGCAAACTCTTTCCGTTCAGGAAGTGCTGGACAATGTGCTGCACCACCTGGTGGTGAGCATGAATGCCAGCAGCGGCGTGGTGCGCATTCTGGAAGGGGAAGGGGATGCGGCGGAACTGGTGGCGCGCAGCTCCATCGGTTTCGACGGCGCGTATTTGCAGAAGTACCACAGCTTTTCCGCATCCACGCCCTGGGCCAAGTCCATTCTGCATGAAAACTTCGTGCTGCATGACGTGGATGAGACCGCCGACGAACCGACGCGCAGGCGCCTGATTGATTGCGGGCTGGTGCGCATGGCCACCGTGCCCCTGCCGGGGAAGGACGGTCCTCTGGGAGTCGTGGCCATCGGCTCCGCCCGCCCGGTGCGCTTCCAGGAGGATGAAATCGCCTTCATGGCCAACGTGGCCAACCTGCTGGGGCTGACCTTGCAGAACGTGAACCTCTTCAAACAGGCAGCCGCGGCGCAGCAGCAATGGGCGGACACCTTCGATTCCATCGCCGACCCCGTCTTCGTCCATGACCCCGCCTTCCGCATTGGCCGCAGCAACCGCAGGCTGGCACAGCTTCTGGGCCGCGAGGATGCCGCGCTCGCCGGCGCTTCCGTGCGAGACGTCTTTTCCAGAAAGAACGCGAAATTCAGAGACTGCCCCTATTGCGAGGGCGTCGCCGGAGACGGCGATGAACGCGACCCCTGGCTTCCGGGATACTTCCTCGCTTCCAATTCCAGCTTCGCGGATTCGGCGGGGCGGCCACAGGGCACGATCCACGTTCTGAAGGACATCACCGAACGCAAGCGCGCGGAAGAAAAATACCAAACCCTGGTTTCCAATGTACAGGAAGGCGTATTCATTTCCACGCCCCAGGGGTATTTCCTGGACTTCAACCAGTCCTTTCTGCAAATGACCGGATATGCCGGCCGCGAAGAACTCCTCTCCGCCGATATTCCTTCCCTCTATGTGGACCCGGCCGAGCGCGACCGTCTGAAAAAACTGCTGCAGGAACACGGCAGCGTGAACGACTTCGAATTTGAAATCTACCGCAAGGACGGGGAGATCCGCACGGTCATCGAATCCTCCATCGCCGTCCGCGATGCCGCCGGCAGTGTGACGGCTTACCAGGGTTTTTTGCAGGACATCACCGAGCGCAAGCGCGCGGAACTGGAGATCCGCCGGCGCAACCGCGACCTGATGGTGCTCAACTCCATCAGCCAGACCCTCAACGAATCCCTCAATCTCCGCGATTCGGTTCATCGCGCCCTCGCTCAGTTGCAGGATCTCTTCCACATTGATTCCACCACGCTCTACCTCATTCAGGGGCAGCCTGCGGTTCTCCGCCGCATCGCCGCGCTGGGCCACCGCAGCGAATATGCGAACAGGTCGCCGCAGATTCCCATTCAGCCCGAGGTACTCCAGCAATTGAACGCTGCCCGGCCGACTTTCGTGCCCATTCAGGCCCTGCCTTTCTCCGGAGCCTTCCGCGATGTTCAGCTCAAAGAGGGGTTTGTGAGCGTGCATGTGCTCGTGCTGTGGTCGAAGGACAAGGCCATCGGAGGCTTGTCGCTGAATAACCGGACCCCGCGGGAGTATTCGCCCGCGGACATCAATCTGCTCGTGGCCATCGGAAGCCAGATGGCCAGCGCGGCGGAAAAATCCATGCTCTTTGAAGAGACCCGGCTGGCCTATGACAATTTGCGGCGCACCCAGGAGCAGCTCCTGCACAGCGAAAAAATGGCCGCTGTGGGGCAGTTGATCTCCGGGGTGGCCCATGAGCTCAATAATCCCCTCACCGCCATTCTCGGTTACAGCCAGTTGCTCACTTCTTCCGCCGAATCCGGCACGCAGACCCTGACCTATTCCGAAAAACTCTATAAGCAGGCCCAGCGCACACACCGCATCGTGCAGAATCTCCTCAGCTTTGCCCGCCAGCATAAGCCGGAGCGAAATCCCGTCCAGCTCAATCAGACCATCGAGGATACTCTGGCGCTGCGCGACTACGACCTGCGCTCCAGCAATATCCGCCTGCACCTCGATCTGGCCCCGGACCTGCCCCTCACCTCCGCCGACCCCCACCAGATGCAGCAGGTCTTCCTCAATATGGTCAATAATGCCCTGGACGCCATCCTGGAACACGCCGCGGAAGGCGATATCTGGATTCGCACGGCGGCCGAGGGCGGTCGCGTGGTCATCGAAATCGCCGACAGCGGCCCCGGCGTGAAGGATCCCCTGCGCGTCTTCGATCCTTTTTACACCACCAAGCCCGTGGGCAAGGGCACCGGCCTGGGCTTGAGTATCTGCTACGGAATCGTCACCGAACACGGCGGGACCATCCGCGTGCACAATGCAGCGCCGCGGGGCGCCACCTTCTCCATCGAACTTCCTCTGCATGCCGGAAAGAACGCCGAGGTGGCCGCCGCTCCGCCCCCCGCTCCCATCTCGCGGGAGGGGCGAATCCTGATCGTGGATCGCGACGAATCCGTGCTCGAGGCCGTGAGCGAAATCCTGCGCAGCCGCTATTCCTCCGTTCTGACCGCCCAGACCGCCGAAAGCGCCCGGGAAATTCTCGGCAAAAACGAATTTGACGTCCTCGTGGCGGACCTGCGGCTCGACGATCGCAAGAACGGCAGTGGATTTTTTGAATGGCTGGGAGCGCAGCAGCCGGTCATGGGCAAGCGCCTGGTGCTGATGAGTTCGGCGGCCCCCCTGGACGGCAACAGCAATCAGTGGGAACGCCAGGGAGTGCAAATTCTTCAGAAGCCCTTCAAAACCACGGAACTGATCGCCGCAGTGGAAGAAATCCTGCGCCAGGTTTACGCCGTCCCGGCCGTTTCCTGAAGGGCCTGGACGGCCCGCTCTCCCATTTCGAGAATCGCCGCATCCAGCCGCGTCGAAAGGGTTCCCACCGTCTGCACGATCTTCAGAAGCTGCCACTGCGGGGAAATCCCGGCGAGCAGCATCAGGCGGACGCAGCGGTAGCGCAATTCAAATTCCACGGCCAGGCGGAAGCGCTCCGCTTCCTGACCGGCCACGACCTTGGGGGAGAGCGTGGCAAGGACCCGGGCGATCTGCAACAGGCTGCGAAAATCGTGGTGAATGGCTTTCACGTATTCCAGAGCCACGCGCTGCCGCTCCGCCCGCGCGCGGCGGGCCAGCTTTGGCGATCCCCGCTCTTGCAGATAGTTCAAATCCTCTTCGCTGAAAGTCTGGCGCACTTGCGGGTAATACAGCGCATTGTGCAGCGGAGAACCCGTGCCCGGGACCAGTTTCATGCGGGCCGGCGAGTCCTCCGCGGATTCACGCAAGCTCCAGGACAGAATCGCCAGCAGCAATCCCACCAGGACCACAAAACTGATCACCGTCCAGGTCATGGCAGAGGCGCCTCCACTTTCCAGGCGGAAATCAGCCGGTCGTTCAATATCCGCAAACGCGCGTTGATGGCTGGAGAAAGCTGCTGGTAGCTGTCGTCCTCCAGCAGGGGGGGAAGTTGGGCCTGCGCCGGAATGGGGATGCGCAGCGCCCGGCCCCAGATCGCCAGGGACAAGCAGAAGACCAGCATCATCCCGATGTTGTAGAAATTGAAAAGACGAAGGGAGACAAAGTCGCCGAAGGTGTTGTGCAGCACGACGGCGCACGAATAGAGGCAAAAGCCGGCTGCCAGAGCGCGGTTCTGCCGGGAGAAGGGCACTTGGTAATAGCGCGAAAAAAGGAAGAGAGATACGACGACGCCGGCGATCGCCAGTTCCAGGCCGCGGCTTGCCTCTGTCACCGCCTTGTCCCCGTGCCAATCGGAAACCGCAACCGCATACAGGATGATTGCGCTGGCGCAGGCCAGCAGAACGCGTGCGGCCAGGGCCCAGATTCCCGTGAAACGGCCCAGCACTCCCCGGCAGAGTTCGGCTACAGCCAGCCCCCGCAGAACCAGCACCACTCCCTGCGTGGTCCAATACACCGCGAATGCCGCGATTGTGACGTAGCCGAATTTTCGGTAGGCGAGCAGGAGGATGGTGGCCTGAACAAGATTGGAGGCTTGGTAGGCCGTGAAGAACGGATAGTTCCTGCCATTGCCGCTGCGCAAGAGAACGGCGAGGACCGCAAGAATTCCGATCTGGCTCATTGCCCAAACGGCGTTCTGTATGGAAGAAACATCGGCCATAATTGAATAGATGGTAGCATGAAGTTGCAATCCGGTAAACTGGATTCGAGGCCGATTGAAATGCGAGAGAGGGCGCGGTCCCGCCCCCTCTCTCGCGGATTAATTTTTTCTTAGACGGAGAAGGCGGGCGGTCTCGGCGGCGGCGGGGAACCATCCGCCAGTTGGAATGCCGTGCCGTCATGAAGCCCCGGCGGCGTGGGCGGCGGCGGCGAGCCGTCGGCCAGTTGCTGGTTGACAGAGGCCCCCAGATTACTGGAAACTGTGTTGACCGAAGAAACAACCGGGAGTACGATGACCCCGAGAACGAGAAATAAGACAACTGTTTTTGAAAAACGTGTCATGGTTGGACTCCTCCTGTGCGCCAGGATGGAGCCCAACAAGTCTTTCGCTTGAGATTCTCAGGAAATGTTCAGAAAGTGGAACGCGCGCAGCAAGGACAGCACTCCGTGGAGATGATGACGCAGCTTCAGCAGAACCGCAGAATTATCCACGACTTCGCCTCCACCACTCTGGCCGCAATTCCCGGCATGTTTGCCCGCTTGACCTACGTGGCTTCCCTGCGGGACCTCTCCTCGGGAGCCTACGAACATTCCGGCCTGGAAGTTCTCTATCCCAAGGCGGCCGTGCAGCAGGCCCTGGCCCGTTGCCACGAAGAACTTTTCGAGAGAATTTTGGAGATGTCCCTGGCGGCCCAGGAAACCGATTTGCGGGCCTGTTTGGCGGGGATGGAGGGGGGATTAGCCTCCGCCGTGGACCACTGGACGAAGATGGAATCCTATCGCGTGCTGATCCCGGAGGGTTCCCCGGACTACCTCAAGACGCTTTTCTGCTCGAATGTTCGAGCGCTCCTGGAGATTCTGCGGAAAGAATCGCGGCGGCCTCATTCAGCCGCGTGACCACGCCCACAACCCGTCCGACCACTTCGGCATCTTCGGGAAATCGATAGGTTTCCGGCGAGCAGCGCGAGAGCGGATGAGGGTGCAGGATCAACTGGCTGCCGTTCAGGGCAAACCATCCGCAACGGTATCCTGTTCTAACATCAACAAAATAAAGAGGCCGGTCAAATTCGGAGGGCCAGGCGCCATTCTCGATCCGGCGCATCCGGGTATCCACCAGCACGACGCTCCCCGGCCGAAGTAGCGGCGCCATGCGCCGGTCGGAGAGCCCGATATATCCGTAAGCATTGGAGGAATCCGCGGCGCTCAGCGCTCCTTCCCACCGCCCCCAGCGCTCCACCATGCGGGAGAGAAATTCCGTCCGCTGCGGGTCGAACGCCGGATCAAAACGCATGGGCACGCGCATCGTTGCGGGGGCCGCGGCCAGGTGCGTGAGCGGGGCAGGGAGCGCGGAGCCGTCCTGGAAAAAATCCGCCAGCGGCACATCGTACCAGCCGGAGATTTCCACTGGGCTGAGATGATAGACCGCCGCCAGCGTGTACAGCTTGTGCAGGCCGGGAACGACTGAGTGGTTTTCAATATCCGCGAGCCGGCTGATGCGCAGGACGAATTCGGGCCTGCCGCGCCGCGCCGCCAGCTCAAAACTGGCGCGTTCTACATCCCGATAGGTGAGTCCAAGCCGTTCGCGAATCTGCCGGAGACGAAGACCAGGATGAATCATCTTCTTTTCTTCCTTTGCAGTGCATTGCTGCATTTACCGTGAGGATATAACAGGACGGGGCAATGCTTGTTAAGAAAACGGAACAGGTGCGCAAGTGGCCTTTGGCTTTGTTCCGATTTGGAACAATGCTCTTCGGAAATCCGTTCGAGTTTGCCGTTTCTCTAACGGACCCTCTTTGCCTCTTTGCCTTTTTTTGCGGGCGGCAGGGAAGCGCTCCCTTTCCTCCGGCCCCCCGCGATGCGCTGCTCCAGCCGCGCCAGTCGCGCTGAAAATTTTTCTTCGAGGCGCGCCGCGCGCGCCGTTGCTTCCGCGGAGGACCACGGAGATCCCCCCTGGCCGCGGAGAAGTTGAGCTTTGCGCATTCCCAGGCGGGCAAAATCCGCGGCGCGCTCGATGTTGCGCGAGCGGCGCTCGTGATGAATGGCAAGCTGCTCGCAGGCCAGCAGGCCGTCGCGCGGATCGGCGAGGAGTTTCTCCCACAGCGCTGCCGCGGTGTCGTAATCGGCGCTGCGCCGCGCGCGCAGGGCCAAGTCGCGCTGCGCCAGGGGATGAAATGCCGCGGGCAGCCCGCTTTCCATCGCCCGCGTACACACGGCATTGGCGCGGGCGGGTTCTCCGCGCCGCTCCAGATAGCGCGAAAGCCCGAAGAGGTCCACGCTATGGGCTTCCGGCGCTTCTCCGGCGGAATCCGCAAGCATGGCGTTAATTTTTCCGAACAGGGCGGCCAGTCCGCGCAGGTCCATCTGATTATGCCGGGCCACGCCGGCCAGGGGCGCGACGGGCCCTCCGCGCAGATAGTCGAAGTAGAATTGCGGAATCAGCGCCGAAGGAACGTCGTGGTCGCGGCGCCACCCGAGCCGCGGCGCGTCCAGCACGTGGCGTTCGAGTTCAGCCAGACGCACCGAGCCCAGCCGCAACTTCCACAGCGCCCGCGCCGGATGCAGCAGGTCCAGATGCGCAGCCAGGCGCGGCGCGGCGATGGCCCGTGTCATGGTGAAGCGGCTTTGCAGCAGCGGCCAGTCGAAGCTCTTACCGTTGAAGGTCACCAGCACCGGGCGCTTGGCGATGCGCGTAGCCAGTTCCTGCAGCAGCGAATATTCCTCGGTGAAATCGCGCAGAACAAGCTGCTCGACCTGCAATCCTCCCGCGTCCCACCAGCCAATCCCCACTAGGAAAGCGTAGGTGCCCGTTCCACCGGCGAGGCCGGTGGTTTCCGTGTCGAGAAAAAGCCATTGCGCGGGGTCGGCGAGCGCGGCGCGCATGCGGCGGCTGGCGGTTTCGTCCCGCGTGCGCGAGAGAATTTCCAGCGCCGCGGGCGCCGGCTCTGAAAATTCCGGGCTGGAAAACCAGGTGCGTAAGGCAAGATGTTCGCCGTAGCGGTTGCTGGCCACGGCGGCGCCCAGGGCACGTGCCAGCGCGTCCGTTTCCTGCGGCGCGCGCAACTCCGCCGGGCGCGCCCCTTCCGCTCGCGCGGGTTTGAGCGCGGCCAGGCGCGCGAATTTATCTTGATGGCTCATGCTCAAATCGCGAGCCCCGCCGCGCTCGCTCCGCCCTCTCCGCAGCGGCACAGACGATCGAGGATGGCCAGGGCGGCCTCCTTGGCCCGCGGCGCGAGGTCGCCCGCCGGGCCCACGCAGGAGGGGCAGCCCTGCTCGCAGGCGCAGCCCGCGATCAGCTCGCGCGTTTGCCGCAGCAGCGTCTCGTGCACGCGGAAGAGCGGTTCGGAGAAGCCGATGCCGCCGGGATAGGCGTCGTAGAGATAGAGATTCGGCTCGAAAAACTCCCTGGCATTCGCGCCCACCGCATCTTCCAGACGCAGCGGAGCGAACTCGGCGTTCTCCGCGCCGGGCGCCGGGGGCCGTTCGCCGATGGAGGTGCCCAGGTCGCGCGTGTCGCACATCAGCAGCAGCGTGGCCACCGATTCCAGCGCGTGCAGCAGCCCGAACATGCCGCTCTGCCGCTCGCTGATGCTGAAGGGCAGCGATTCCAGCAGCGCGCGCTCGAGCGTGATCCACCAGGCGGTCGTGTGCATCTCGTTTTCGGGGAGTTCCAGCTGCCCCGCGCCCACGTTTTCGTTGGTGAAAAATTTTATCTTCTTGAAGCCCACCACCTGCGAGCGCACCAGCACGTCCCCGTGGGCGTGGGTATAGGAGGGGGCGGATGGGTTTGTAGCGGGGTTGAGGTTGAGATCCTTCGCTTCGCTCAGGATGACAGCATTGGCCGTTTGTGGCGAGCGCTGCTGCGCGGCAATGTCCAGCACGCGCACCTGGGTATAGCGGATGGCATCGGTGTAATAATCGCAATCCACCTTCTTTACGTAAGCCTTGCGCTCCTCGAAATCCAGATGCTCCACGTGGTATTGCTGCGCCCCGTGCAGATAAATCGCCTTGGGATGCACCATGTCCAGCGCGCTGGTGAAGTCAATCTCCCCGATCACCTCGGGCTGCCCGGTAATGTCCACGATCACGAAATTGTCGCTGGAAACCGAGCGCAGGCTCACGGTGTCCGCCGGATAGGCTTCGTGCGTCCAGTGCCAGTGCTCGCCCGCGCGGTGCAGATAGCCGGCCTCCGCGAGCCGCGCGCACAGCTCCCTCACGTCCACCGCGCCGAAGCGCTCCTCCGGGCGGATGGGCAGCTCGAACGCCGCGCATTTCAGATGGTTGACGAGAATTTCCAGATTGTCCGGCTGGATGAAGGCGTGCTCCGGTGTGTTGCCGAAAAAATAGTCAGGATTGCGCACCATGAACTGATCGAGCGGCGCCGAAGAGGCCACCAGCACCGCGCAGGAACTTCCGCTGCGCCGCCCGGCGCGCCCGGCGCGCTGCCAGGTTGAAGCGATAGTGCCGGGGTATCCGGCCAGCACGGCGGCATCGAGCGAGCCGACGTCAATGCCCAGCTCCAGCGCGCTGGTGGAGACGACGCCGCGGATGCGCCCTTCGCGCAGCCCGCGCTCGATCTCGCGCCGCTCGCCGGGAAGGTATCCGCCGCGATAGCCGCGAATTTTCTCCGCCCCGCCGGGTGCATGCGGATTGGCTTGCTGCAAGTAGGTCAGCAGCAGTTCGGTGTGCAGGCGGCTGTTGGCGAAGACGATGGTCTGCAAATCGTGCCGCAGAAATTCCTGGGCCACGCGCGAGGATTCGTTGATATAGCTGCGGCGAATTCCCAGCGCCCGGTTGACCACCGGCGGATTGTAGAAAACAAAGGTCTTCTCCGCGGCCGGCGCCCCGTTGGCCTCCAGCACCTCCACTTCCGCTTCCAGCAGCCGCCCGGCCAGCTCTCCGGGATTAGCGATCGTCGCCGAGGAGCAGATGAATTGCAGCTCCCGACCGTAAAATCGCGCCACGCGCCGCAGCCGCCGCAGCACATTGGCCAAGTGGCTGCCAAAAACGCCCCGGTAGGTGTGCAGTTCGTCCAGTACGACGTAGCGCAAATTCTCGAACAGGCGCGTCCAGCGCGTATGGTGCGGCAGAATTCCCGTGTGCAGCATGTCCGGATTGGTCAGCACGATGTGCCCCAGCTCGCGGATGGCTTTGCGCGCGCCGCCGGGCGTGTCCCCGTCGTAGGTGAAGACCCCAAAGCGGTTCTCCAGCCGCTCGTTCAGGTCGTGCAACTCGGCCAACTGGTCCTGCGCCAGGGCCTTGGTCGGGAAAAGATAGAGTGCGCGGGTGTCGCTGTTTTCCAGAATCGCGTTGACCACCGGCAGGTTGTAGCACAGCGTTTTTCCAGAAGCCGTGGGCGTGACCACCACGACGTTTTTGCCCTCGCGGACGGCCTCCGCCGCGGCGGCCTGATGGCTATAGAGCCGGGTAATGCCTTTGGCGGCATAAGTCGCGGCCAGATCGGCGTGCGTCCAGGCAGGTAGGTCGGCCCACTGCGCCTCCCGCGCGGGGAAGTGGCGTACCGCGGTGAGTATTTCTCCGCGTGTGTCGCGCGCGGCCAGCGCGTCCAGCACCTCAGCAACCCGGGCGATGGACTGTCCGGTGGAGGGAGCGCGAACGGCCAGAGAATGGGGCATGGGGAAGGCCTCCTGTGATTCGCCTTTTATTCGCCTAAGCTATCATGCCGCCCATCCCGGCGCAAGATCGTTCTGCGCATTTTGCGGAACCGCCCGGCTCATGTAAGATTGCTCGCATGCGAAAACTATCTTTTTTTGCGGTAACTCTCTTGTCGGCCGGAATTCTGCTGGCCGGAACAGCCGTCGCCCAGCAGGCTCCGGCGCCTAAACCCCAACCCGCCGCACCGACCGCCAAGGCGCCGCAGAAGCCTCCCGTGGCCAAAACCTCGCCGGGCGCCAAGCCGGGCCTCTCCGCCGCCTCGGCGCTCAAGACACAGAAAGAAAAGATCAGCTACGCCCTCGGAATGAACATGGGCAACAACATGGCAAAGAGCATGACCGAGGAAGGCGTGGACATCGACCGCGCTCTTTTTGCGCGGGGCTTGAAGGACGCGCTGACCGGCGGAAAGCCGCTGCTGACGGAAGCGGAAGCGAAAGAAGCGATCATGGCCTTCCAGATCGAGGAGCGCTCGAAGATGGAAGCCAAGCTGGAGAAACTGGGCGAAGCTAACAAGAAAGAGGGCGAGGCATTTCTGGCCGCCAACAAGACCAAGGAAGGGGTGGTCACTCTGCCCAGCGGTTTGCAATACAAGATTCTGACCGCGGGAACAGGGCCGAAACCCACCGCTGCCGATTCCGTGGTCTGCAACTATCGCGGCACGACCCTCGATGGCAAGGAATTTGACAGCTCCTACAAGCGCGGCCAGCCCGCCACTCTTCCCGTTGGCGGCGCCATGATCAAGGGCTGGACCGAGGCCCTGCAGCTCATGCCGGTGGGTTCGAAGTGGCAGATCTTCATTCCCTCCGACATCGGCTTCGGTCCGCGCGGCAACGGTCCGGACATCGGGCCGAATGCCACCACCATTTTCGAGGTGGAACTGATCTCCATCAAGGAAAAGACTCCGGCCCCGGCTGCAACTCCAGCTCCTGCTGCTGCGCCAGCACCACCGCCGGCACCAACAGCGGCACCAGCGGCAGTAGCGGCGCCGACCCCGGCTCCCCCGAAAAAACCCTAGCGGGTTGCGGTAAGAAACACGGGCTCTGTCATTTCGAGGCGCCGCAGGCGTCGAGAAATCTTTCTTTGAGAAAGGCCAGCAAGAGAGAGATTCCTCGTCGCTTCGCTCCTCGGAATGACACATGAAGTGAGTTTTTCCGCAGACTGCTAACGCGCGGGCCTTACTCCAGCCGCAGGGCCTGGATCTGTTTTCCTTTGACGCGTATATCGATGCCGAGGGGCGGGCGAATGTCCGTCCCTTTCACGATTTCTCCGCGCACCAGGATGTTTCCCTCGATTTGCTTCAGCCGCATCGGATCAAACACGGTGTGCGTGCAGGGGTTGCCCACCATGGGATGCTCCGCCGCGAATCCGTAGTCGGAGGAGAGCTTCGCCAGGTCGGTAATGAATTCGTAGTGACAGCGGCGGTCGTAGATCACTTCGGTGGAAAAAGCCCAATACGAACCGCTCTTCTCCGCCGCTCCCCCCTGCAAGCGCACCAGCATTGCGGGGACGCTGGAAGTCGCAGTGGCTCCCTGCAGAAAGAATTCCTTTGAAGACCACGGCGCGGCCATCTCTACCACCGTGGCTACTTCGGGATGATCCGCCGTGGCCACCGGAGGCGCCGGGGCCCTCGCGGGCTGCGGCGCGGGCGCGTCAACCTGCGCGGCGGGTTCCACCGGGACGGGCTCCTGCTGCCCGGATTTCCGCATTGCGCGCACTCCGAAAAATCCCAAAACAGCGGCCAAAGCCAGTCCCGCGGCCCACATCCCCAGCGTCCGGCTTTTTCCTCGCTGCTCCACCGCGCCCGCTTCGCTTCCGCCGGTTTCGGGAGTTGCCGGTTTGGCCTTCGGTTCCAGGCCCGGAATTCTGGGCATCTCCGCCTTCAGGGGAATCTTCGACGGCACAGGCGCCCCAGCGGGTACGGTGGGCACAGGCTCTGTTCGCCGCCGCGGTGGCGGCGTCGTCGTCGTCGGTGGCAGCGCCACCGCCACCGTGGCAGTCGCGCTCGGCCCCGCTGCGCGGTAGTTTTTCAACTCCTCACTCATCTCCCGGCAAGTCTGGTAGCGCTTGCTGGGGTCTTTGGCCAGTGCTTTCAGGATCACTTTGCTGATCCCCGGATGAACCCCCGGCGCAATCTGCTGCGGCGGCGCGGGCTCTTCGTTGCCGATCTTGTAGAGCACCGTGGCGATGTCCTGCCCGCTGAACGGCCTTTGCCCGGTGACCAGTTCGTAGAGCATCACCCCCAGCGAAAATATGTCCGCGCGGCCGTCCATCACCCGTCCCTTGATCTGTTCGGGCGACATATAGCTGGGCGTGCCCATCACGTGCTTGGTCTGCTGCGCGGCTCCGTATTGCAGGATTTTGGCCGTGCCGAAATCCGTGATTTTCACGGTGTCGTCGCTGGTGATCATCAGGTTGGCCGGCTTGATGTCCCGGTGCACCACATTGCGCTCGTGCGCGAAATGCAGAGCCGCGCAGGCCTGCTCCATGATCCGCAGCGTGCGCGTCAGCGGAAAGCTTTGCCGGTCCTCGATCAGCCCCAGCAGGCTCCGCCCCTCCACCATCTCCATGGTGATGTAATAGAGCCCGTTTTCCTCCCCGGCATCGTGGATCACCACGATGTTCGGGTGGGTCAGCAGGCCCGCCGCCTGCGCCTCCGTCTGGAATCGCTGCAAGAGATCGGCTGACGATAATCCGCTGCCTTCCGCGCTCAGCTTGATCGTCTTCACCGCCACGGTGCGCCCGATCACCGGGTCTTTGGCCTTGTACACCACGCCCATGGCGCCTCGCCCCAGCTCGCCCAGCACTTCGTACCGCCCCACTTTTTTCAGCTCTTCCATCGCCCCGTCCCGCCGCTCATTCCGCCCGCACGCCCAAATCTATCCTATCTTCGGCAGTCTACGGGTGCTCCGTGCTTCCCCTGCACTAACTTTTTGGAATCACTCGCGCTCCCCCGGCTCCTGCAAGCGCAGGATGATCACCGTTCCCGCGAAGAACAGCACCGCCGTGGCCCCGAACGCCATGCGCCCGCCGAGAGCGCTCCAGAGAAATCCCACCAGTACGCTTGAGAAAAAATCCCCCGCCGCGTTCACCGCCGCCAGCGTCCCAAAGGCCATTCCGTGTTGTTCGCGCGGCACCAGTTCCGCCGCCAGCGAATCCTCCAGCGCCTCTTCGGTGCCCACATAGATTCCCGCCAGCGCGAACAGTCCCGCCAGCATCCAGAAACTGCTCATGCCCGCCGCCAGAAGAATCGCGGTGACGCCCGCCAGCGCGTAGCCCGCCGCCAGAACATGTTTGCGCAGGCGCACATGATCGCTCAGCCACCCGCTGGCGTATGCCGACCCCGCATAGAACACGTTGTGCAGCGTATAGAGCACCACCGCCAGGCTGGCCGCCCGCGCCGCTCCGTGCCCCGCCGCCAGCTGCCGCGCCGCGTAGAGAATCAGCAGCGTATGCGAAAAATCCCCCGCTCCGAACACTCCCACTCCCACCAGAAACCGCCGGAAGGGAACTGGCAGCGCGCGCACTCCGTGCCAGAACGATTTTTGCGAACGCGCCCCCACCGGCCGCTCCCGCACCAGCAGCCAGAAAGCCGCCACCGCGGTCATTCCCGGCACGAGCGTCCACAGAAACACCGTGCGGTAGTTATGCCCCGTGCGCTCCAGAAGCCATAGCGCCGTCAGCGGCCCGATGATTGCTCCCGTGGTGTCCAGCAGCCGCTCGAAGCCGAACGCCCGCCCGTAGGCCTGCGGCGGGACGTCCGCGGCCAGCAGCGTCTTGCGCGCAGGCGTGCGGATGCCCCGGCCGAACCACGCCGCCGAGCGGCCAAAAAGAATGTGCACGGCATGTGTGGCGAAGGCAAAAGTCGCGGTGGCCAGCCCCGTGATCGCGTATCCCGCCACGGCCAGCGGCTTGCGGTGCTTCAGTTTGTCGGTAAAATGCCCCGCGGCGAGCTTGGTGATGCTGGAGAGACCGTCGGCTACTCCTTCGATCACTCCCAGCCACGCCGGGCCCGCTCCCACGGTTGCCAAAAACGCCGGCAGTACCGCCGTGGCGATCTCGTGGCTCCAGTCGCTGAACAGGCTGGTCAAGCCAACGCCCAGCACCGTGCGATTAAGCCAGCGCTCGTGCGGGGGATGCGGTGTCGTGGAGGAGTCCATGGGAGCGTCGCGCGGTTCGAGTGTAGGGGGAAAAGTTAAAAGTTCAAAGTTGAAAGTTGCAAGGCGGAAAAAACCGAAACGCGCGAGCAGGCCGCGCTCCGGCGCGCTACTTTTTCTTCGCCGCGCGATAGAGAATCACGCGCACCTTCTCCAGCGTGATCAGTCCGCCCTCGACCATCTCGTCCAGCCGCGGCAGGATCCCCTCGATGCGTTCCTGCGTCTCCACCACCTCGACGATGATGGGGAGATCCTGCGAAAGCCGCAGCAGCTTGTCCGTGTGGTAGATGCTGGACCCACCGTAGCCCGCCACTCCCCGCAGCACCGTAGCTCCCGAAAATCCCTCCTTGCGCAGCAGTTCCACGATGGCTTCGTGCAGCGGCCGCCCGTGCCACTTGTCGGACTCCCCGATGTGTATGCGCATCAGCGTCCGCTCGCCCTCGAATTTTTCGTGTCCCATGCCCGCTCCTAGAAGCGATTCGCCAGCCGGATTCCCGCTACCGACAGAAACAGCCCGGCCACCACGCTGGCTCCCACGTAAGCCGCCGCGCGCAGCCATTCTCCGTCTTCCATCATCTTGGCTGTTTCCCAGCCGAAACTCGAAAACGTCGTGTACCCGCCGAAAAACCCGATGGCCATCGCTGCGCGCCATTCCGGTGCGACGATGATCCGGTTCAGCGTCAGTTGCCCCAGCAGCCCCAGGAAAAAACAGCCGCTCAGGTTCACCGCCAGCGTTCCGTAGGGAAACGTTCCCCCGCTGCGATGCTGCACGAGCCCCTGCAAGCCGTATCTCGCCACGGTCCCCAGCGCTCCAAACAATGCGATTAGTGCGATGCGCACATCGGCTCCCATTCAGCCTCTCCGGCGAACTTCCCGCCCGGCAAAAGTTCTTTCGGAGAGAAAGTGTAGCCCCGCCCTCCGGGGCGTGCAACCTTCACTGTCCCGGATGCTTATGCTGTTCCGCCGCGCCGTCCTTTGGCGCCGCTCCGGGCGCCGGAGAAACCGCGGGTGGATTCTTCCCGGTTTTTTGCACCAGCACGATTTTCTCGAGATGGCTCTTGCCCTCGGCCACCACCAGGTCCGCGCTAATCTTGTCGCCCGCTCCCAGCTTCTCGATCTCCTTCGCGTCGGCCACCTGGTAGCTCATGGTCATCGCCGGCATCAGCCCCGGAATTTCTTCGCCGTTCAGCGTGATCATTTTTGCCGCCACATCCACCGAAATCACTTCCCCCGATATCGCGTAATGCTTTGCCGGCGCCGCGGAGCAGGCGCCCAGAAAAAAGAGCGCTCCCGTTGTTGCCAGCAGTGCTGCAAGCGCATGTCTCATGTTCACCTTCTCCTTTGGCCCTGGCTTCAATAGTGGAAACGATAGCGCACTTGCGCGAAGATTTCCCGCGGATTCAGGGTATGCGTTCCCCCGAAAGTCTGGCTGTTATCCAGCAGCACCCGCCGGTTGGCTGCGTTCATCGCGCTCACGGAAACCGAAAAATGCTCCCCGAACTCTTTTCCCACCGACACGTCGAACGTCGTGTGTCCCGCCAGATGCTCTGGCGGGGCATTTCCGTTGGCGAAGCCCGATCCATAATACACATCCAGCGACGCATAGCTCCGCTTCGGCAGATCCACGCGGCCTCCGGCGTGCAGCGTGTTGCGCTGGTCATGGTCCAGCAGAAAGGCGCCGCCCGGCGGCGAAAAGTCCGTCAGTCCTCCGCTGATTCCCCCGCTCCCCGTGGCCACCTGATTCGAATACGTCAGATAAATCTGCCCCTGCTTGCGCAGGCGCGGCGAACGCAGCGTCAATTCCCATCCGCGCACCAGCGCTCCATTGATGGTAATCGGGAAGCACACCCCGGAGCCCTGCAGGCAGTTGTGGTCGAAGAAATTGCGCGCCCGCGTGCGGAACGTGTCCGCGTCCGCCGTCCACCCGCGCAGCGGAATCGTCACGCCGAACTGGTGCTCCTCGTCGCGCTCCCCATGCAGCGGGATAAACGCCAGGTTCTGGCTGGTGACGAATTGCAACAGCGGTCCCGAAGCCGTCAGCAGCGGGGGCGCCTGGTAAAAGCGGCCGTAAAACCCCCGCAGCGTCCATTTCAGTTTTGGAATGCGCACCGCCGCGCCCAATCGCGGGCTTGTCGCGTTCTCCGCCACGCCGCCGGAAAAATGCGTCTGGCGCACACCGCCGCTCAGCGTCAGCCACGATGCCGCGCGCAACTCCTCTTCCGCAAACAGCGCCAGCATCCCTCCGGAAATCGCTTCCCGGTCGGGAAAGCCGGAAAAACTCTGCTGACTGGCCGCGAGGTCGAAGAGTTGATCGTCCTGCTGCGCAAATCCGTAAAGCCCCGCGCGTGCATTGTGACGGCCCTGCACATAGGCCATCGTCGCCTGCCCTCCTTCGTATTTCGAACGGCGATCGTCCGTCGCCGCGATCGGAATATCTCCGGGACTGCTTTCGTAGGCGGCCCGGTTGAAATGGTCAAACGGAGAAACCGTCAGCATCAGCCCGGGGTTAAACGTATGCACCCACGAAAACGCCGCATATGCGTCACTCTCCCGGTTGGCATCCCGCTGCACCTGATTCGCGCTGTTGTCCGGATTCGCCGGATCAAACGGCACCTGATAGAAGTCGCGCCGCAGTTGCGCCACCAGGCGCAGTTGATTCCGCGCGTCCACGTTGTAGATCAGCGACGCGAACCCTCCCGCGCCGTTGGTGCGGTCGTGCAGCACCGCCGCGGTCGGCGTCTCCAGCCCCAGATCGCTGCGGCTCCCGCTGACGCTCGCGTAATACGCGAAGCGGTTGCCGTGCCCGCCGAGGTTAAGCTGATCGTCCGTCTGCAGGAAATTTCCGAAACTGGCCACGATCTCCGCTTCGTTGTTCCGTTCGAATCCCGTCCGCGGCGCCACGTTGAATACTCCGTACGTCCGGTCGCCGAAATCCGCCGCATAGCTCCCGCGCTGTATTTCCACCGTATCAATGTCCTTGGGATCGATTTGCGGGCCCAGATTGCCCGCGATATTCGTGTTGGGAATGGGCACGCCGTCGATCAGCCAGCTCACCTGATGCCCGCCGCGCACGTGCAGTTGGTCGTGCGTCAGATAAGCTCCCGGCACATTGTTGGTAATCAGAGCCAGGCTGTTGCTGCGCGCGGCCCCCGGCGTTTCCCGGATCTCCTCGCGGTTCACCAGATTTGTCGGTGTCACCGATTCCGTCTGCGCCGGCGCTCCTTCCGCCGTCACCGTGACCGACTGGACCTGCGTCGCCAGCTGCAGCTCGAAGTGCAGAATCGGCGCCGTCCCCGAAAGCACCGTCACCGCCTGCTCCGCCGCGGCCAGCCCCGCTTTGCTGGCGCTCACCGTATATTCCCCCAGGGGCACGGCGTCAAAATGAAACTCTCCATCCACATCCGTCTGGGCTGTCTGCGTGTAGCTGGAAGCCCTGGCCTTCAGCACCACGGTCATCTCCGCCACCGGGCGATGCTGCGGATCATGAACGATCCCGCGTACCGTGCCAAACACCGTCGCGTGCGCCGCCCAGCCAAAAAACAATAAAACGCAGCTCAACTGCAAAATCCGCGGCATGAACTTTTCTTTTCTCAATGGAATGTGCCCCCGGCGGCGATTTAGCCGCGGTTCGCGTGGTTTTTGTGGGTAGGGGCACGGCATGCCGTGCCCCTACTCGCTTTCCGCAATGGAAATCGCGCTCTTGCGCATCCGTCCCGTGAGTATTTCGGCTTAAAGGGCTGCGGCAATGTATCGAGGCGGCGGGGAACTGGGCGCAATCGCCCGGGGAATCTCGCGGGCCTTCAAATCCAGGATGAATTCGCCGGGGTCGGACAGCGGAAGACCAGGCGCCGGCGGAGGAAGCAGAAACGCCAGCGGCGCTCCCACCAATCGCTCCGGACTCTGGCAGCAGTCCATCGTGCAGGCGGCCATCTCCGCCAGTTCACGGTCGCAATTCGCCGCGGAACCCGGCCTGGCCGGAGGTTTCGAATGATGCTGCCCGCTCACCGGACAGTGTCCCGCCGCACAGCAGCTCTCTCCACTCTGCCCGGAAAGCGCAGCCGCGGCCCAGGGCGCATGCAGCAGCACCACCGCAAGCAGGCAAATACCGGCCTGCAGGGTAGTGCTCCGATGGGAATTCCTCGTCTTCATCCGGCCTCTTTCTTCTCCGCCTATCATACGATAGATGGCAGGGAAGCCATGGCGCCATTCGCCGCGCGCCGCCATATTGGCCTGTTCTCCCCGCTTGACTCGCCGCGCAAGGAGTCGCAAACTCGTCTCATGCCCGAAACCTTTCTGACTTTCGACTTCGCCACGGGCGAAGAAACGGCCCAACAGGCCCGCCACAAGCTGGAAACCTGGAAGCAGGCCTTCCGCCTCGATAAAAAACTGCGTTTCGCTTTCGACCGCGGCGAGCCCCTGGCCGAACCCGCTGCCGCTCCCGCCGCCTCCAAAGGCAAGCCCAAAAAGGAAGAAAAAGCGCCCGCGAGCGGCCCGGTTAAACTCCTCGTGCGCCTCTATTTTTCCGATCACGAGAAAATGACCGGCCAGCGCTGGATCCAGCGCATCCCCCAGGAAGAACCTTTCAAGGCCGCCTCGCCCCAGGTCATCCCCGCGGGCGCTCCCGAATTTGCCGCCACGCAGCAACGCTTTGAAGCCCTGGCCACGGACAGGCCAAAATGGTAGATACGGCACGGAGGTTTTCCTGGGGGTTCTATCCGGCCCTCGAAGCCCGGTATAATACACTTTCCTAGGCAGGCATCCCGGTTCCCGCGGCAATCTTTCCCTACGAGGGCAGAGCGAATGGCGGTTCAGACGCGCATTAAAATAGCCAGGCAGGACGCTCCCAAGCTCGGCGGCCTGGACCACGAAACCCTGCTGCGTCTCTACCGCACCATGTATCAGTCCCG
The DNA here is from genome assembly GCA_020072805.1 of Terriglobia bacterium. Classification (GTDB taxonomy): domain Bacteria; phylum Acidobacteriota; class Terriglobia; order Acidiferrales; family UBA7541; genus Acidiferrum. The sequence goes on from JAIQGC010000005.1 coordinate 78,914, forward strand.
GCGCATTGATGACCGGGAAATCCAGCTCAAGCGCCAGAACAAGACCTTTTTCCAAATCTCCAGCGCCGGCCATGAAGCCGTCACCGCGGCTATGGGGCTTCTTCTGCGTTCCGGCGAGGACTGGATCTATTCCTACTATCGCGACCGCGCTCTCTGCCTCATGCTCGGCGTCTCTCCTCTCGATATGCTCCTGCAGGCCGTGGGCGCCAAGGACGATCCCGCTTCCGGCGGCCGCCAGATGCCCTCCCACTGGGGCCATCCCCGCTTCAATATCGTCAGCCGCTCTTCCTGCACCGGAACCCAGTTCCTCCAGGCCGTGGGCTCCGCCGAAGCCACGCTCTATTACGACCAGTTTCCCAAGGCCCTCGCCCGCGCCTCTTCTTCTCCCGGCGGTGAACTGGCCCGCCATGCGCACGGCGAGATCGTCTATGTCTCCTCCGGCGACGGCGCCACCAGCGAAGGCGAATTCTGGGAATCCCTGAACGCAGCCTGCATGAAGAAACTTCCGCTGCTCTACCTCATCGAGGACAACGGCTACGCCATTTCCGTTCCCATCGAGGCCCAGACCGCCGGCGGCAGCATCTCCAAACTCGTCCAGGGCTTCCCCGGCCTGCACGTCGCCGAATGCGACGGCACCGACCCCCTGGTAAGCTATGCCGTCTGCAAACAGGCCGTCGAATATTGCCGCGAACGCCGCGGCCCCGCCCTGGTTCACGCCCACGTGGCTCGCTGCTATTCCCATTCGCTCTCCGACGACGATAAGCTGTACCGCACGCCCGCCGAGCGCGAAGCGGAATCCCGCCGCGACCCGCTCTCCAAGTTCGCGCTTTTCCTCGTCCGCAACAATGTCCTGGACGAAAAAGCGCTGCAAGCCCTTGAAACCGAAGTGGACCATGAAATCCGCGAAGCCGCCGACCACGCCCTGGCCGCCGAATTCCCCCCTTCCGGCTCCTACCGCCTCCACGTCTATTCCCGCGATGTGGACCCCACAGCGAATTCCTTCGACTCCGCTCCGCGCCTCCACGGTCCCGCCAAGACCATGGTGGAAATGGTCGCCGCCACTCTCGCCGATGAAATGGCCCGCGACGAACGCATCATCGTCTTTGGCGAGGACGTCGCCGACTGCAGCCGCGAAGATTCCCTGAAAGAAGTAAAGGGAAAAGGCGGCGTTTTCAAAGCCACTGCCGGTCTGCAGCGCAAATACGGCCACGACCGCGTCTTCAATTCTCCTCTTGCCGAAGCCGCCATCGTCGGCCGCGCCATCGGCATGGCCACCCGCGGCCTCAAGCCCGTCGCCGAAATCCAGTTCTTCGATTACATCTGGCCCGCCATGATGCAGATCCGCGACGAACTCTGCGTCATGCGCTGGCGTTCCAACGGCGCCTTCAAGGCTCCCGCGGTTCTCCGCGTGCCCATCGGCGGCTACCTCACCGGCGGCGCCATCTATCACAGCCAGTGCGGCGAAGTCCTCTTCACGCACACGCCCGGCCTGCGCGTGGTCATGCCCTCCACTGCTCTGGACGTTTGCGGCCTGCTGCGCACCGCCGTGCGCTGCGACGATCCCGTCATGTTCCTCGAACACAAACATCTTTACCGCCAGCCCTATAACCGCTCCGAATATCCCGGCCCCGATTTCACCATCCCCTTCGGCAAGGCCCGCATGGTCCGCCAGGGCTCCGCCGTCACCATCCTCACCTATGGCGCTGTCGTGCACCGCGCCGAAGTCGCTGCCGCCCAGTTGGAAAGAGAAGGCATCTCCGTCGAGATCCTCGACCTGCGCTCCCTCGCTCCCTACGATTGGGAGGCCATTGCCACTTCCGTCCGCAAAACCGCCCGCGTCATCGTCGCCCACGAGGACATGCTTTCCTGGGGCTATGGCGCGGAAATCGCCGCCCGCATTGCCGATGAACTCTTTGCCGACCTGGACGCCCCGGTCAAGCGCATCGCCGCCGCCGACACTTTCTGCGCCTACCAGCCCAAGGTCGAAGACGAAATCCTTCCCCAGACGCATACGATCGTGACCGCGGTGAAGGAACTTCTGCGCTACTAGCAGGGAATTCAGGGAACTTTCTCCGCCCCGCCCTCGTATATTCAATAGGTGTTGTTCCCGTGGAGGTGCGCACATGCTTTGCCCATCCTGCCAGAAGGAAATCCTGCAAGATTCCCGATTCTGCTATTTCTGCGGCGCCGCCCAGTCCGCCGCCTCCTCTCCCGCTGCTCCGCCGTCCGGCGCAAAAGTCCTGCTCCGCTCCGTCTCCGACAGGAAAATCGGCGGCGTCTGCGCCGGCCTCGCCGACTACCTCGATCTCGACGTTTCCCTCGTCCGCATCTTGTGGGTTTTGCTCGCCTTTGCGGGCGCCGGAATTCTCGCCTACCTGATCTGCTGGATCGTCATTCCCGAGGCTCCCGCCGCCACGCCACCCGGCCCGCAAAAACGCCTCCAGCGCTCGGTCAGCGACGCCAAGCTCGGCGGCGTCTGCGCCGGCGTGGCCTCCTATTTCGGCCTCGACGTCACCCTGGTCCGCGTCGTCTGGCTCGTTCTGGCTCTCACCGGCACCGGCATCCTCGCCTACATCGTCTGCTGGATCGTCATGCCGGAAGCCCCTTTCGCTCATCCTTCTCCCAGCGGCGCCGCCACGGCTTGAAGCTCTGCCCGCCCGCGGGTAGCCCAACCCCTTCCTTTTTGTTATTCTGTAAAAAATCGATAAAGCGGAGGGTGTCTCCGCGGGCAACTTGAGCTATAATAGTAAATCGATTTAGTTAAGATACCCGTTCCATGAAGGACCGTCCATGAAACCCATCAAGCGCATCGGCATCCTCACCGGCGGCGGCGACGTCCCCGGCCTCAATCCCGTCATCAAGAGCGTCGTCTATAACGCCTCCGCCATGGGCGCCGACGTCATCGGCATCCGCCGCGGCTGGCAGGGCCTCACCCACATGCGCCCCGGTGTGCTCCCCGACGAGGAATATATCCGCCCCCTCGACCGCATCAACACGCGCCACATCGACCGCACCGGCGGCACCGTCCTGCACACCTCGCGCACCAACGCCCGCAAAATGAAAAAAAACAAACTCCCCGCGCACATTTCCCCCGAAAAATTGCGCTCCATGGAAAAGGGCGACGGCTTCTACGACTTCACCCCCGTGGTCCTCGATAATATCGCTTCCCTCGGCCTCGATTGCCTCATCGCCATCGGCGGCGACGATACCCTCAGCTATGCCCAGGTCCTCGAGGACGCTGGCGTTCCCATGATCGGCATTCCCAAAACCATGGATAACGACGTCCAGGGCACGGAATACTGCATCGGCTTTTCCACCGCCATCACCCGCGCCAAGGACCTCATCACCCGCCAGCGCACCACCATCGGTTCCCACGAGCGCATCGGCATCTTTCGGATCTTCGGCCGCGACGCCGGCTTCACCGCCCTCTATACCGCCTACGTCACCTCCACCCGCTGCGTTCTTCCCGAAGTCGAATTCGATCTCGATCGCCTCGTCGAAGTCCTGGTCGACGATAAGAAGAACAATCCCAGCCGCTATGCCCTGGTCATCGCCTCCGAAGGCGCCGTCTGGAAGGGCGAGGAAGTGCGCGAATACGGCGAAGCCGACGCCTACGGCCACCGCAAAAAAGTGGATATCGGCCACGCCCTCGCCGAAGAAATCAAGCGCCGCACCGGCGAAGACACCATCGTCAGCGACCTGACCTACGACCTGCGCAGCGGCGAACCCGATGCCGTCGACCAAATGGTCGCCATCACCTTCGCCAACGTCGCCATGGACCTCCTTCGCGACGGCATTCATGGCCGCCTCGTCGGCGTTCAGGACGGCAAATATGCCCACGCCCCCCTGCCCGACCCCAAAATGGGCCCCCGCAAGCTGGACATCGAGCGCATGTACAACATTGAACGTTTCCGCCCCATGTACACGGGCAAACTGGGCATGCCCCTGCTCCTCGGCACCGTCCACACCACGTAGGGAATACCCGCGGAGGTATCCGCGGGCACGCTGAAAAAAAGAATTTTCTTCGGATGATTGCTACTTCCCGGACTTGTCCTTAAACAGCGGCCGGTCCAGCGATAGCATCCCTGCCCCCACGCTGGCCAGCGCCAGGCACGCCGCTCCCATCACCAGCGCGAATTCGTACTCCCGCACCGCCAGATATCCCTTCCCCATATGCACTTTCCAAATGGCCACGCCCATCTCTACCGCCAGCAGCCCCGCCGTCACCCGCGTGAACAGTCCCAGCACCAACAGGATGCTTCCAAATACCTCCAGCACTCCCGAGACGTACGCCAGGTAGCCGGGCAGGCCGTGCTGCGCGAAAAACGCCACGTACCCCGCGCTCGCTCCCGCCAGCTTGGGATATCCGTGCGTGAAAAAAATAATCCCCAGCGCCAGCCGCAGCATCAGCAGCGCCACCGGTTGCAGCTTTCCGAATAGTTTCACGGGAAACTCTCTCCTTCGCGGCTCACCCTCTTCGGCGGGCTTTCCTCGGTTATCGAGTCTAGCAGAAGTTCCCGTTGCGGCGGAACGCCCCGCAAATCGGGTACAATCATGCGGAGGTTTACTCGCGCGATATGGGCGCCATACGAACCATCGGAGTGGCCAACGGCGGCGGCGACGCTCCCGGCCTCAATGCCGTCATTCGCGGCGTGGTCAAATCCGCCATCGGCCGTTTCGGCTGGCGCGTTATCGGAATCCGCAACGGCTTCGACAGCCTCATCTGGCCGGAAACCTGCCTCCCCCTCACCTGGAATTCCGTCAGCGGTATCCTCCCCCGCGGCGGCACTATCCTCGGCACCACCAACCGTGGCAATCCTTTCGCTTACCACCAGACGGTCGGCGGCAGAGAAGTCATCCAGGACTTTTCCGCGCGCTGCCTCGAAAATGCCCGCTCCATCGGCCTCGATGCTCTCGTGGTCATCGGCGGCGACGGCACGCAAAGCATCGCCCGCGATTTCTTCCGCCTCGGCCTCCCCGTCGTCGGCGTGCCCAAAACCATCGACAACGACCTCTCCGCCACTGAAGTCACTTTCGGCTTCGACACCGCCCTGCATATCGTCACCGAAGCCATCGACCGCCTGCACACCACCGCCGAAAGCCATCACCGCGTCATGCTCATCGAAGTCATGGGCCGCGATGCCGGCTGGATCGCCCTCCATTCCGGAATCGCCGGCGGCGCCGATATCATCCTCATCCCGGAAATCCCCTTCACTTTCGAATCCATCGCCCGCGCCATCGCCCGGCGCGAGGAGGCCGGCAAGAATTTCAGCCTCATCGTGGTTGCCGAAGTCGTCAAACTCCCCGAGAAAGACCCTCTGGGCAAGCCCATTCCTCCGCCCCAGCCCGGCAGCGTCGCCAACACCATCGCCTTCTCTCTCCGCGAAATGCTTCAGAAGGAGCTGCGCGTCACCGTCCTCGGCCACGTCCAGCGTGGCGGCTCTCCCAGCCCCTATGACCGCATCCTCGCCACCCGATTCGGCGTGGCCGCCAGCGAACTCGTCTCCCGCGGCGAATTCGGCAGAATGGTCTGCCTGCGCGCCGGCGAAATCACTTCCGTCCCCATCGAGGACGCCGTGGCCCATCTCAAACTCGTTGATCCAGGGAGCGAAATCGTGCGCACCGCCCGTTCCGTCGGCATCAGCTTTGGTGACGAGCAGTGAAGCGCAATCTTCTGCTGGCCATTCCGTTTCTCGCCCTCGTCGCTTTCCTGGCCTGGTGGTTTCGCCCCCAGCCCCAGCCGCTCTCCTCCGCCTTTGTCAGCGACCGCAACCTCACCCTCTATAGCAGCCTGGCTCAGGTGCGCACTCCCCTCGCCACCCTCCACTATGGCGACTCGGTCGCTGTCCTTCGCCGCCGCAATGAAAACGTGCAGGTCCGCACCAAAGACAACCTCACTGGATGGGTCGATGGCAGCCGCCTCATGGCCCCCGACCTCTGGCTCAAGTGCGCCCAGCTCCTCGAGCGGGCCCGCGCCCTTCCTCTGCAATCCCGCGGCCGCACCAAAGTCAAAACCAATCTGCGCTCCGAACCCGGCCGCTCCTCTCCCAAGCTCTATCAATTCTCCCGCGGCGTCCCTCTCGAAGTTGTCGGCCGCTCCGTCGCCGACTGGGTCCAGGCCGCCGATGAAAAGGACTCTTCCGAAGCACCGCAGGAATCCAGGAAAGAGGACTGGTTCCTCGTTCGCGGTCTTTCTTCCGCCGCTCCCGGTGAAGCTGCGGCTCGTTCCGACGCTCCCGGCGTCCAGAACCTGAGCGATGAGCCCGTCCCCGTGGCCGGCTGGGTCGTGGCCCGCTTCGTCGAACTCGATCTCCCCGATGCCGTCCGCGTTCAGACCCTCGCCTCCGACCTTCGCCCTCTCGCCTGGTTCGAACTCAATCGTGTTCCCGATCCCTCCGGTGACAAACCCCAATATCTCGTCGCCGGCGCCCGCGGTCCCGAAGGCCAGCCTTGCGACATCACCGCCTTGCGGGTCTTCACCTGGAACGCCAAGCGCTCCCGCTACGAAACCGCCTTCCTCGAAAATCAACTCTGCGGTTCGCTGCCCATCCGCGTCGGTAAAGGCCCCAAGGGTCAACCCGAATTCCGCTTTAACGCCATGAGCGTCAAGAAGGAAGAATTCGTCTTCCGCCTCGAACAGACCATCGTGCGCCGCATCCGCAATGCTCCCCCATTCGTCTCTTCTCCGCTTCCCCAGCCGAATCACTGACGTATTGCCAATTCACCTTGCATGCGCCGCCACAAGCGGCGAAAATCAATTCGTTCCTGTTCTTCCAAGCGGAGCGCTCGTGCTGGTGCGAATCACACAAAAAATCTTGCACGCAAATCGTCCTCTCCTTCCCTCTCTCATTTTCGGATCGCTTCCCGCCCTTCTCGTTCTTGCCGCCTGCAATCGTGCCGAACCCCTCGTCACCGCCTCCACCGCGTCCCCCACGCTGGAATACCAAGGCGCTTGGGGCACGCGTGGCGCCGGCCCCGGCCAGCTCACCTCTCCCATCGGCTTTGCCGCCGATTCTGTCGGCAACATTTACCTCGTCGACGCCGCCACCGGCTTCGTGAATAAATTCTCCCGCTCCGGCCAGCCCCGCCTCTCCTTTCAGGATGACCGCCTCAACCTCCAGCCCTCGGACATTGCCGTGGACCAGGGTGGCGCCATCTACGTCGCCGAAGCCCGCCGCGGCAGCGTCATCATCTATTACCCCGACGGCCGCCGCTATCGCGAGATGCGCATCGCCCCCGCCAAACAGTTCCGCGGCAGCCTGCGCGTCGCCGTGGATTCCGACGGCTCTCTCTTCATCGCCGGGAGAAAACCCTTCGGCATCCGCCGCTACAGCCGACGCGGCCGGCTCGAAGCCACCTGGGCCACCGGCAAAATTCCCTCCGCCGTCGCCCTCGAAGAACCCGCCGCCATGGCCATCGGTCCCGACGGCTTCCTCTACGTCAGCGAATCCGCTCGCCCCGTCATCCACGTCTTCCATCCCTCCGGCGAATGGCAGCGCACCTTTACCGTTCCCGGCGATGGCGCGCAGCTCGCCGGCCTTTCCTTCACCGCCCGCATGCTCGTCGCCGCCGACCCCAAGAACCACGCCCTGCACCTCTGGTCCCTCAATGGCGCCTACCGCCGCCGCGAAGAACTCGACGCCTGGATTACCGACCTCGCTCCCTCTCCCACGCGCCTCGCTCTTTCCCCCGACGGCGAATGCCTCCTCCTCGACGCCCCTGCCGCCCGCATCCTCCGCTTCCACCTCCGCGAATAGCCCCGCGCTCTGCGGCGTTGCGCCCGCAATGTTGCGTATGCTGATGCCTTGTGCCAGTTTTCAATCTCGCTCCATAACCTGCCGCAACACCTCTTCGACCTCTGTAGCCGCCCTCTTCAGAGGGCGGGCCTTTCCTCCCCGTTCGCGCAGACGTGACCCTGCTCGCAAGCAATTCAAGCTAGAATTATTCCCTGGCTTCAAACGTCGCTCTAGGAGCGGGGCTTGCCCCGCCCGCTTGGCAACCCCGAGGAGAAAAAATGGTCCTGCACATCAACGAATCCGAAGTCCGCACCCTGCTCGACATGCCCGCCGCCATCGCCGCCGTCGAGCAAATCTCCCGCAAGCAGTCCGCCGGCGAAGCCGTCGTCCATTCCCGCCGCCGCATCGAATTTCCCGGCGGCAGTTTCTTCCACTACATGGCCGCCGCCGATCTTGTGGCCGGCTATACCGCCGCCAAGCTATACACCTTCGTGCGCGGCCGCATCCGCTTCGTGGTTCTCCTCTACCGCATGGACACGGGCGAAATGGCCGCCATGATTGAAGCCGACGTCCTCGGTCAACTCCGCACCGGCGCGGCCTCCGGCGTGGCCACCAAATACCTCTCCCGCCCCGACGCCAAAGTCGCTGCCATCATCGGCACCGGCGGGCAGGCCCGCACCCAGCTCGCCGCCGTCGCTGCCGTTCGAAAACTCACCTCCGCCCGCGCTTACGGCCGCAATCCCGAACGCCGCGCCAAATTCTGCCGCGAGATGTCCGAGCGCCTGGGCATCCCCGTCAGCGAAGCAACCTCCTCCGCCGCGGCCGTGCAGGACGCCGACATCATCTGCACCGCCACCACCGCCTCCCAAACCGTTCTCCACGGCGCCGACCTCCCACAGGGCGTCCACCTCAATGCCATCGGCGCCAACCACGCCCACAAACGCGAACTCGACGAAACCGCCGTCTCCCGCTCTTCCGTAATCTTCACCGACTCTCTCGACCAGGCCCGCCAGGAAGCCGGCGACCTCATCCTCGCCTTCGCCGCCGACGAATCCCGCTGGTCCGCCGTCGGCGAGCTCCACCAACTCGTCTCTGGAAAACTTCCCGGCCGCCAAAACAATTCCCAGATCACCCTCTTCAAATCCAACGGCTTGGCCGTCTGGGACCTTGCAGCCGCCGTTCACGTCTATCAGGGGGCCAAGGAAAAGAACCTGGGCAGGGAACTTCCGCTTTGGGCGACCGAGCAGGGCGGCGGGTAGTAGGTCAGTTTCCGAATACGCCGTCATCCGCCCGCAATGGGCGGCAAGGTCCAAATTACGATGAGGCTAACGGGTTGATGGTTAAGCGTTGCGTAGCCTAGCTCAATTCATCCGTGATATGATCGCCGCGCTTTAGGTCGCCCCACGGTTCACGGGATCCCTGCAATCGAGAATCAAAGGAGGGTAGGTCATGAACAAGTATGTGGCTGAATTTATCGGGACCTTTTTCCTCGTTCTCACGGTTGGGTGCACAGTAATCGGCAACGGTGCAGGGGCGTTTGCCCCGTTAGCCATAGGCTCGGCGCTCATGGTAATGATTTTTGCGGGCGGGCATATTTCCGGAGGGCACTTCAATCCGGCTGTTACGCTGGGCGTTTGGCTGCGCGGGAAGTGCGAGGCCAAAGATGTTGCGCCGTACATGATTTCTCAGATTATCGGTGCTGTGCTGGCGGCTTACGCCGTCAAGTTTTTGAAGGGAGGGGCTGCTGTTACACCGCTCCAGCCGGCGACACTACCGGCACTTCTTGCGGAGTTTCTTTTCACCTTTGCGCTTGTTTACGTTGTGCTGAACACTGCTACGGCCAAGGGTACATCCGGCAATTCCTTTTATGGGCTGGCCATCGGGTTCACGGTGCTGGTGGGGGCGTTTTCCGTCGGCAACATTTCTGGCGGAGCGTTCAACCCAGCGGTGGCGGTGGGCATCTCCTGTATGGGGCTGTCGCCCTGGCCGAATATCTGGATTTACCTGGTAGCGAATTTTGTTGGTGGCGCTGCGGCGGCGGGCGCTTTCAAGGCAGTAAACCCAACCGACGACTAATTGGCCCCGTCAAGCACATCGAGGCTCGTTCGTCCGTTGCCGTACTAACACTCCCCTTGTCCGGTAAGTACGTTAACGGGGCAGTTGGCCAATTGGCTTTCGGTAGTCCCTGTTTTCGAGAGAAATCCAGAGATCCCAGACAATTCAGAGGCTGGAAGGGAGCAGCACCCAAGGCAGCAGGTCAGACAGCGGCCTGTCTCACGAATGACGGATTGCGCTTGTGCTGCTCTTTCATGCGGTAAAGAGCGCGGTCGGCGGCATCCATCAAGGCTTCTGCGGTATTACCGTCCCGCGGAAAAATGGCGACGCCTGCGCTCAGAGAGATGGCCGGCTGCTTGCCGTCATTGGAAACACAATCGCAGATGCGGCTCAACACCTCCTGCGCGCCTTGTTCCATTGTTTCCGGCAGGACCAACGCGAACTCATCGCCTCCGTGCCGTGCAGCAGTGTCGATAGCGCGGGAGTGAGAACGGAGCACATCCGTGGCGCGGCACAGCGCCCGGGTTCCGACCTGATGCCCGAACTGGTCGTTGATCTTCTTGAGGCCGTCCAAGTCAAACAGGAGGAGAGCGAAGGGTCTCCCGGTCCGGCCTGTTCTTTGGATTTCCAACTCAAGGGAATCGATAAGGCGCCGGTAATTGGCAAGACCGGTGATGGGATCGGTGACCGCTAAGCGCTGGATGTGCTGAAAGAGGTGAATGTTATCAAGGAGCGTCCCACCGAGAAGGACGCCGTAACTACTGAATTGAAGAATCGCGGCTAAGGCGAAAGTTGCATCGAGCCCGCGGGCGGATTGAGCGGCGGCGACCGAGCACCAGAAATTAATTGCGGCTGCAAAATAAAGCGAAAGATCGAAGGGGGTGGAAGCATCTTTCAGCCGGCGGTGGTAAGAGAGCGCGGCCAGGAGAAAGAAAGCCGCCGGAACCAGATTTCCCGGGCGCGGAAAGAAATGCCCCGGTTGAACGACAAGATTTGATGGAAGATGCCGGTGCAGAATGCTGAGGAGAGTGGAAATTAGAACCACCAGAACGAGAGCAGCGGCGATATCACGGCCTGGGTTGCGCGACCAGGGATGCCACTTTTGAACGAGCAGCGCGGACACCAGCAAAATAGCGAGCAGTGTGCGGCCGATCACCCAAGTCATGGGATCGCGAAGACTCGCAGTCGAATCAAATGGCGAGAGAGTCGGCAAGCTGAGGCTGGAGCTCGCGAGAGTGACTCCAACAATGACGAAACCGGTGGCCAGAATCAATGGCAGACGGTCTCGAGTTCCGCGAAACCTGACGAATGCCGCTCCCGCAAAAGTGATGGCAACGATGCCGCAGGTGAATTGAAGCTGTCCGAAGAGCAGTGGATCAGAAGAGATGGAAAGGCTGCGGAGCAAAGCAGAGAGGATTAGCACGCAAATCCCCCCAACAACGGGCAGCCAAGCCCCGGGGGATCCCAGAAGAAAGCTCCACGCTTGATCTTGTCTGTTCATGCCCGCACCCACGCGCTGCCGGGCTTCAATTAAAGACTACTCCGATACAAGAGCGAAGGCATCTAGTGATTCAAAACGGGTTTCTATTCTGTCTACCCAGCGCGGTCGGGCACATCGGAGGTGCGGTATCACTTTTCCCGTTCGTATCGCCTACCCCCCAAGTATTTGTGGGAGTGAACAACAATCTTCCGGCAACCGGACTTTTGGACGGCGAGGAGAGACTGCACACAAGAGGAAACATCACTTCCCGTCAGAAGAGTCGGGTCGGTTGGGTTTCCGCAGGTAAATGAACCAATAGACCAAACCCACCATCAAGGACCCACCGAACGTATTTCCCAGCGTGACTGGAACCAGATTTCGCAACATGCCCATCCAGGTCAAAGCTGCTGATGAGGAGGCCGAATCATGGATTAGGTTCCAGTATTCGGGCGGCGCATACGTCTTAATCAGAAGACCGATCGGAATGTAATACATGTTCGCCACGCAATGTTCAAATCCGGCGGCGACGAAGGCGGTGATAGGAAAAATGATCGCCACGATCTTGTCCGTCGTCGTCCGGGCGCTGTAGCACAGCCACACCGCCAGGCAGACCAGCACGTTGCACAGAATCCCCAGGGCCACGGCCTGGACAAAGCCAAGATTGCACTTGTTTTGCGCGATTGCCAGTGCGTTCTTGCCAACCGCTCCCGCGCCAAAGAAATATTGCTTCGCGAGGAAGACCAGCACAGCAGTAGCCATCGCCCCAATCAAGTTGCCGGCGTAAACGATCACCCAGCTTCGTAATAGTTGTGCCGTGGTCACCTTTTTGTTGGCCCACGCCATCACAATGAGGTTGTTCCCGGTGAAAAGCTCGGCACCGGCCACGATGACGAGGATCAGCCCCAAACTGAATGCCAGGCCTCCCAGCATCCGGTTCACACCATAGGGAAGGGGCGACGCGGTTATTGTCGTGGAAAAGAGTGCTCCCAACGCAATGAAAGCTCCCGCGAGGATTCCCAGCGCCAACATGGTCCAGGAATCAAGACTTGCCTTCTTTGCGCCCACGCTTTCCGCGCGTTCCGCCATCTCTGGCGGAAGCCACGCATCGACGTGAAACCGCATGTCCCTCGGGTCCTCAGCTTTCATGGTTGCCTAAAGTACTATACGCCTAGAGCACTTTAGCCAGCATCACAATCTGCTCAGGCTTGTATTTCTTCATCGGCATGTCCAGCTCTCCTTGAAAGTGATTCTCTCTCGCTTTCGCTGGACCCATAAGCCTCGGTCAGGTCAGAACATCAGGAGTGCATCGCGCCGCCTATCAGGGCCACCAGACGAGGGGGCGTAGCAGGGAGATGGTGGATTCGAATTCCCATGGCGTCGGCGATGGCGTTGGCGATGGCGGGGGCCACAGCCACTGTCGCACACTCGGCTACGCCCTTGGCTCCGAGGCTCGCCGAGGGATCCACCATCTCCACCATCAACGGGACGACTTCGGGGGTTTCGCGCATGGTGGGAATGCGGTATTGCTTAAAGCCCTTGGTCTCGCCGGGGTGGAATTCCTCTTTGAGGGCCAGCCCCATTCCCATAGACACGGCTCCTTCTATCTGTCCTTTCAGCCCTTGAGCAAAGATAACGCGTCCCACATCGTGGGCAGCTACTACCCGGAGCACCCGCACTGTCCCCTTTAGGGTGTCGACCTCCACCTCCGCCATGTGCGTCGCGGACACATGCACCAGATACGGGCTGGGGTTCCCGCTCAGCGAATCGCGCACGGGGACGGGATGGAAGCTTCCCTCGAACCGCAGGGGAAGCCCTGCCGACAGCCTGGCCCGGGCCACTTCCGCCAAGGACATTCTCCTCTCGCAAGCGCCAGCCGTTCTTCGCGTAACCACAAGTCCTTCTCTCAGTTCCAGGTTCTCGGAGGGGATTTCCAGCAGTCCGGATGCCGTCGAAAGGATGGCCTCCTTGAGCCGGGCGGCTGCCTCCTTCACCGCGTTGCCCTCGGTATAGATGACCCGGCTGCCCGAGGAGGGGCCGGTGTCGGGGGTGCGAGTGGTGTCGCCACTCACCACCGACACCGATTCCAGCGGCAACGCCAGCTCGCCGCTGACGACGAGCGCCAACGCGGTGTCGGTACCCTGGCCCATATCTATGGCTCCAGTGAAAAGGCGCACACGGCCATCGCTCTCCAGCTCCAAGGCTGTCTCCGGCGGTTGGGCCGTGGCGTAGCCGATGCCATACCGCATGGAGGCTATTCCCACTCCGCGACGCCGTCGGCCATCGCTCGGAGCGCTGGCCTGCCGTGCCCGCAACGCGTCCTCATAGTAGGGACGGACAGCCTCAAGGGTTCCCCGGTAGGCCTCCTCCTGCTCCATGTCCTGAGGTGTTGCCTCAGCAGCATTCGACTTGCGGCGATTCATTAACCGGAACTCCAGAGGGTCGATGCCCAACTTGGCAGCCATGATGTCCATCTGGGACTCGATGGCAAAGGCTACTTGTGGGGCACCGAAGCCACGCATGGCGCCGGCCAAGGTGTTGTTGGTGTACACGACCCGCCCATGGATCAACACATGGGGGAACTGATAGGGGCCCACCAGAGACACAAAAGCCCGGATCATAATTTCGGGGCCCGCCGAGGCGTAGGCCCCCGTATCAGCCAGCACCTCCGCGGCGAGGGCTGTGAGCCGGCCATCCCGGGTCACGCCCGTCCGGCAGCGCATTCGGAAGGGGTGCCTCTTCGTGGTGGAGGAGAAGGACTCGGCGCGGCTGTAGACGATCTTTACCGGATGACCTGTCTTCAAAGCGAGAAGGGCCGCGACGCACTCGCAGGAGACATCCGTCTTGCCGCCGAAGGCACCGCCCACCACAGTGGGCAAAATGCGCACCTGCTCTAGCGGCAGGTCCATGGTCTCGGCCACGATCCTGCGGTGCAGGTGAGAGTGCTGGGTGGCCGATCGCACTACCAAGCGCCCTTCGTTGTCCCGGTAGGCCAAGGCCGACTCCGGCTCCAGGTAAGCGTGCTCGCAAAATGGCGTGGTGTACGTCTCATCCACCACGATATCTGCCTGGGCCAGCGCTGTTTCAACATCGCCCCAGTGGACCTCTCTCTCGGCCAGAAGGTTGCCGCTGTCGTGGACCAGCGGGGCGCCCTCCTTCAGGGCCTCGCTGGGATCCAGGATTGCCGGAAGAGGCTGGTAGCTTACGCGAATCAGCGACAGCGCCTGGGCCGCTGTCTCCGCCGAGGTCGCGGCAACGGCAGCCACCGCATCCCCGATCTGGCGGACCCGGCCATCAGCCAACACGGGCTGATCCTTGACGGTTCGCCCGAAGCGATTGAGTCCGGGCACATCCCGGGCCGTTACTACGGCCGCTACACCCGGCAGGGCTCGGGCTTCGCGATCATCGATGTGGAGGATGTCGGCGCGAGGGTGAGGGCTCCGCAGAACCGCTCCATGAAGGATGCCGGGCATTGTAAGATCGGCGGCATAAAGAGCGGTGCCCAGCACCTTGTCTTGCGCATCGGCCCGCCGGTGCGCCTCGTCCGACACTTGGGGCTCCGGGCACGGGACGCCCCTGCCAAGATCGGCTGCGCGAGTGACCGCTTCGAGGATGCTCGTGTAGCCGGTGCAACGGCACAGGTTGCTCCCCAGGGCTTTGACGATCTGCTCCCGGGTCGGGGCGGGATTGCGGTCCAGCAGCGCCTTGGCCGCCATGATCACTCCCGGCGTGCAGAAACCGCACTGGACGGCATCGGCTTTGATGAAGGCTTCCTGCAAGGGATGAAGTCGCTCGGGGGTCCCTAGTCCCTCGATGGTCAAAACAGCTTTGCCTTTCACACGAGCCACGGGGACGCGGCAGGCGCGAGCCATCGCGCCGTTCACGATGACCGTACAGGTGCCGCAGGTACCATCATCGCAGCCCTGCTTGGTGCCAGTGAGGCCAAGAACATCACGCAACGCCCCCAGGAGAGTCTGGCGAGGATTTACCAATAGCTGGTGCTCCTTGCCGTTGACGTTTAGCGTTAGATGGGTCTTGGCTGATTTTTTCTGCACTGGGTTGCCTTCCTCTCCCACTTTCCCCGATGATACCACTCGCCCGTTCGATGACTATGACAGATGGGAGAGGTCTGCAAGTCTGTGATCAGAGTCACCCTGCCATGCGCAAATAAACAATTATGTCGCTTGGGTATCCGTTAACTCCCGGGACGTCGGATTACCGGACATGTGCCGGCCAATGGCGACAAACGGGGAGGGGGAAGCGAAAGCGGAGGTTGTGGACGAATTGTCGCTAACTCGGAAACTGCTCCATCTTCACCGACTCCCTCGACCAAGCCTGCCAGGAAGTCGGCGACCTCATCCTCGCCTTGGCCGGAGACGAATCCCGCTGGTCCTCCGTCGGCGAACTCCATCAACTCATCTCCGGAAAACTCCCCGGCCGCCAAAACAATTCCCAGATCACCCTCTTCAAATCCAACGGCCTCGCCGTCTGGGACCTCGCTGCAGCCGTCCACGTCTATCTGGGCGCCAGGGAAAAGAACCTGGGCAGGGGAACTGCTACTTTAGGCGGCTGAGGAGGGCGGTGCGTAACGCGTTTATCGCCCAATTGGCTGACTCGTCCAGCTTAATGAGGCTCGACCATGCCGCGAAATCGTGTGCGCCGCGTCGCGAAATCGTGTGCGCAATTCCACAGAGTGTCACCACCACAACACAGTGTGACAAACGTGGTCTCCCGCAACCTCCGGGTAGTCAGCGCATTTGCGGATGGCAATGACCTTGCTATCTTTGTCTTTGAGCGATTTCTGCATTTGGGAGGTTGAGATGCTGAAGGGTTGCAAACCAATTCTATTTGTCGCCTTTTTCTTTGGCCTGGGGGCGTACTCCCCGCGGCAATCGACTGCTGCGACTGCGAAGCAGGAAACGACTCAGCCGGCAAGTAGAGAGAAGGCTGCCAAGCCACGAGCGGCAAAATCCGTGGTTTACAAAAACAAGAAGTACGGTTTCAGTTTTTCGCTGCCCGGGAGTTGGAAAGGATATTCCATCCGCACTCGTAATTGGGGCGGAGGTCCGTATGACAGCCACCAGACCGGCCCGGGGAAATTAGATGACGGGCCCACGATCTGGATAAGACACCCGCTTTCGACGGAAGCGAACCCTCGCCAGGATATTCCGATCATGATATTTACGCATGCTCAGTGGGGCTTAGTTGAGGAAGGCAAATTAATTGTCAGTGCAGCGCCCGTCGGACCTTCTGAAATAGGAAGAAATGCCAGATATGTCTTCGCTTTGCCGCCTCGTTACAACTACGCATCTCCGGAGGGCTGGGAAGAAGTTGAGGAAATACTCCAGCACAATCCTCTTCGCGCGCTCTGAGGAGTGATGGCTGTACGCCCTTGACACCCCTGCGCAGGAAAGTTAGTCTTTCTCGAACGAACGTTCGAGAGTTTCGCTTATGCCTGACCGCGCTCCCATACCTCGCGACACCGAAGCCAAGCTCGAGCACATCCTGCGCCACGCCGCCAATATCTTCGCCAGCCGCGGCTTTGGCGCATCCTCTATCCGCGAAATCAGCCGCTCCTCCGGTGTCTCCCTTTCCGGCCTGTACTACTATTTCGAAAGCAAACAGAAGCTCCTCTACCTGATCCAGTCCAACGCCTTCACCAGCATCCTGCAGTCCCTCGAAGCCCGCCTCGAAGGCGTCCGCGACCCCCAGCGCCGCCTGCTGCTGTTCATCCAGAATCACCTCGAATATTTCATGGAGCATCCCGCCGAAATGAAAGTCCTCTCCCACGAAGAAGACGCCATCGAGGAGCCTTTTCGAAAGGAACTGCTCTCCATCAAACGCCGTTACTACACGCTGGCTCGCGGCATCTTCGACGAATTGAATCGCGATGGCCGCGCCGCTCATCTCAGTCCCCGCGTCGCCGTCCTGTGCCTCTACGGCATGATGAACTGGGTCTACAAATGGCACAATCCCAAGGTGGACCCGGGCGCTGCGGAACTCGCCGAATCCATGACCGGTATTTTTCTTCACGGTGTCTTGAACGGCTCCGGCCGCGCGCGCCCTGCTGCGCCGGGTGGAAATAAGCCATGAGAACCGCAAGCACAACGCCATTTTTCTGGCATCATGGACAATTAACTTCACGAGGAAACCGCCGATGACCGCGACGCCCACAACTGAACCCAAAGAACTCGTCCATTACCGCGTGGAAGACGGCGTGGCCGTATTCGAAATGGACGATCCCCCTGCCAATACCTATTCCTACGAAATGCTGCAGCAACTCGACGCCTGCATCCTCCGGGCTCGCATGGACGATTCCGTTCATGTGATCATTCTGCGCGGCGCGGGTGAAAAATTCTTCTGCGCCGGCGCGGGAATTTCCATGCTCACCAAGGCCACTCCGCAGTTCAAATATTATTTCTGTCTGCACGCCAACGAAACCCTTTGCCGCCTGGAACAGACCCCCAAGCTGGTCATCGCCGCGCTCAACGGCCACACTGTCGGCGGCGGTTTCGAAGTCGCCCTGGCCTGCGACATCCGCATCGCCAAGAAAGACGGCGGCAAAATCGGTCTGCCGGAAGTGAATCTCGGCGTGCTGCCCGGCACCGGCGGCACGCAACGCCTCTGCCGCCTGGTGGGCAACGCGCGGGCCATCGAAATGATGGTTTCCGCGGCGACCTACGGAACCGAGGAAGCCAAGACCCTCGGCCTCATCCACCACGTCTACGAAGCGCAGACGTTCTGGCAGGACGTGATGGCGTACGCCAAACAGTTCTGCCCGCCGAATAAGGCGTCGCTCGCCGTGGGGCGCATCAAGCGCGCCGTGATCACCGGCTCGCAAGTTCCCCTTTCGGAAGCGCTGGCGCTCGAACGCGAATTGCAGCAGGAACTTTTTACGAGCGAGGATGCGAAGGAAGGCCTCGCGGCATACGTGGAAAAACGCGCGCCGAAGTTCCGGGGCCGGTAAACGTGAAAACTCTTCAGGACTATTTGCGCAAGGGCATGAAGCTGGTGATTGTGGGCTGCAATCCCAGCGAATCCTCGGTGCGCGCGGGGCATTATTATTCCGGACGCGGCAATCAGTTCTGGACGCTGCTGTACGATTCCGGCGTGATTCCCGAGCCGCTGGAATCGCGCGACGACAAGCGCGTGCTGGAATTCGGCGTAGGCCTCACGGATCTGGTGAAGCGCCCAACGAAGGGAATCGAGGACCTGGAGCGGGAAGATTTCGCCGCGGGGCGCGTTCTGCTTTCCCGGAAGATCGAAGAACTGGCCCCGCGCATCGTGGCGTTTCACGGCAAGATGACTTACGAATATTTTACGCAGCGCCGCTGCAAGCTGGGCGCACAGAAGGAACTGCTTTATGGGTCGCATGTGTTCGTGCTGCCCTCTTCGAGCGGGGCGAATACGGCGGGCCGCGCGGCGAAGCTGAAGATTTTCCGCGAACTCGCGAAATTGATGCGCAAGGGAGAAAAATCATGAGCAACGCTGCGCCGCCGGTCCCGGCCGGCCCGGTCATCCTGACTTCGCAACGCGACGGCATCGCCACGCTGGTGATGAACCGCCCGGACCGTTTGAACGCTCTGAATAACGAACTTTCCACGGCTCTCAACGAAGCGCTGGGCCGCGCCGAGGTGGATGAGTCCGTGCGCGTGGTGGTGGTTACCGGCGCGGGGCGGGCGTTCTGCGCCGGGGGCGACCTGGGGCAGATTCGCGCCGGTCGGGAGAAGGGCGATCATACGCAACTCGAACCGCTGCTGCGCGCGGGGATGCAGGCGGGGATCCGCATGCGCACCATGGCCAAGCCGGTGATTGCCGCGGTCAACGGAGTGGCGGCGGGCGCGGGAATGAACGTGGCGCTCGGCGCGGACATCCGCATCGCCGCGGAGGAAGCCGGGTTCGGGCAGAACTTCGCGAAGGTGGGACTTTTTCCGGACTATGGCGGAACGTTTTTCCTGCCGCAGCTGGTGGGGCCTTCGCGCGCCGCGGAGATGTTTTACACCGGCGACTTGATCACGGCGCAGGCCGCGTTGCAGATGGGGATCGTGAACCGCGTCGTCCCGCTGGCGCAACTGGAAGCGGAAGTGGGTGCGCTGGCGCGCAAGATTGCGCAGGGGCCGCCGCTGGCGATTCGCGCGGTGAAAAAGGTTCTCTTCGGAGACGAGAAGGCCGCGCTGGAAGCAGCGCTGGAACGCGAAGTGCAACAGCAACTGATTTGCTTTCATTCCGAGGATTGCAGCGAGGGAATTCGCGCGTTTTTCGAGAAGCGCGCGCCGAATTTTCAGGGACGCTGAACGCGAGCAGATCCGGCAGGGCGGAATATTTTCGCGGATGTCATCCTGAGGACGGCGAAGCCGGCTGAAGGATCTCAACGTGGGGTGATTGCAATGATTGAAGTTGAGATTCTTCGGGCGCTGTGCGCCCTCAGAATGACAGATGTAGTTTTTAGGCTGGCGCTGGGGAAATGAGCGGCTGGCAAGGGAGGATTGCGCATGAGCGAAGCGATTGAACTGCGAATGGACGGCCGCACGGCCTGGGTGACGCTGAATCGCCCGCCGCTGAACGTGCTGAACATCGCCATGATGGGCGAGCTGGACGCCGTGATTGCGCGCATACTGCCGCAATGCGACATTCTGGTTGTTCAGGGCGCGGGGCCCAAGGGTTTTTCCGCCGGGGCTGAGGTGGGCGACCATACGCCGGAGCGCGTGGGCGACATGCTGGCCGCGTTTCATGGGCTTTTTCGCCGCCTGGCGCGCGCGGAGTGCGTGACTATCGCTGGCGTGCACGGCCTGTGCCTGGGCGGCGGGATGGAGCTGGCCACGTTCTGCGATTTCGTGATTGCCGAAGAGACGGCCAAATTCGGCCAGCCGGAAATCAAGCTGGCCTGTTATCCGCCGGTGGCCATGGTGACGTTTCCACAGCTCTGCGGAATGCGCGCGGCCATGGATTTGATTTTCACCGGGCGCACCGTGGATGGCCGCGAAGCGCACCGCATCGGACTGGTCACGCGGCTCGCTCCGCAAGGGCAGCTTGCCGCCACGGTGGAAACGCTACTCGGCGAACTGCGCGGATTGAGCGGCAGCGTGCTTCGGCTGACACGGAAAACGCTGTGGCGGCTGCACGCCGATGAGTTCGAGAAACAGCTTGGCGAAGCCGAGCGTACTTACCTCGATGTGTTGATGAAGACGCATGACGCTCCCGAAGGCATCCGCGCGTTCCTGGAGAAACGGCCTCCGGTCTGGAAAGCGGATTGAATGAGCGATTTGCAGATTACTCCGCAGGAATTGAAGCAGCGCCTGGAGCACGGGGAAAAGTTTCTGCTCGTGGATGTGCGCGAGCAGTGGGAATACGATTTGTGCCGCCTGCAGGGCGCAACGCTCGTTCCGTTGAAAACGCTTCCGGCGAATCTCCCCATAGTGGAGGGGGCGGCGGAGGTTATCTGCTATTGCCATCATGGCATCCGCAGCCTCGATGCGGCTTCCTGGCTGCGCAAGCAGGGAATTGAAGGCGCGCGATCGCTGGCCGGAGGGATTGAGCGCTGGTCGAGGGAAGTGGATCCGCAGGTTTCGCGGTATTGATTGTCTGCTGGCGAAGGCTCCGAGCAGACCCAGGAACGCCAGGATTCCCGCAATCAAGCTGACACGTGATTTGCGTTCTCCGGACGCCTGCTCCATTCCATGTATGGGAAAGGGGCTGTGGCATTCGAAGTCGCGGTAACCG
>JAIQGC010000006.1 GCA_020072805.1 Terriglobia bacterium
GGTTCTCTTCCTCCTCACCTTCATCCTCAACGGCCTCGCCCGCCTCCTCATCCTTCTCACCCAGCGCAAGGGTGCCGAGGTGCGCGCATGACCGCCCGCGTCCTCTGGCGCAAATCGTTGAGCGCCGTCATGCTCTCCCTCACCGGCGTCTGCGCCTTCGTCGCCGTTTCCGTTCTTTTCCTCATCCTCGGCTACCTCGTCATTCATGGCGGCCGCTCCGTCAACTGGGACTTCTTCACCAAGCTCCCCGCTCCCGTCGGCGAACTCGGCGGCGGCATGGCCAACGCCATCTTGGGCAGCGCCAAGCTCCTCGCTCTCGCTTCCCTCATCGGCGTTCCCTTGGGTCTTCTCGGCGGCGTCTATCTCGCCGAATTTGGCGGCCACGCTGCGGGCTTCGTCGTGCGCTATGCGGCCGACCTCCTCAACGGCACTCCCTCCATCGTCATCGGTATCTTCGCCTACGCTCTCCTGGTCCTCCCCTTCAAGCACTTTTCTACCTTCTCCGGCGCTTTTGCTCTCGGCATCATGATGATTCCCATCACCCTGCGCAGCACCGAGGAGTTTCTCCGCGCCGTTCCTCTGGCCCTGCGCGAAGGCGCACTGGCCCTGGGTGCCAGCAAGTGGCGCGCCATCCTTACCGTCGTCCTTCCCGCCGCCTACCGGGGGATTCTCACCGCCGTCCTCCTGGCCCTCGCCCGCGTTGCCGGGGAAACCGCTCCTCTCCTCTTCACCGCATTCAGCAACCGTTTCTGGAGTCCCGGCTGGAATCAGCCCACCGCCTCGCTCCCGGTTATGATTTATACCTACGCCGTTTCGCCGTATGATGATTGGCACCGCCAGGCTTGGGCCGCCGGCCTTCTCTTGCTCGGCCTTGTGCTGGTGATCAATCTTCTGGCCCGCGTCGTTCTCTCTCGCGGCGCCGCTGTGCGGAGATCTTAGCGTGATGCCATCCACTGCCAACTCTTCCGTTTCTCTTGCCGCCGGCTTGCCCGCCTCCCCCGGCCGCGAACTCGCGGGCGAACACTCCATGCGCATGAATATTTCGAAACTCAATTTCTATTACGGCGAGAAACAGGTTCTCTTCGATATCAGCCTGGGCGTCGCCGCCGCCCGTCTCACCGCGCTCATCGGCCCTTCCGGCTGCGGCAAATCCACTCTCCTGCGCACTCTCAACCGCATGCACGAGACCGTCCGCAACGCACGCCTCGATGGCGAAATTACCCTCGACGGCCAGAGCATTTTCCTTCAGGACGTTACCCAATTCCGCCGCCGCATCGGCATGGTCTTTCAGAAACCCAATCCCTTCCCCAAATCCATTTTTGACAACGTGGCCTACGGTCCGCGCATCAACGGCGCCAGCCGCCCTCTCTCCGATGTCGTCGAAGCCAGCCTTCGCCGCGCCGCCCTCTGGGACGAAGTTAAAGACCAGCTGCACAAATCCGCCTACGAACTTTCCGGCGGCCAGCAGCAGCGCCTGTGCATTGCCCGCGCCCTTGCCGTCGAGCCTGAAGTCCTGCTGCTCGACGAACCCTGCTCCGCTCTCGACCCCATCAGCACCGCCAAGGTCGAAGAACTTCTCGTGCAGTTGAAATCCAGCTGCACCATCGTGATCGTGACCCACAATATGCAGCAAGCCGCCCGCGTCAGCGATTTCACCGCCTTCCTGCTCAATGGTTCGCTCATCGAATTCAGCCCCACTCCGCAGCTCTTCACCACGCCCGCGGATTCGCGCACGGAGGCTTACATCACCGGGCGCTTTGGATGAGTGCAGTGTGGAGTAGCTGCGAGAGCAAGCGAAACGGAATTTGCCGCCCGGAGGAATGGAAACGATGGAACGTCATTTCGAAAAGGATCTGAACGAATTAAAAGAGCGTCTGCTGTGGATGGGCGGCCTCGCCGAACGCGCCGTGCACCAAGCCGTCCAGGCCGTGCTCAACGCCGACGAGCAGATTGCCCAGCGCGTCCTTGCGGAAGAAACCGCCATCAATGAAATGCAGATTGAAATTGACGACCGCGTCGTCCACGTCCTGGCCCTGCACCAGCTCATGGCCGTGGACCTCCGCTTCGTTCTGGCTGTCTCCCGCATCAATAACGACCTCGAACGCATCGGCGACCAGGCCGTCAATATCGCCCAGGCCGCCCAGCGCATCCTGCGCCACCCGCGCGTCAAGCCCTACGTGGACCTTCCCAAAATGAGCGAAATCGTCGAGGGCATGATGCGCGACGCCCTCAACGCCCTCGTCCGCCGTGACGTCGTCCTGGCCCAGTCCGTTCTCTCCCGCGACGACCAGGTGGACAATCTCCGCGACCAGATCTTCCGCGAACTCCTCACCTACATGATGGGCGATTCCAGCGTCGTTTATCCCGCCTTCGACCTCATTCTCATGGCCAAAAATCTCGAACGCATCGGCGACCACGCCACCAACATCGCCGAAGACGTCATCTACTTTGTCCAGGGCCGCGACGTCCGCCACCCCGCCGTCGACCGCCGCTAGTCGTTCACGCTCGGAATTTCTCCGTAGGGGCGGGGCTTGCCCCGCCCGTTGCGGAACGAGCATGATTCCAGTTCCTAACTCTTCTCCAACTCCCGGCAGATATAAATCATCTGCCCCACATGATGGTACGCATGCCCCGCGCACCGCAGCACAATCGTAAATCTGTCCCTGGCCTCCGGCTCGCGCTCCGCCGAATACTCCCGCATCCAATCCTCTTCGCTCTGGCTGCGAATCGCCGTGGTCACCATGACGATCGTCCGGTCAAATGCCGCCAGCACCTCCTCTTTCGAACGCCGGCTCGCATCCGTGAACTCCAGATCCCGGTTTCGAACGTAGCCCGTCCCCGCCAGCCGCGCCCCGATGTAGTAATTCAGGTTTCCGGTTACGTGCAGCACCAGATGCCCCGCGCTGTTTCCGTAGCCGCGGGGATTGCGCCAGAATTGCTCCTGCGTCAGCCCCCCGGCCCACTGGTGCAGTTGCGCCGCGATGTACTCGTAATATTTCGCCAGGCTTTCCGCCATCGCCGCTGATAACGCCGCCATCCGCCCCTCCGTTTTGTTCCGCTCCGCGCGCGATTATTTCCCGCCAAAGATTTGCCGGAAAGGGGACAATAGCGCGGCGCCGCAGAAAGTCAAGATGCCTCGCCGAATGCGCGGGCGTTGCCGTCGGCGCCCCGCCAACGGCTCTTTTGGACTGGAAGTGCACAATAAATAAACTGCCCGAAAAGCTCTCTTAACCTCGGAAAAAAAGCGAAAAAGACCGCTTTTCCGCCCTTTCCACAGAGTTCCACAGGGTAACTACTATCGTACTATTGACTGGTACCTTGGTTCACCGCATTCTGGTTCCAACATGGCCGAATACGCCGCACATATCGGGAGCCGCGTCGAGGTGCACTACCGCGCCGGCGAAATGAGCCTGAGCGCCACGGGCATCCTGGCGGCGGATTCGGGCCGTTCCATCTTTCTCGAAGAGCGCATTGAGCAGGATGGGCGCAAGAAACAGTTTCGCTGGGAGATTCCCTATTCCTCGATTCTGCGCATCGTGGTGAATATGCCGGGGGCCACTCCGCCGCCGGTGAGCGCGCCCCAGCCCGCGGCGTTGGACGATGAGGATCTGGAATTGGAGACGGAACCGAAGGCGGAAAAGAAGCCCGATTCCGCCGTGGATCCCGCCACGAAGCCCAATCTTTTGTCTCCCGGACGCCGCCCGCAAGAAAGCTGATCTTCTTTTCTGCCGCGTGGCACGGACTGCGCGCCCGCTTTTCCGCTACAATTCATGCGTTGCACGTGGGCAGCGGCGGAAGCTTGCGCCGCGCAAGGAGGAGTCTGGTGAATTCCGCAACAGGTGCGAAAGCAAAGATTGGATTGATCGGTTTGGGGCTGATGGGCCGGCCGATGGGGCTGAATCTGCTGAAGGCCGGGCATGCGCTGACGGTATGGAACCGCACGCCGGCCCGCGCGGAGGCGCTGGTGGCCGCGGGCGCGAGCCAGGCGGCTTCGCCGCGCGCGGCGGCCGAGGCTTGCGATGTGCTGATTACCATCGTGAGCGATCCGTCGGCGCTCCAAGAAGTGCTGTGGGGCAAGGACGGCGCGATGAGCGGCCTGCGGCGCGGCGGCATTTATATTGATTCCAGCACGGTGTCTCCCGCTCTGGCACGGAAAATTTCCGCAGCCTGCGCGGAACGCGGAGCGCGCTTCCTGGACGCTCCGGTGACCGGCGGAACGTGGGGCGCGGAAAAGGGCGAGCTGGTCTTCATGGTGGGCGGGGAAGCGGCAACGCTGGCGGAGGCCGAAGCGGTGCTGGGCGTGCTGGGGAAGAAATGGTTTCACCTGGGGCCGAACGGAGCGGGCCAGACGATCAAGCTGGCGATGAATTTGATTCTCGCATTGCAGGTGGATGCCCTGGCGGAAGCCCTGGCGCTGGTGGGCGGCGCGGGGATTGCCGGAGAAAAGCTGGTGGAGGTGCTGCAGTCGAGCATGGCCCGCGCCGCCGTGTTGGACGTGAAGGCGCCGCTGCTGCTCAAGGGCGAGTATCCGCCGAGCTTTCCGCTGCGCCTGATGCACAAGGACCTGGGCCTGGCGCTGGACCTGGCGAATCAGATTGGCGTGCCGCTGCCGGCGACGGCCGCAGCGCGGGAGATTTACAGCAGCGTGAAGGGCGCGGCCAAGGAGGATTTGGATTACGCCGCGGTGATGAAGTTCTGGAAGGGGTGAAGGGGCGGGATGAAATCAGGAGTGGGTGGGGGAAGGCACGCGGGGAAAAGTCAGGGAAGAAGGATGGGCCGGCTGCGGCCGTGGAGGCGATAGAGGGAGAAATCGCGGTGGTAGATGGGCGGGAAAAAAAGAGCCGGGCTAAAGCCCGGCCTCTACATAAGCGTTGATGCGCGGTTGCGCCGGCTACGGCCGGGCGTTGGGGGAGAAGAAGCCGATGGGCAGGTCGCGGGAAGTGCGCAGACCGGCGGGGGCGTCGAGGATGGCGGGGATGGAGTTGACGACGACGGAGGCGGTGGTGATGTCGCCGGGGGAGCCGCCGGGGATGATCAGTTTGACGTGGGGATGGCCGAGGAGTTCGATGGTGTCGGAGGGTTCTTCGGCGCCGACGTACATTTGCAGTTCGAGGTAGACGAGTTCCTTGCCGGCGGCGTCGGTGCCGCGGGCGATCTGGTGGACTCCGGCGGCCTGGCCCTTTTCCACGGTGAGGAATTCGGTTTTGATTTTTTCCCTGGCCACGATGGGCTCGATGGTTTCGGTGATTTTTTCGACGGGGAGGTTGAGGCTGTCGGCGATCATGGCCACGGATTCGGGCAGGCCGACGTGCTTGATGACGCCCGCGGCGACCTGGGCGCGGAACTCTTCGACGGTCATGCCGGCGCCGACTTTTTTCTGGAGAGGGAGGCGGCGCTGGCCGGCGTCCACGATGCGCACGGCTTTGGCGTGTTCGATGCGCTGGGATTCGGCGGCCAGGGTGATGACCAGCTTGTCCATGACGAAGCCGGGATTGATGCCGGTGCCGACGAGGGCCACGCCCCAGTCCTTGGCGGCGGCGTCGAGCTGCGCGGCGAGTTCGGGGTGAGTGCGGTAGGGATAGGAAAGCTCCTCGCAGGTGGAGACGACGCAGGATTCGGCTTCGAGGCAGGCGAGAAGCTGGTCCATGACCTTGGGGAGCGAAGAGGAAGTGGAATGAATGACGACGTCGGCGGAGAGGCCGAGGACTTCCTTGGCGTCGGCGGAAATTTTTATGCCCCAGGGAGCGTCGGGCGCGCCGACGACTTCGCCCAGGTCGCTGCCGGCCTTGGCGGGGTCGGTGTCAATGGCGCCGACGATTTCGATGGCCTGCTTTTCGCGCATGAGGCGGGCGATAGAAGCGCCGATGGGGCCGACGCCGAATTGGATGGCACGAATTTTCTTTTTCACGATGAGCTCCCCCCGGTTTACCGCAGCGCACAGAGCGATTTCCGCGCGGACTGGAACATAAAAGATTAGCGGAATTGCCGCGCGGAGGCAATCGGAGAGTCGCGCGTGAGCGGGGTGGAAAGGCCCGCCCTCTCCGGCTGCTGCCCGGAGCCTTGCGACCGAGGAGGGCGGCTACAGGGTGGGCGTGGAGGGGGGCGAGTGCATGCGCTACACTGGCGCGGGAAGAGAGGTGCGCGATGGCACGGCCGGAAAAATTGAGCGCAGGGGAGATTCAGGAGCGGCTGGGGAAGCTGGCGGGATGGAGCCTCGCGGGAGGAAAACTGCGGCGGGAGTTCGCGTGCAAGGATTTTTCGGAAGCGTTTGGAAAAATGGCGCGGGTGGCGCTGGCGGCGGAGAGCATGAACCATCATCCGGACTGGTCGAACTGCTGGAACCGGGTGACGGTGGAGCTTTCGACGCACAGCGCGGGGGGACTGACGGAGCTGGATTTTACGCTGGCGGCGAAGATCAGCGGGATTTTCGGTTCGTGAGCGCGCCTGCGGGGAGAAAAGCGAAATGATCGGAGCGCATCACAGCGCGGCGGCGCTGCGCGGCCGGACGTTGATGATTGTGCGCTGGGTGGCGGGGATCGCGCTGCTGGTGGCGCTGGCGCATTTTCTGCGCATCGAAGCGCTGCGGTCGGCGCTGGGGCGCGTGCCGGGGACGCGCTTCCTGGTGGTGCTCGCGGGTTACCTGCTGGCGTATGCGGTGGGAATGCTGAAGTGGCGCATGGTGGTGAACGCGGCGGGTGCGGGGTTGTCGGTGACCAGCAGCGCGCAGTGTTATTTCGGCGGGCTCTTTGGCGATCTGTTTCTGCCATCGATTATCGGCGGAGATGTGGTGCGGCTGTCGGTGGGGCTGCGCAAGAGCGAGCGGCCGGCGGCGGTGCTGGCGGGAAATTTCGCGGACCGGCTGCTGGACCTGGCGGCGGACGTTACGCTGATCGCGGTGGGGCTGGCGCTGCTGCCGGGGAGGTCGGGACTGAACTGGAAATTGATCGGGAGCCGCGCGGTGTTTTTGCTGGGGGTGGCGGCGATTGTGGCGAGTGCGCTGAGCTTTGGGCTGCACAAGCCGCTGCTGCGCGGGCGATCGGTGCGCTTCCGCAGGTGGGTGGGAAAGTTCCGGCATGCCTTCCGGAGCGTTTCGCGGCGGCCGGGAGTGCTGGTGGCGGGATGGCTGGGGGGAATGTGCGTGCAGGGCGGATTTCTGCTGATGACGGCGCTGCTGGGGGTTTCCTGCGGGCTGGTGCTGCCGCTGGAAGTGTGGATGTTCGCCTGGCCGCTGGCGAAGATTGCCGCGCTGGTGCCGCTGACGCAGGGCGGGCTGGGCGTGAGGGAAGGAGCGCTGGTGGCGCTGCTGACGCCGTTTGGCGCGGCGGCGTCACTGGTGTTGGCAACGGGATTGGTGGCCGAGGGAATTATTATTTGCGCGGGACTGCTTTCGGGGTTGCTGGCGCTGCTGCTGCGGGAGACGGAAGAAGCGGCGGACGAGGGCAAGCCTAGCTGACACGATATGATGCGCCGCAGCGGGCGAGCGTATTATTTCCAGCCCGCCCGGTTTTCAACGGCTATTTTTGTTGGGCGCAGACGGAACCGCGAGCCTGCACCTCACCAATACGGAGCGCCTTGCGGTCCGCGAATGTTGACAACCAGCTGATACTGGGCGGAGTTGCAACTGGCATCCGCGTACCAGTGGACGGTTGTGGAGGGATCGGTGGAGCCTTTCGCCGGCGTCTTGGACAGATAGAGACCCACGTTGCCCCACCAGATGCCTGGCACGGTGCTGTCAATGACGGCCACCGAGTCCACCACCCAGCCATTTTTCAAAGTCTTGCCCGCGAAAAACTGATCATCGCCCTTGTGGCCAATGAAGAAGTCGCTGGAGTGGGTGATGACCGGCCAATACTGGTTGTCCAGCGGCGCGGCCAGTCCGGCATGATCGACGGGTAGGGCTATCGTGACGATGGGAGCGGGGTCGAAGTGAACGGGAACCCGGCTGGTGTTGACTCCGCGGACCCTGGCGTAGACGGTCCCGTCGAATCCAGACTGGAAATAGGCGAGCGAGGGGGAAACGAGAACGAAGGTGTCTCCGGGATGTTCCGCATAGGACGCCCAACTGGTCACGGTCCCCATGGCGTCGTTTCCATTGGCATCCACAAAATGAATTTCGCCGGGGGCATCGCCGAAAAATGTTCCGATGAGGTCGATCAGATTGGGATTTCCCATGATCGAGTAAAGAATCCCGGTAATCTGCGGCGCGACCGGGGCGTAGTGGAAGGTAACGCGGTTGCTGGCGAAGCCCCCGGCAGTCTTGACGTAGATCTGCACATCGGTCTGCTGCGCAACGAAGATATGCGGAGTCATGAAGGCGACGGAAATCCCGTCGCGACTCCAGTCAAAGACGGGAATCGCCGTATCCTGCCCATTGATCACAAAGTGGAGCTCGCCCGGCGTATTGCCGAAATTCGCGCCGGCGACGCTCCATACCGGGTACAAGGCCCCGTAGGGAGGATGCCATTCGCAGCAGACCATCACCCGATCCGTGTGACTGCTCTGCGGGTCAATTTGCGGCTGGGGCATCATCATGGCTTCCCCCTTCTGCGCGTGCATGGCCCCGGTCATGGGGATGATCGTTAGCGGCGGCGCCGAAGGAGGGGGCGCGGGAGGAGCCGCCGGAGCGTCTTTGGTGATCATCTCTCCGCGGGCAGCCGCGATACTCGCCGGCGAAAAGTTTTTGGGAGAGGGAGGCGGCCCGCCTTTGGTGATCATCTCGCCGCGAGCGGCTGCTAGACTCGCGGGCGAGAAGTCCTTAACCAGGCGCACCGGAACCGAAGACTTCGCTTGCAGGCGGCTCAGCTTCTGCGGATCGGGCGCCGCTGGTGAGGGAGAACCGGCGCCAGCAGGGGAAAGCTTGTTGCTTGCGAAGGGCTCCTTGGCCAAAGCGGACTGCTTGGCCATGGCGCGCTGCTGATGGAAGCGCATTTCCATATCGCGGAGTTGCGGGAGGGCCTGTCCGGAGTCCGCCGGAGGATGCCGCACGGTGAGCGTGCCGGTGGCCAGGGGAGCAGCGCGGCCGAAACCCGGTTTGGGTGGATTTCCTTGCGGGGCAAAGCTCACCGCCCAGAGATGGCTCTTCTTCACATCATCGGGAGAAACCTGGTAGGTGAGCTGCACATGGCCGCTGGCGTTTTGCACCATGGGTTTGGCCAGCGGACCGTGCAGAGTGACGATCAAAGGAGCGCCTTGCCAGTCCGCCGTCACCACGATGGGTCCCGGGTGCGAGACGATGAAACCGGAAGTGGAGGTCTCCCCGGGCAGCACTTCGAATTTGTGCGGCCAGGCGGGCTCGTTCAGGGTCTGCGCAGGGGCGGGACGCGCGAGAGCCAGGGAACAGGAAAGAAAAATTCCAGCTAAAGACAGGAACAAAGTTCCAACAATTGATTTCATAATTCCCCCTCGGGCTGCCCAGGAACATTATTATTTGTATTAATGACGGAGTACGGCGAAGTGTCAAGAAATTGTTTTCCCCTGAATGGACTCTTGTTGTTGCCGGTGGAGCACGGGTCCCATGAAACAGCGGGCCGATGTGGTTTTCGCAAATGGGAGGGTGATGGCGTAAAATGGATGATTCGGCGGTGGTATTTATTCCAGCGAGGAGAATTCATGGCACAGGTCTATCCCTTTCGCGCATATCGTTATAATCCGGCCAAGGCCGATTTCCGCCGCGTCCTGACGCAGCCCTACGACAAAATTACCCCGGCGATGCAGGAGAAATACTACGCGGCCGATCCGCACAATTTGATCACGGTGGAGAAGGGGCGGGTGCATGCCACGGATACGCCGCAGGACAATGTGTATACGCGGGCGGCGGCGGCGCTGAATGCGTGGATGGCGGGGGATATGCTCGTGGCGGATGCTGCGCCCTGTTTTTATGCGTATTTGCAGGAGTACACGATTCCCGGGACGCAGGAGAAGCGCACGCGGGTGAGCTTTATCGGCGCGGGGAAGCTGGAGGAGTACGAGGCGGGAGTGGTCTTCCGGCACGAGCGCACGCTGACGGGGCCGAAGGCCGACCGGCTGGAGCTGCTGCGGCACACGCAGACGCACACGGGGCAGATTTTCATGATTTATTCGGATGCATCGTGCCGCGTGGACGCGATTTTGCGGGAAGTAGCCGCGGCGGGAGCGCCGGCGACGGACGTGCGCGACGAGTACGGCGTGGCCCACCGGCTGTGGCCGGTCTCCGATGCGGCGAAGATCGCGGAGATTCAGAAGGTGATGGCCGGGCAGAAGCTGGTGATCGCCGACGGGCATCACCGCTACGAGACGGCCATCAATTACCGCAACGAGCGCCGGGCCAAAGCCGGAGCGGGTGCTTCCGCGGATGCGCCGTATGAGCGCACCATGATGACGTTCGTGAATACGTGTTCGAAGGAACTGACGATTCTGCCGACGCACCGCGTGGTGGCCAACGTGAAGGATTTTTCGTGGGAAGGGCTCCGCGGGAAGCTGGCGGCGTGGTTCGAGATCGAGACGCTGGCGGGAGCAAACGCGGAAGAACGCGCAGCATTCATGCGCAAACTGGTGGCGGAACGCGCGCGGCGGGCGCTGGGCGTCTATGCCGGCGGCGGGAAGATTCATTTGCTGAAGCTGAAGGCGGGGACGGATATGGCGGCGCTGCTGCCGGGAGAAGAACCCATGCAGCGGGGATTGGACGTGGTGCTGCTGCACCGGGGAATTCTGGAGCAGATGCTGGGGATTACGCAGCAGGCGGTGACGGCGGAGGCCAACCTGACCTACGAGCGGGAAGCGGCGACGGCGATGGAAGCGGTGGACCGGGGAGCGGCGCAGGCGGCGTTTCTGCTGAATGCGGTGGACGCGGACGAGGTGATGCGGATCGCCACGGCGGGAGGAGTGATGCCGCAGAAATCCACGGACTTTTTTCCGAAGATGCTGAGCGGGATTGCGTTGTACAGGGTGGATGGGTGAGCGGGAGTTGCGGGTAGCGTTATTGCAATGTGTTCGCCGGATCAGGCAACCGTGCTTGGGCCGCAGGGGCACGGCATGCCGTGCCCCTACCGAAGAAAAGTGGGTTAGAAGCTGGCGATGGCCGCGGCTTCGTTGTCGCGGACGTCGAAGACGGTCAGCAGCTTGGTGATCTGCAGGACTTCCTGGAACTTCTGGCCGAGGTTGCAGAGTTTCATGGTAGCTCCCTGCGTCCTGGCGCTGTGATGCGTGGCCACGAGGGTGCCGAGGCCGGCGCTATCGATGAAGGTCACGTTGCTCATGTTCAGAACGATCTTTTTCTTGCCGTCGGCAAGCAGGGCTTTCACCTTCTCGCGCAGCGCATTGCTTTCCTCGCCCAGCACGATCCTGCCGTCCATCGCCACCACAGTCACGCCACTCACTTCATGGCTGGTCATTTTCAGTGCCACTTTCTTATCCTCCTGGTTCGATTGATGCGGTGGCCAGGGCCAAACAGCGCGCCGCGGCCGGTTCCGATTCAGTAGTAGTCCGAGCAGGACATGTAATACCCGCAGGTCCGGCAAATCAGCTTACAGCGCCGAGATTCCAGTTTTTGCGAGCAGACCGGACAGTACCGGGAAGGGTCTTCCCGGGGCGGCTCGGATGCCTGTTGCGCAGCAGCCGGAACCGTCTCCGAATCCGTCCTTACCATGTCTCCCACAGCTTGAAGGTTATAGCACAACCCCAGCGGATGGGAAAGGACACAAGCAGGGGAAGGTCTTAGTTGCGACGGGGCGGCAGGGGAGCGGGCATGACGTAGCTGGACTGGGCGGGGAGGCCGGCGCGTTCGAATTGCACGGTGCTGTGATGGATGGAGAATTGATGGTGGAGGGCGTCCTGAATGGCACGGAGGATGCGCTCGCTCTCGTCCATGTGCATATCGGGGATGCGCACATGGCAACTGAGCAGGGTGTGGTTCGCGCCAAGCGTCCAGATATGAATGTCGTGCACTTCCTGAACGCCGGGGACGGCCAGGATGGCCTGGGCCACGCCGGCGACTTCCGTGCCGTAGGGGCGTCCTTCGAGAAGGATATGAGCGGATTCGCGGAGGATGCCGACGCTGGACCAGAGAACGAGAGCGCCGATGGCCAGGCCCAGGAGCGGGTCGATCCACTGAGCGCCGGTGCGGTGAATGAGGAAGGCGGCGGCCAGGATGGCCACATTCGAAAGGGCGTCGCCGAAGTTGTGAACGAGGAGGCTGCGGAGATTGAGGTCGTGGCGGCCGCGAACGAGCGAGAGGGTGATGCCGGCGTTGACGGCCAAGGCGGCGAGCGAGGTCCACACCATCCAGGATTCGACGACGTGCACGGGGGCGCGCAGGCGTTCGAATGCTTCATAGGCGAGCCACAGGGAAAGGAGGATGAGCAGGACGGCGTTGGTGAAGGCGGCGAGGATGCCGGCGCGATGATAGCCGTAAGTCTTTTCCTCGTCGGCGGGGCGCTGGGCCCAGCGCATGGCCAGCCAGGAGATGCCCAGAGCGGGAACATCGGAAAGATTGTGGACGGCGTCATTGAGCAGCGCGACGGAATGGCCGAGGAAGCCGCCGAAAAATTCAGCAACGACCAGGGCCAGCGTGGCGGCCATGGCCCACGCCAGAGTGGCGGGTCCGAGGGAGTGCGAGTGGGCGTGGCCGTGCTCGTGATGATGATGATCGTGCACGGATTCATTTTACTCAAGATTGGGAGAAGAGAGCGGAGTGTTTTGCGGCGGGGCGGAAGGCTTATTGGAGATTTTGACACTTTGCCGCAGGGATGTAATTGACGCTGGGAGGCGGGACTGCGACTATCGAAACAGGCTGCGGGAGAAAGTGGACCCGCGGGGTGAAGGGGAGAAAAAGCCTGGCCGGGGGATGGACAAGGCCGGGCGGTCCCGCCAATGAAGGAAGCACAGGCAAAACTGACGTTCTGGGGCGTGCGCGGGTCGACGCCCACGGTGGATCCGGCGACGTGGCGCTACGGCGGGAATACGCCGTGCCTGGATTTCGTGGCGCCGGACGGAACGCAATTTATTTTCGATTGCGGGACGGGATTGCGCATGCTGGGCAGCCGCTTGCAGGAGCAGGCGGGATCGTTCGCGCCGGAGACGCACATCCTGGTAACGCACTATCACTGGGACCACATTCAGGGGCTGCCGTTTTTTTCGCCATTCTACGTGGACCGCAACACCTTTCACTTCTACAGTTTCCAGTCAAAATTTCTGGGCCGGGAGAGTCTGAAGCAGGTGTTCGAGGCACAGATGGCCCTGCCGTATTTTCCGGTGGATCTATCGGCGATGAGCGCGAAGCGCACGTTCCGGGAAGTGGCCGGGGGAGAAAGTTTCCAGGTAGGAACGACGAAAATCACCGCGCGCTGGCTGAATCATCCGCAGGGCGCGATGGGTTACCGGCTGGAAACGCCGGCGGGGATCATCGTGTACGCCACGGACAACGAGCCGGGCGACCCGGAGCTGGACCGCAGCCTGCGGGACCTGGCGGAGGGCGCGGACGTTTTTATCAATGATGCGCAATTCACCCCGGAGCAGCTGGCGGGTTCGCGGCGCGGGTGGGGACATTCGACCTGGCAGGAAGGCGTGAAGGTGGCGCGCGAGGTTGGGGCCAAGCGACTGGTGCTGTTTCATCACGACCCGGATTCGACGGACCGGGTTGTGGACGGGCTGCTGCGGCAGGCGCGCGGGGAGTTTGAGACGGTATTTGCGGCGACCGAGGGAATGGTGATCACGCTGGGAGGGAAGGAAGCGGCGGATATACACATACCGGGGTCGCGGTCCTCGCTGCGGCGGGAAGCGCAATTTCGCGCCACGGTCAGCGGAACGCGGGAGGACGGGCGGAGCTTCGAGGAAGAGACTGTGGTGCGGGACGTGTCCCTGCAAGGCGCGCTGATTCCGCTGAGCAATTGCCCGCGGCTGCAATCGGAATTGCTGGTGGACATCGAGACGCCGGGGGCCGAGGGAGTGCAGCAGAAAATGCAGCTGCGCGGCTACGTGGTGCGCGTGGAGCCGGACCGGGAAAAAGGCAGCGCGGCGGTGGGCGTGGTGTTCACGGACTGAGCGGCGCGCGGACCCGGGAGCGAAGAAAAGAAATTACTTTGCCTGCAGCGATTCGATGTAATCCGTCAAATTCTTAATGCGCAGTTGAACGATGGCCGGTGTGCTGCGATGCGTTTGCAGCGAACTGAGCAGGCGGCCCCAAACGGGCATGTCAGCGGAGCCGTGGGCGGGGGCGCTGGAGCCGAAATTCAGAATCGCGACGACGTGGGAGGCCGGATATTTTCCGCCGTTGTTCTTGGCCAGCAGGGACAAATCGGGCGGCGGAGTTTTCAGCGCGGAAGCCGCGGGGCCGTTGCCCTTGCCATCGAGGCCGTGGCAGACGGCGCAGTATTCCTTGTACATCTCTTCCCCGGAGGAAGCCGAAGTGGGCTTGATGGGTACTTTTTCGATCACTTTCTTTGGGGATGTTTCGGGTGCTTGCGGGTGGGGCCAGGCGGCCAGGGCGGGGAGCAGAAGGAGAGAAAATCCCAACAATCCGAATCGTTTCATCACGCACCTCGATGTGTGCTTTCGCCGCGGGCAGCGGCCCAATGCACGGCTTTGACAAACAGCATCTCCATACCAGTGGATACCGGACGGGTGCAAGCGTCTGTGACCGGCATCACCTGTGGAGGGAGTACGGGCGATTTCCGGAGAACGGGCAGCGGATTAGCGGAGAGCGGCGAGTTGCTTATCGAGATGCTTGAGGGCGGCTTCGAGGGTGGCTTTGTAACGCGGATTGGTGGTGGCTTCCATGTCGGCCATGACTTTTTTGCGGGAGAGTTCCAGGACGTCGCGCTGTCGCTTGAGGTCCAATTGATCGGCGTTGGCGGCGCTGGCGGCTGCGGCCGCGGCGCCTTTCTTTGCGTTATCCACGGATTCCTTCTGTGCCTCGACGGACTTGCTTTCCCATCCCCTGGCCATGTACCCATTTTGACACAAATCGGGTCCGCGTGGGGGACGGAGAGAGAAACAAATGGTGCGGCTGTGGAAACAGGAAGGACAGGTAACGCGAAAGGGACATGGCGTAGATGAAGCGCGGGCGCGAAAGAAAATTCAGAGGACGCGCGGAGGCTCAGGGTTTCAGGGCGGCGATTTCGCGCATGCGGGCGAAGGCGCGGCGGACGTGAGGGATGGTGATGGAGCCGCCAACGATGAGCGAGACGTTCAAGGCGTCGATGAGTTCGGCGCGGGTCCAGCCTTCTTCGGCGCAGCGGACCAAATGATAGGTGATGCAGTCGTCGCAGCGAAGAACCATGGAGGCAGTCAGGCCGAGGAGTTCCTTGGTTTTGGTGGAAAGGGCTCCGGGTTCGTAGGCCTGGTGGTCGAGAGCGAAAAAGCGTTTGATGCCGAGGTGGCCGCAGGCCAGGATTTCCTCGTTGAGGTCGGCGCGATTTTTCTGGAAGTCGTCGAGGCTGTCGGGCATGGCTCCTCCGGGGAGATGGGAAGCGGCGAAGGCCGCCGGGGACATACTGTAGCAGAAGAGGATGGGGAAGGGACGGAGCGGGGAGGGGATGGGGAACCGGGAAAGCGGAAGGAGGAAGAGACGGAGCGCTATTGACAAAAAGCACTTTATTATACAAAGTATGAGGCTAGGGGACACGAGCCACGGTCCGTGTTCCAGCGGCGGCAAAACCAGCACACGAGGAGAGAAACGCTTATGTTTCGACGGATAGCCGCAATCTGCTTCATCTTTTTTTGCACAGCCATTGCCTGGGGGATTCTGGGCTCGACCATTTTCTACCGCACCTATCAGGGAGGGGATTCGCTTTCCGCGCGGGTGGCTTCGACCTGGGGCACCGCCCAGGAGCAGGAGCCGCCATCGCTGCGCTACAGGAAACAGACGGAGCGGGTGGTGGAGAGCGAAGAAAAAGGACAGAAGGTGGCGCGCACGGTGAAGAGCACCGTGGACGTGAAGACGGGAATCGAGAGCAGCCGGGTCTCCGCGGACTTCAACCTGGATTACCGGCAAAAGGGACTGCTGTGGTTCAGCACCTACACGGTGGGGTTCGCGGGCGACTACGGTTTCCGGAATCCCTCGGAGAAAGAAGAAACGTTTTATGTGACCCTGCCGTTTCCGGCCAAGCAGGCGGTGTATGACAACGTGGAACTGAGCCTGGACGGAAAGCCGCTGGCGGTGACGATCACGGATGCGGGAGTGAGCGCACAGGGGCTGGTGACCGGAGGAAAAACTGCCGTGCTGCGGGCCGTTTATCATTCCCGAGGACTGGACCGGTGGAGCTACAAACTGGGCGAAGGGGTCACGCAGGCGAAGGATTTTCAACTGAAGATGACCACGAACTTCGGTGGTTTCGATTTTCCGGACAACACGCTTTCCCCGACGGAGAAGAAAGCAGCGGGGAAGGGCTGGGAACTGGAGTGGAAATACCAGAATCTGGTGACCGGTTTTCAGATTGCTCTCAAGATGCCGCAAAAGCTGCAGCCGGGGCCGCTGGCGGGGAGGATCAGCTATTTCGCGCCGGTGTCTCTGTTTTTCTTTTTCTTCCTGGTGTTCATTCTGACCACGCTGCGGGACATCGATCTGCATCCGATGAACTATTTTTTCCTGGCGTGCGCGTTTTTCTCCTTTCACCTGCTGCTGGCCTATCTGGCGGATCACATTTCGATTCATTGGGCGTTCGTGATCTGCTCGGCGGTGTCCATCTTCCTGGTGGTGAGTTATCTGCGGCTGGCGGTGAGCATGCGGTTCGCGCTGGTGGAGGCGGCGCTGGCGCAGTTGATCTACCTGGTGCTGTTCTCCTACGCGTTTTTCTTTGAGGGGATGACCGGGCTGATCGTGACCATCGGGGCGATCATCACGCTGTTCGTGATCATGCAGGTGACCGGGAGAATCCGCTGGTCGGAGAAGTTTCTGGCGCAAGGGCGGTAGAGACGTTTGAAAAATCATGCTCGTGCTGCAGCGGGCGGGGCAAGCCCCGCCCGCTACAGCGTGAGGGTTGCGAAAAGGGTTGCCAGGCGGGACAGAATCAGGAGCACGGATAAAGGGTGAGTGAAAATGGCGAGTTTGCTGACGCATGCGATTGCGGCAGGAGCGCTGGCGCAGGCGGGGCGTGAGGAGTGGCTGAAATCGGGCAAGTTCTGGGTGGCGGCGGTGGTGTGCTCGATGCTGCCGGACGCGGACGTGATCGGGATGCGCATGGGCGTGCCGTATGGAGCATTGTGCGGTCACCGGGGCCTGACACATTCGCTGTTGTTCGCGGCGATTGTTGCCGTGATTGCGGCGGGGGCAATCGGAGAGAAGGCGGTGGAGCGGTGGAAAGCAGGGGTGCTGCTGTTTTGCATCACCGCTTCGCACGGTGTGCTGGATGCGCTGACCAACGGCGGACTGGGGATCGCGTTTTTTTCACCGTTCGATGTACAGCGATATTTTTTTCCGTGGAGACCGGTGGAAGTGGCGCCGATTGGGCTGCGGGCGTTCTTGACCGTGCGAGGAGCGCGAGTGATTTGGAGCGAAATGGTGTGGCTTTGGGGGCCGCTCCTGGCGGCAGGAACGGCTTTACGCTGGCGGAGAAAGCCGAAAAGTTCTCCGCCAGCGGCTGATTAGAAGCGATAAGAGAGGCCCATGGAGAAGGCCGGATAGAACTTGATGATTTTGAGGTCGTTGTTGATCTTGGTTTGTTGGGCCTGAACCTGGCTCTGGATGGTGGGGTCGGTGGCGACGTTGTAGCACAGAAGAACGACAATCGGATCGCAGGCGGAGCCGTTGAGAGCGAGTTGAGCCTTGGGGGTGCCCTGGAAGATGATGCCGCCTTCGATGTGGAAGCTGAAGTGGCTCTTGCGGGGAACCATATTGCCGAAGCCCCAGCGGATCATGGGAGCGGCTTTGTTGAGAAGGATGGCGCCGGTGCCGTTGACGGGATTGGCGGGGTCGCTCACGAGGGGCACGCCGTTGAGGGTGAAGGTGCTGCCGCCGGGAACGAAGGCGTTGGCGGTGATTTTGTTTCCGTTGTAGAGGAGCAGGCCGGGGCTGACGTGGAAACTCTTGAAGAGGAAGATGTCCACGAGGGCTTCGGCGGAGCGGAAGCGGAGCGTGGCGTCATATTGGATGCCGTTGCTGGCGATGCGGTGGGTGTAGTTCATGCCATTCAGGCCGGCGCGGATGTTCAAGCGGGAGCCGAGGCCGATGCCGGCTTCAACGCCGAGGCCGAGGCTGGAGACTTTCACGCCGACCGCGAAGGGGATTGGTCCGCCGCCGCTTTTCTTGTGCTTGGAAGAGGGGTCGGGTTCGGCGTTCGCGGGGCGGGGGAGAAGAACCGCGGCGAGAGCCAAAACGAGAAAAGCAGCGAAGGTATAGCGGCGAGAGTTGAACATGAATCCTCCAAAAATCAAAATTGAATACGAACGCGCTGGAGCGTTGCATTCATTGTGATGCAGTGGAGACGGGGGGAAGAAGGAGCGGCGGACGAAGCCGAGACGAAACGATTACCTGTACAGGCGGTCAGGGTTTGGGCGCGGGATCGGCGGGAACGCGGGTGGCTTGCCAGGCGACAACTTGCCAGCGATTATTGCGTTTGAGGAAGGTGGCGGTGTTGCGGAAGTAGGCGAGTTCGGTTTTGCCGGCGTTTTCGGTGCGCTGGATGAGGCGGAAGTTGAGGATGGCCATGCCGGTGTAGGGATGGATGGTGATGTCGTCGGCGTCGTAGGTGGATGCCGGTTCGCTGGGGGCGGGAGCGCCGAGGCTTTTCATGATATCGGATTTCGTGATGGTGACGCCGGCGGAGCGGGTGTAGAGGACGTCATCGGCGAAGAAATTGTCGAAGACGCGGGGGTCGGAGCGGGGGACGGCGGCGAGGAAATCGCGGAGGAGTGTGGTGATCTGCGCGGCGGCGTCCGGTTGAGAGGGCTGTGCGGATTGCGGCGAGGCGCCGGCGAAAAGAAGAGGGATGCCGGCGAGTACGAAGAACAAAAGTACAAAGGCAGTTCTGAATGGCTTCATGTTTAAATCCTTCCTTTCTGTTTCAACTTTCCTGATTCACTCCTGCGCGAATTACTTGGCGATGATTTTGCCGGGGCGTGCGCCGGTGGGTTTTCCGGAGGACCAGACGAGTTCGCCGGAGACGAAGACTTTTTCGATGCCGGAGGGGAGTTCGAAGGGCTGGGCGAAGGTGGAGCGGTCGATGACGGTGGCGGGGTTGAAGAGGACGAGATCGGCGACGGCGTTTTCGCGGATGACGCCGCGGTCTTTCCAGCCGAGGCGCTGGGCGGGGAGGGAAGTCATTTTGCGGATGGCTTCGGGGAGAGTGAGCCAGCCTTTTTCGCGGACAAAGAGGCCGAGGACGCGGGGGAAGGTTCCGGCGCCGCGGGGGTGGCGCA
Organism: Terriglobia bacterium; assembly: GCA_020072805.1. GTDB lineage: Bacteria > Acidobacteriota > Terriglobia > Acidiferrales > UBA7541 > Acidiferrum. The sequence goes on from JAIQGC010000006.1 coordinate 19,330, forward strand.
TGGCGATGCCGCCGTCGCTCGCAACCATCACCCAGGGCTGCTGGTAAAAGGCTTTGATGTCGCTCTCGAGCATGGACTGGCCGATGATGCCGGCTTCGGTTTTGGAGGCGTCGCCTTCGCGATAGATGCGGATGTACATATCGACGGGGGAGATACCGGCCTGTTTGGCGAGGTCTTCGATGGTGTGATTTTCATAGGCGGTGTTGGGGGCGAAATTGGTAATGGTGATGCGGGAGGCGCCGCCAACGTCGGCGAGGGCTTTTTCGACGCTTTTGGGATTTTCGTACTGCTTATCGGGAACGAGGACGTTGAGGCCGGAGTGCCAGGCGTCGTAGGGATAGCAGTCGGCGAGGAAGTCGACGCCGCGTTTGCGGGCGTCTTCGATGATGCGGATGTATTCGGCGGATTTGCCGAGGACGGCGGTGGTGCCGAGCTTGATGTGGGAATGTTCAACAGGAATGTGGGCGCGTTCGGCGATGGAAATTTCTTCCTGAAGGGCGTCGAAGGCTTTATCGGCTTCGTCGCGGATATGAGTTTCGTAGAAGCCGCCGTGTTTGGCGGCGGCAGCCGCGAGAGCCACGACTTCGTCGGTGGAGCTGTAGCTGCCGACTTCGTATTCGAGGCCGGAAGAGAAGCCGATGGCGCCTTCGCGCATGGACTGCTCGACGAGGGCGGCCATTTTGGAGATTTCGCCCGGCGTGGCGGCGCGCTTGTAGTTCTCGCCCATGACGGCGAGGCGCACGGCTTCGTGGCCGATGAGAGTGGCGAGATTGAGAGCGGGAGGATCCTTGCGGCGGGCCTCGAGCCAGGGGCCGACGGGCCAGACGGAGCCGCCATCGGGGCCAAGGATGACGGTGGTGATGCCCTGGGCGAGCTGCGTTTCGGCGAGGGGATCGGCGGCGATTCCTTCGGCGGAGTGATTGTGCATGTCGATGAAGCCGGGAGCGAGGACCAGGCCGCGGGCGTCGATGACGGTTTCGCCCTTGGCGGGGAGGAAAGAGCCGACCTTGACGATTTTACCGGTCTGGACGCGGACGCTGGCGAGGTGCAGGGGAGCGCCAGTGCCGTCGGCGAGTTGGGCGCCGGTGATGACAAAGGAAGAGGATGAGTTTTCCTGGGCATGGAGGGCGAGGGAGGCGGCAGCCAGGAGCAGGAGAGTGAGAAGCGCAGCGAACCGGGAAATAAAAGACATTCGATCTCCAGTCGAGCGGGTAAAAGATGCAAGGCGCAGCATGATGCATTGTGGAAGCGAATTACGAATCCAGAAGAGATTACCGCAAGGGAGGGGGGAGAGCTAATCCAATTTTGGAGCAAGGGCGCGCGTGCGCAGGCGATGCCAGATGAGGATTAAGACGACGGAGGCGGCGAAGATGAGGGTGGAGACGGCGTTGATTTCGGGAGTGATGCCGCGGCGGAGGCGGCCCCAGATTTCGAGGGGGAGGGTATTGTCGCGGCCGATGAGGAAGAAGGAGACGGCGATTTCGTCCATGGAGAGAGTGAAGATCAGGAGAGCGGAGGCGATGAGAGGAAGGCGGAGCCCGGGAAGAGTGACGCGCCAGAAGGTTTTCCAGGGGGTGGCGCCGAGGTCGAGGGAGGCCTCTTCGAGAGAGCGGTCGAGTTTTTGCAGGCCGGCGAAGAGTTCGGTGGTGGCGACGGAGATGAGGGCGGTGCCGTGGCCGAGGAGGACGGTGAAGAGGCTGAGTTTGAGTCCGGCGAAGACGGAAAACATGAGCAGGGAGAGGCCAGTGATGAGGCCGGGAAGGATGAGGGGAAGAAGGACGAGGCGGCGGAAGAGGGATTTTCCGGGGAAATCGGCGCGGTCGAGGGCGAGGGCGGCGAGGAGGCCGAGAGAGAGGGAGATGACGATGCTGGCGGCGGCGACGAGGAGGCTGTTGAGGAGAGCGTCCCAGATGGGGGAGTCGGCGAAGAGCAGGCGGTACCAGTCGAGGGTGAGGTGATGCGGGGGAAAGCCGCCGACGCCATCGCGATTGAAGGAGTAGGCGATGAGAACGAGGATGGGGAGATAGAGGAAGGCGAAGACGGCGAGGGAGTAGGAAACGAGGAGGGGGGCGCGGCTTGTCGAGTGGCGCGGCGGGTGGCTCATCGGGAGGCTCCCGTGTGGGACCAGCGTTTTTCTAGACGCTCGGTGAGGAAGAGGATGGAGAGGATGAGCAGGAGGATGCACATGGAGATGGCCGCGCCGAGAGGCCAGTCATAGGCGGCGCCGAAGAGGCTTTGGACGATGTTGGCGATCATGGTGCCGGAAGGGCCGCCGACGAGAAGGGGAGCGAGGAAATCGCCGAGAGTGAGGAGAAAAGCGAAGGTGGAGCCTGCGAGAAGGCCGGGAAGGGAGAGAGGAAGAACGACGCGCAGGAAAGTGGAGCGGGGACCGGCGCCGAGGTCGTGGGAGGCTTCGAGGAGCGGGCGGGGAATCTGTTCGAGGGAGGCGTAGATGGGCAGGAAGACGAAGGGAGTGTAGATGTGCGTGAGCATGAGAACGACGGAGAAGGGGCTATAGAGAAGGAAGGAGGCGGGCTCGGTGGTGAGGTGGAGATAGTGGAGAAAACCGTTGAGAACGCCGTCGGTGCCGAGAATGGTTTTCCAGGCGTAGCCGCGGACGAGATAACTGACCCAGAGCGGAACGATGACGAGTTGATAGAGAAGTTGCTTGCGCGGGCCAGCGTGGAAGGAGAGGTAGTAGGCGAGGGGATAGCCGAGGAGAACGGAGCAGAGAGTGACGGAGGCGGCGATGCGCAGGGTGCGGAAAAGAACCTGGAGATAGACGGGATGGGAGAAGAGGGTGCGGTAGTTGGAAAGAGTCCAGTCGTGGACCAGAAAGCCCTGGCGAACGGCCCAGAAGGAGTGAGCCAGCATGAGGGCGTAGGGAAGCAGAAGGAAGACGGCGACCCAGGCGAGCGGTGGGATGGAGATAAGCGATTTGTAGAGGCGCGAGTACATGGCTGGCTATGATTCCCTGACGCATACGGCGTCCTGCGGGAGGAAGAAGAAATTGTGTTCGGTGGTGGCGGCGAGGCTGGCTGGATCGCTGGGGGCGGTGCGCACGCGGAGGAGTTGGTCGCCGACGGAGATTTCGAGGAGTTCGCTGGGGCCGGCGTAGATGCGCTGGAGGATGGAGGCGCGGAAGAGGATGGCGCCGGAAGGAGCGGGTTCGGCGGAAAGGCGGATGGATTCCGGGCGGAGGGAGAAGAGCGCGGGGCCGTCGGGGAGCCACTTCGCCGCGCAGGAGATTGGTCTGGCCGATAAATTGAGCGGCGTAGGCGGTGGCGGGACGGGAGTAGATTTCGCGGGGAGCGGCAACCTGTTCGAGCGAGCCGTTGCGGAGGAGAGCGATGCGGTCGGAGAGGGCCATGGCTTCGTCCTGGTCGTGAGTGACGAAGAGGAAGGTGATGCCGACTTCGCGCTGCAGGGATTTGAGTTCGGACTGCATCTGTTTGCGGAGATTGGCGTCGAGAGCGGAGAGCGGCTCGTCGAGGAGGAGGAGCTGGGGGCGGTTGATGAGGGCGCGGGCAAGAGCGACGCGCTGCTGCTGGCCGCCGCTGAGCTGGGAGGGACGAGCGGTGGAGAAGCCGGTCATTTTGACCATGCGCAGGGAGGCTTCGACGCGGGAGGCGATTTCGGCGGACGGGACGCCGGTGACGCGGAGGCCGTAGGCGACGTTATCGCGGACGTTGAGATGAGGGAAGAGGGCGTAGTGCTGGAAGACGGTGTTAACGCGGCGGCGGTGAGGCGGGAGGGTGTCGAGACGTTCGCCGCGCATCCAGATTTCGCCGGCGGTGGGTTGCTCGAAGCCGGCGATGAGGCGGAGCAGGGTGGTCTTGCCGGAACCGCTTTCGCCGAGGAGGGTGAGGAATTCTCCGGGGACGATATCGAGGGAGAGAGATTTCAGGACTTCCGCCGAGCCGAAGCGCTTGGAGACGGCGCGGACTTCAACGAGAGGAGCGGCGGAGACGGGAGATGAGGCGGCGGAGGTCACTGAGCGGCTTTGACCTCGTTCCAGATTTCGTTGTACTTGGCGCGTCGGGGGACGTCCTGCCAGAAATAGATGCGCTGCATATAGGCGTCGGGGTTGTCGAGATGCAGGGACTTTTTTTCCTCGTGGGTCATGAATTTGGCGGCGGAGGGATTGGCGGGGACGTAGCCGGTGACGGCGGTGACTTGCTTCTGGGTTTGCGCCTGGATCATGAATTCGAGGAAGGCGTGGGCGAGATCCTTGTGTTCGCTGGCGGAGGTGATCATGAGGTGGTCGATCCAGCCGGTGGTGTTTTCGCGGGGAATGGTTTCGCCGATGGGGAAGAAGGACTTGTGGAGCTGGGCGGTCATGAGGGGCCAGCCCATGGCGATGGTGACTTCGTGGTTCTGGAAGAGGTTGGTGAGTTCGCCGCCGGTGGTCCACATTTTGCGGATGTTGGGCTTGAGGGCGAGGAGCTTGGTTTTGACGGCGGCGAGTTGCTCGTCGGAGAGGTTGTAGAGCTGGTCGGGGTCGGGCTTGTCGTAGCCGAGGACCTGGGCGGCCATGTAGACGGTGGAGAGATCGTCCCAGACGGAGACTTTGCCTTTGAGCTGGGGATCCCAAAGGACGGACCAGGAGTCGGGGGGCTGGGAGAAGGCGGAAGTGTCGTAGAGGAGCGGATTGGGGCCCCACATGAAGGGAACGCCGAAGATGCGGCCGTTTGATTTGACGAGTGGGAGGGCGCGGAGCTTCGGGGAGAGTTGGTTGTAGGAGGGGAGTTGGGCCATGTCGAGAGGAGCGGCGAGGCCGGTGGAGGCGAGCATACCGGCGACGTCGCTCGAGGGGGAGATGACGTCGTAGTTGGAGGCGCTGCCGCCGCGGAGCTTGGCGACGAGCTCGTCGCTGGAGCCCATATAGGAGGCGACGACTTTGCAGTGATGGGACTCTTCAAAGGCGCGGACGTAGGAGGGGTCGGCATAGCCTTCCCATACGAGCAGGCTGAGGGTGACTTCTTTTTGGCGGCAGGCGGCGAGGGCGAAAACCAGAGAGAGAATTGCGGCTATAAGCGCGAAGCGTTTCATTTGGTCTCCTAAGCGAGTGGCGGTCACTTGGCATCCTCCTGATAGACGACCGAGCCGTTGACCATGGTGAGGAGAACCTTGGTGGCGGCGATTTTGTGGGGGTCAATCTCGAAAAGATTTTGCGAGACGATGATGAGATCGGCAAGCTTGCCGGGTTCGAGCGAGCCTTCGGAATTTTCGCGGCGGGCAGCGAAAGCGGCGCCGAGGGTGTAGCCCTGGATGGCTTCGGGGAGAGAGAGGCGCTGGGCGGGACCGAAGCCGCCGGGGGGAGTGCTTTCCAGGGTTTGGCGAGTGACGGCGGTTTGCAGGCCGATCCAGGGGTCAAGAGTGACGACGGGCCAGTCGCTGCCGAAAGTGTAGCGGCCGCCGGCGAGGGCGATGCTGTGCCAGGACCAGGCGCGGGAGGTGCGGTCGGGGCCGGCGTTGCGTGCCCAGACCTCGGTGAGGTTTACACCGGGGTAGGAATGCAGAGGCTGCATGCTGGCGATGACGCCGAGCTGGCCGAAGCGGGGAATGTCGGAGGCGGCGATGGTTTCGATGTGCTCGATGCGGGGGCGGCGGCCGGAGGTGTGATTCGCGGCGGCGGCGTTTTCGTAGGCGTCGAGGGCGGTGCGCACGGCGAGTTCGCCGATGGAGTGGGTGAAAAGCTGCAGGCCGCGTTTATCGAGTTCGGCGACGGCGGCGTTGTAGTTGGCGGGGGTCCAGAAGAGGGCGCCTTTGGTGGAAGGGTCGTCGGAGTAAGGGCCGAGCATGGCGGCGGTATGGGCTTCAACGACGCCGTCGAGCATGAATTTGACGGCGTCGGTGTCAATCCAATCGTCGTGGAAAATTTTGCGGGCGGATTCGATGGCCTCGAGGTCCTGGGGACGGAGTTCGGGAGGGTTCAGGAAATAGGCGATGGTAAAGCGCAGGGTGAGATCGCCGGAGCGGCGGAGCTGGTCATAGAGAGCGAGTTCCTCGAAATCGCCGCCGCAGCTGTGGACGCGAGTGAGGCCGTTGCGATTGGCCCAGCGGATGCCGTCGCGCAGGGCGGCGAGTTTATCCTCGCGGGTGGGTTTGGGAATGACGGCGGCGACCAAAGCTTGAGCTTCTTCCTTGAGGGCGCCGGTGGCTTCGCCCGTTTGCGGGTCGCGGACGATGATGCCGTTGGGGGGATTGGGGGTATCGCGGGAGATGGAAGCGAGAGCCAGGGCCTTGGAATTGGCCCAGTAGGTGTGGCCGTCGTAGCCTTCGAGGAAGACGGGGCGATCGGGGAAAAGTTCATCGAGATATTTCTTGTGGGGGAGGGCGGCGGCGCCAAACATGGCGTAGTCCCAGCCGCGGCCGAGGATCCAGGAGTTGCCGGGATGGGCGGCGGCGTAGGCGCGGAGGCGCTGCTGGATGTCGGCGGGATCTTTCGCGCCTTCAAGATTGACGCGGCCAAGGCTGAAGGAGCCGTCGAGGAAATGGATGTGGGAATCGGTGAAGCCGGGGAGGACGAGATGGTTGTGGGCGTCGAGAGTTTTGGTTTGGGGGCCGCGGCGCTTTTCGATTTCGGCGGGGGAGCCCACGGCAACGATTTTGCCGGCGCGGATGGCGAGGGCTTCGGCCCAGGGATGCTGGGGGGCGAGGGTATAGATTTTGGCGTGAAGAAGGATGGTGTCGGCGGGAGCCGGGGAAGCGGACTGGGCGAGAGAAGCAGCGGCGGCGACAGACAGAAGCACCGCGGCGAAAAGCATGCGCAAGAAACGAGCGGAATTCATGAGCAACCTCGTTTGGAAAGAAAGCAGTCCTGCACCGGGATGATAACGGTTCGCCGGGGGTTTTTCACCGGGAGAAATGGCGAAGAGGAGCGAGGCGAAAAAATATTGTGCGGTTGCGCGGCCATATCAGAAGGAGGGCGGGGTGTTGATCCACAGGAGGCAGGTTTCGCCGCGGCCGGAATTTCTCCAGCGGTGGGGGATGGAGCTTTGGAAGCAGAAGCTGTCGCCGGCGCGCAGGAGATAGTGTTCGGTTTCATTGAGCCAGAGTTCGAGCTGGCCCTTGAGGATGTGCAGGAACTCCTCGCCGACGTGGGTGTAGGATTCGCCGCTGCCGCCGCCGGGTTTGATGCGGAAGAGATGGGGTTCGAGGGAGGTATTGCCCCAGGCGAGGAGCTCCATGCGCACACCCGGAGTCGTTTCGAGGACTTTTCTTTGCGCGGGAGAGACCAGGAGCTGATTCTGCGCAGAAGGCTCGAAGAAGGAGAGGATGTTGGTCTTATAGAAGCGGGCGATGCGTTTGAGCGTGGCGATCGAAGCGCGCATCTGGCCGCGTTCGAGGGCGCTGAGGAAGCCGGTGGAAACGGAGGTGGAGCGGGCCACCTGGGCGAGGGAGAGGCCGCGGGCGAGGCGCAGGCGGCGGAAACGGTGGCCGGGGTGAGCGGCGCTTTCTGAGGCAGCGGTAGGAGCGCCGCGTTTGAGGATGTGAACGACAGCGGCGGGATTGAGGCCGCGGGAACGGCGGAGAAAGATGGCGCGCTGGAGAAGGCGGACATCGGCGGCGGTGTAGAGGCGGTATTTGCCGCGAGAGCGGCGGGGGGAGAGGAGGCCGAGGGCTTCCCAGGCGCGAAGTGCGGAGGAGGAGATGCCGATGCGTTTGGCGACGTCGCTGATGCGCAGGTGCTGGGAGGAGTGCGCGGGGCGTCGTGGAGCGAGATTCTTTTTGCTTGACAGGGGCATAGCCATTCACTAACCTTGCGGGATTATAGTAAGGTTCGGGGCGGACAGCAAGGTGGAAATCTTCAAATCGCGGGGGTGCGAAATGAAAGGGAACGACAAGCGAGCGGGTTTTGTGGGGATGCTGGCGGCGTTGCTGCTGGCCGTGCTGCTGGCGGCGCCGATGGGAATGGCGCAGAGCACGGGCGGGCGCATCCGCGGAACGGTGATGGATTCGAGCGGGGGCGCGGTGGCGTCGGTGAAGGTGACGCTGACGAATGAGGCCACGGGCGCGAAGCGCGAAGTGCAGAGCAGCGGGGACGGCGAATACATGTTCCTGGAAGTGCCGGTGGGCACGTACCAGGTGGAAGCGCAGCAGGCGGGATTCAAGAAGTACGTGCGCAAAGGGATCGAGCTGCGGCTGAACGAAGTACTGGCGCTGGACATCACGCTGCAGGTGGGCGGTTCAACGGAGACCGTGGAAGTAACGGGAGCGCCGCCGCTGGTGGACACGACCTCGACGCAATTGGGCGCGGTGGTCAATGAGCGCTCGGTGACGGAGTTGCCCCTGGCGCAGCGGGATACGTATCAGTTGCTGTCCCTGCAGCCGGGCGTGCAGTCCACGCTGGGCGTGGACAACGTATTCGGCAGCGAGAAGGCCGGCGTGGTGAGCGTGAACGGCGGGCGCGGGCGGGACAACAATTTTACAGTGAACGGCGGCGACGGCAACGACCAGTTCGCCAACCTGCCGGCGGTGCAGCCTTCGCCGGATACGATCGCGGAATTCCGCATGCTGACGAACACGTTTGACGCGGAATACGGGCGCAACTCGGGCGCGGTGATCAACGTGGTGACCAAGTCCGGGACCAACGACTGGCACGGCAACCTCTACGACTACTTCCGCAACAAGAATCTGAATGCCAAGGGCTTTTTCGATGACTCAAAGCTGGATTATTTGCAGAATCAGTTTGGCGCGACGTTCGGCGGGCCGGTGAAGAAGGACAAGACGTTTTTCTTTGCCTCGTTTGAGGGCGACCGGAAGCGCAAGGGCACTTCTTCGGACACGGTGGCGGTGCCCACGGCGCTGGAGCGCAGCGGAGATTTTTCGGCTGGAGGGGGCTTCGGCGGAATTTTGTCCAATGCCAGTATTTTGAACAATCGCCCCGGTTGCCTTACGGCCCTGGGTCTTGGTGCGCCGATTGTGGATGGCACCGCGTATTCCTCGATTTTCACCACGGGAGTGATACCCACGGCCTGTATGGACCAGACGGCGCGCGATTTGATGACGCTGGTGCCGAGCGCCAACCGTCCGGACGGGACGTGGCAGGGAGTGCCGCTGGGGCATGAGCGCAGCAATCAGTTCACGGTCAAGCTGGATCAGGAACTGACCAGCAAGCAGCATCTGACCGGGTACTACTACTTCACGCAGCACTATCTGGCCAAGCCGTTTGCGCGGTTCCAGGCTGGCGGAGCAACGCTGCCCGGCTACGGCGACCTGACCGACGAGCGCACCCAGCAGATTAACGTCAGCCACACCTGGCAACTGGGGAGCAACGGAGTCAATGAGGCGCGGTTTACTTTCTTGCGCGAGGGGCAAGGAACCTATCTGCACCCGCAGCACACCAGTTTGTTGAAGGACTCCTGTCCGCAAGTGGTCGCCAATAACTGCTTCATCGACCTGAGCAATCCGACCAATGCGGGCAATTCGAGCTTGGGTATCAATCCGGCGCTGGGCTCCGGGAGAGAAGGCCTGCCTTTCGTTTCGATCTCCGGCGGATTCTCGATGGGCAATAACTTTGAGGGAGAACTGCCGCAGAAGGGGAATAGCTACCAATTTACGGACAGCTACGGAAAAGTGATTGGCAAGCACAGCCTGAAGTTCGGTGCGGATTTCCGCATCCAGCAGTTCGACCAGAGACTCTATTTCGACGTCAACGGCGCGTTCTATCTGTATGGCGGCGGTCCGAACGAACCCTGCTATGGCGGCGCGCTGGATGCAAACGGAATCTGTCAGGGGAACATCAACCTGTTCCCGAACTTCCTGCTGGGCCTGAACGACAACTACATTCAAGGTTCGGCGCAGGATGAATTGGTGCGCAGCAAGGCGGCCTACCTCTTCGCGCAGGACAGTTGGACCATCACTCCGAACTTGACGCTGAACTACGGAATTCGATGGGAGTTGAACACGCCGCTGACGGATAAGGGACAGAAGGTGCAAACGTTCCATCCGGGGCAGAACTCGACCGTCTATCCGTGCCAACTGAACGCCTCGAGCATTCTCAACTACCAGACCAATTACGGGATTGCGAATCCAACTTGCGACAATACGGGAGTCACCCCGACCGGCGTAGTAGTGCCGGGGGATTCCGGTGTGCCCGCGGGGCTGACCAATCCGTATTACAACGCCTTTGCGCCGCGCATCGGCCTGGCCTGGAGTCCGGGCGGTGATGGCGCGCTGGGGAAGCTGTTTGGACGGAAGGGACAGACCAGCGTGCGGGTGGGGTTTGGGATGTTCTACAACCCGATCGAGCAGTTGGTGCTCGAGCAGTTCAGCGCCGAGCCGCCATTCGGGGGCAGCACGAGCATCTATAACACCACATTCAGCCTGCCGTTCCAGTATCAGGATGGCACCAGCGCTCCCAACCCGTTCAACGGAATCCTGAATCCGCCGCGCAACAGCCCCGTGGACTGGTCGATCTTCCGTCCCATGCTGTTCTACGGACAATGGCCGGCGAACATGAAGTCGCAATACGCGGAGCAGTACAACCTGACGATTCAGCGGGAGATTATGAAGGACCTGGTCTTCCAAATCGGCTACGTGGGCCGTCAGGGTCACCGCCTGCTGGCGACGCGCGACCGCAACCCCGGCAACGCTCAGACCTGCAATGACTTGAACAACATCTCAACACTTACCGGGGACGCGGGCCTGGCCTGCGGGCCGTGGTATGAGGATAGCTCGTTTTTTATTCCGGCGGGCACGATTCCCGCTGGGGTCACCCTGCATCTGCCCTATGGTTCGGTGGCAAGCGTGACCGGACCGAACCCGACGGACATCACCCTGGTGGGCCTGCGGCCGTTTTCTTCGCCCATCTGCGAACCGACAACCGGGGTGGGTTGCCCGGTGGACGGTATCCCCGTGATCACCAGCATCTTTTCGCAGGATACAATCGCCAACTCGTCCTATAACTCGCTGCAGGCCAGCCTGGAAAAGCGCTTCTCGCACGGCGTGCAGTTCCAGGCGTCGTACACGCTGGGCAAATCGCTGGACTACGCGTCCACGTTTGAAAGCCTGGTGGACCCCTACAACATGAAGCGCAACCGTTCGCTTTCGATCTTTGACGCGAAGCACCGCTTCGTCTTCAGCTTCGATTGGGAACTGCCCGTGCCCAAGCATGAAGGATTCGCGGGGAAGGTCGTGAATGGGTGGTCGCTGTCCGGGATTACCCAGTTCCAGACCGGATTCCCCGTCCGCATCACCTCGCAGGATGACATGGAGCTGCAGGGCAGCTTCGACTTCGAGATGCCCGGGCAGCCGAACTTTGCTCCGGGAGCCGTCTTCCATGCGACGGACCCGCGCATTAACGGCTACGGGTTCGATCCCAACACGTTCACCAACGCCACGGTGGCGCTGGGCACAATCGGCAACGCGCCGCGGACCATCTGCTGCGGTCCCAGTTCGTTGAACACGGACATGGGGTTCCAGAAACAGATTCCCGTGAATGAAAGGGTCCATTTCGAATTCCACGGGCAATTCATGAACGTGTTCAACCACACGCAGTTCATGCAGCCGGATGGCAATATCACCGACGGCGGGGATTTCGGGCGGGTGAAGCGCGCGCGCGATCCGCGGCTGATGCAGTTCGCCTTGAAGCTGTACTTCTAGGAACGGAACAGCACGGAGGAGAGGCGGGCCGCAGAAGGCTCGCCTCGCTCTTCCATCTGCACGGAGCCCGGGCCCGGACGATTCGGCGGATGCCGGGCGGAGAGAACACCGCGCAACTGTAGCCGTCCAAGGAAACTCCGCCCTGCCTAAGAATCAGGGAGCAATGAAATGCACGACGCACTGAAGAATGAAATCAGCACCTACGAAAAGCGCACGCCGAAATCGGCGGCATCGCACACGCGGGCGCTGAAGAGGATTCCGCTGGGAGTGGCCAGCAACTACCGGGCCTATGATCCATATCCGCTGTTCGTGAAGGAAGCGCAGGGAAGCAAGATCCGGGACATTGACGGCAACGAGTACGTGGACCACAACCTATGCTTCGGGACGCTGATGGCGGGGCATTCGCATCCGGAAGTGGTAAAGGCGGTGGAGGCGCAGCTGCACCATGGCACGGCCTACGGCATGCCGCACGACATGGAATGGGAACTGGCCGAGGAGATCTGCGGGCGGTATCCGGTGGAGATGGTGCGCTTCGGCTCGAGCGGGACGGAAGCGACGATGCACGCATGCCGAATTGCGCGGGCGGCGGCCGGGCGGGACAAGATTATCAAGTTCGAAGGCTCCTACCACGGACTGCACGACACGGCGCTGATCAGCGTGAAGCCCAAGCCAGAAGAGTACGGCGACGCGGATGCGCCGAATTCGGTTCCGGGCGGGCTGGGAGTGCCCCAGGCCAGCGTGGCCAACGTGGTGATAGCCAGCTTCAATAACCTGAAGAGCGTGGAGCGGCGGTTCAAGGGAAATCCGGGGCAGATTGCCGCGGTTATTCTGGAGCCGATCCTGATGAACGTTGGGCTGTGCATGCCGCAGCCGGGGTTCCTGGAAGGACTGCGCAAGCTGTGTACGGAAAACGGAGCGCTGCTGATCTTCGACGAAGTGAAAACGGGAGCGAAACTGGGCTGGGGCGGAGCGAGCGAAGCCTACAACGTGAAGCCGGACATTACCTGCCTGGCGAAATCCATCGGCGGAGGATTCCCGCTGGCGGCGTTTGGAACAAGCCGGAAGGTGATGGACCTGATCTCCGACCACAAGGTATTTCACGGCGGGACGTACAACACGAATCCGATTTCGATGGCGGCGGGGCTGGCGACGTTCCGCTCGGTGCTCACGCGCGAGAATTATGCGCACGTGGCCAAGCTGAGCAAGAAGCTGGCGGAAGGATACCGCAAGACGATCGCGAAGGTGGGCTTGAAGGCGTACGTGGCCAGCGCGGGTGCGAACGGGGCACTGATGCTGTACCCCAAGGAAATCCAGAACTATCGCGACTGGACGCTGGTGGACATTGACCTGTGGAGACAGTACTGGTTCGGGATGGTCAACCGGGGGGTGCTGGCGCAGCCCTACTGGTGGGACGAGCAGTGGACGATTTCCGTGCAGCACACGGAAGCGGACATTGACAAGCACCTCGCGGCGTTCGAGGACGTGGCTCCGGGGCTGGCGAAGGCGCAGCAGGAGCGCGGGCCGGTGACGGTCGCGGCGGGACACTAAGGTAAATCGACAGCAACGGGAGAGCGGACTTGGCAAACGAGGTCCTGACGGAACAGGCGGGGGAGCAGGAGCAGCCCCATCTCAAGCGAGTATTAGGCCGTTGGGACCTTGTGCTGCTATTTGTCGTCGCGGTTTTCAACCTCAACGTGGTGCCCAGCATCGCGGCCAACGGAGGAGTGACCGTCTGGCTGTGGGTGGTGGCGCTGATCCTCTTTTTCGTGCCGCAGGGAATCGCGGTGATCGAACTCTCCCATCGCTATCCGGGCGAAGGGGGAGTTTACCTGTGGGCGAAAAAGGAATTTGGAGATTTTCACGGGTTTCTTTCCGGGTGGTGCTACTGGACGAATAACATGATGTACGTGCCCACGGTGATGCTGTATTTCGTGGGCGTTTCGGTGTTCGTGCTGGGGCCCAGCCATGCGCAACTGGCGGACAACCGCATGTTTGCGCTGGGAGCCTCGGTGGTGCTGCTGGGGTTGCTGGTGGTGCTGAACGTGGTTGGTCTGGGCGTGGGCAAGTGGGTGAATAATGCCGGGGCGGTGGGGACGGGAATTGCCGCGGCGATACTGATTGGCCTGGGGCTGCTAGTGTGGATGCGCTTTGGGACGACGGTAACGGCGAACGATTTTCGAATTCCGGCGAATCCGCGGTTTCTCATTAATTCGTTTGGGGTAATCTGCTTCGGGCTGGTGGGGCTGGAACTGGCTTCGGTGATGGGCGACGAGATCCAGGATCCGCGGAAGACATTGCCGGGAGCGGTGGCCTGGGGCGGGCTGCTTTCCGGAGCGCTCTATATAGGAGCGACGCTGACGCTGCTGACGGGCGTGAAGCAGAGCGACATCAGCGTGCTGCAGGGAATCGTGCAGGCCGTGGAGCATATGGCGGCGCGGGTGGGCGGCGGATGGATTGTGGCGCCGTTCGCGCTGATGCTGAGTATTTCGATTGCGGGAATCGGCTCGGCGTGGCTGGGCGGTTCGGCGCGCATTCCATTCGTGGCGGGCCTCGATTCCTACATGCCGTCGTGGCTGGGCAAGGTGCATCCGAAATATGGCACGCCCTATGCGGCGTTGATTGTGCACGCGGTGATATCCCTGATCCTGGTGATTGTGAATTTCACGGTGACGGATTCCGGGGTGCAGGAGACATTTCAGAAGCTGCTTTCGCTGGCGGTGGTGCTGCAACTGATTCCGTTTATCTATCTGTTCGCGGCGCTGCTGAAGATCGCGCGGGATAAGACGAGGGAGGCGGGATATTACCAGCCGTGGGTGCTTTATGCCGCGGGCGGCAGCGGGCTGCTGACGACGATATTGGGGATCCTCGTGGTGTTTTCGCCGGCGGCGCAGATCAAGTCGATCCTGTCCTATGAAATTTGGATGGTGGGAGGAACCGCTGGATTTATCGGTTTGGCGGCGTTTTTCTTTTTTGTGTACGGCGGGCGGAAAGCGGCGCGGTAAGCGCGCTTGAGGATTCAAGAGAAGCGTGGAGGGGACAATGTCCAGCACGGCAAAACAGAGCGTTCGCAGCTACCAAAACTACATCAACGGGAAGTTCGTGAGCAGCGCGACGGGCGAGACCTTCGCGGTCTATGACCCTTCCACGGAAGAAGTGATCGCGCAGGTGGCGGCGGGCGGCGCGGCGGATGTGGACAGCGCGGTGAAGGCGGCGCGCGCGGCTTTTGATACCGGCGACTGGGGAAAGACCTCGGCGCAGGACCGCGGACGGATTCTCTTTAAGCTGGCGGAAAAAATTCGTGCCAACGCAGCCATGCTGTCCGAGCTGGAATGCCGCAACACGGGCAAGCCGCTGGTGGAGGCGGAATACGACATCGCCGACGCGGCGACCTGTTTTGAATACTACGGCGGGCTGGCCAACAAGGTGATGGGGCAGACGATGCCGGTGCCGGCCAACGGCCTAAGCTTCACGCTGAAGGAGCCGATGGGCGTGGCCGGGCAGATAATTCCGTGGAACTATCCGCTGGTGATGGCGGCGTGGAAGCTGGGGCCGGCGATCGCGGCGGGCTGCACAATCGTGCTGAAGCCCGCGGAGCAGACGCCCTGCACCATGATGGAAGCGGCACGGTGGTTCGAGGAAGCCGGGCTGCCGCCGGGAGTGGTGAACATCGTGAACGGGATGGGCGAGACGGCGGGAGCGGCGCTGGTGGCCCACCCCGGCGTGGACAAGATTGCCTTCACGGGCAGCGCGGCGGTGGGCAAGATCATCGTGAAGAGCGCGGCGGACACGCTGAAGCGGGTGACGCTGGAGCTGGGCGGAAAATCGCCGAACATTTTCTTCGCGGAAGCGGACTGGGAAGCGGCGGTGGACGGCGCGCTGTTCGGCGTGTTCATCAACCAGGGGGAAGTGTGCTCGGCGGGGAGCCGCATCCTGGTGGAGAAGAAGATCTATTCAAAATTTGTCGAGGCCATGACGGAGAAGGCCAAAAAGATCAAGCTGGGGCCGCCGATGGACCGGGAAACGAAGATGGGGCCGCTGGTCAGCCGGGAACAGTACGACCGGGTGACGTCCTATCTCGAACTGGGGAAGAAGGAAGCGCGGGTGGCCAGCGGAGGCGGGCGGCCCAAGGAGTTTGCCAAGGGGTATTACGTGCAGCCGACGATTTTCTGCGACGTGAACAATAACGCGCGGATCGCCCGCGAGGAAATTTTCGGGCCGGTGGCCACGGTGATTCCGTTCGAAAACGAAGCGGAGGCCATCCGCATCGCCAACGATACGCCGTACGGGCTGGCGGCGGCGGTGTGGACGCGGGACATTTTCAAGGCGTTTCGCGTGGTTAAGGCGGTGCGCGCGGGGATCGTGTGGATCAACCACATGCAGCCGACGTACGTGGAAGCGCCCTGGGGCGGCTACAAGCAGTCGGGATTCGGGCGCGAGCTGGGGCCGTGGGGGCTGGAAGAATATCTCGAAACCAAGCAGGTGTTCGTGAACCTGGACGAGACACCGATCGGGTGGTACTGATGAGCACAATACAGATTCGCACGGCAATTCCCGGGCCCAAGTCGAAGGCTCTGATGGAGCGGCGCGTGGCGGCGGTTCCGCGCGGACCGTTTCATGCGCTTCCGGTGTTCGCGGCGTCCGCGGAGGGCGCGGTCATCGAGGACGTGGACGGCAACCGCTTTCTGGATTTCGCCGGCGGGATCGGCTGCCTGAACATGGGCCACCGCGCGCCGGGAGTGCTGGCGGCGGTGCGCAGCCAGATGGAGAAGTTTCTGCACGTGTGCTTCAGCATGACGCCGTATGAAAGCTATATCGCGGTGGCGGAAAAGCTGAACGCGCTGGCGCCGGGAAAGTTCGCGAAGAAGACATTTTTGGCGAACAGCGGAGCGGAAGCGGTGGAGAACGCCATCAAGATCGCGCGGGCGTACACCAAACGGCCGGCGGTGATCGCGTTCGAAGACGCGTTTCACGGGCGGACATACATGTCCATGGCGCTGACCAGCAAGACGCATCCGTACAAGGCGGGGTTCGAGCCGTTTCCGGGGGAGATTTATCGCATACCGTACGCGTATTGCTACCGGTGTTCGTACGGGATGAAGTATCCCTCGTGCGGAACGGCCTGCGCGAGCCAGCTGGAAAACGCCTTCAAGAAGGTGGTGGCGGCGGAAACGGTGGCCGCGGTGATTGCCGAGCCGGTGCTGGGAGAAGGCGGATTCGTGGCGCCGCCGCGGGAATTTTTCACGATGATTCAGGAGATCTGCCGGAAGAACGGCATTCTGTTCATCGCCGATGAGGTGCAGAGCGGCATCGGGCGCACGGGAAAAACTTTTGCGATCGAACATTACGGGGTCGAGCCGGACATCATCACCACGGCCAAGTCGCTGGGCGGAGGGCTGCCGCTGGCGGCGGTGACCGGGCGCGCGGAGGTGATGGACGCGCCGGGACTGGGCGGGATTGGCGGAACATTCGGAGGGAATCCGGCGGCGTGCGCGGCGGCGCTGGCGACGCTGGAGATCCTGGAGAAGGAAGGATTGCTGGCGCGCTCGACGGCAATCGGCAAGAGGTTCGAGGAGCGCGCGCGGGGATGGCAGAAGAAGTGGGCGCTGGTGGGGGATGTGCGCGGACTGGGAGCCATGTGCGCGATTGAGCTGGTGCGCGACGCGGAAACGCGCGAGCCGGGCGAGGCGGAGATGAAGGAAGTGGCGCAATACTGCACGGAGCACGGCGTAATCACGATCACGGCGGGAACGTTTGGAAATGTGCTGCGAATACTGGTGCCGCTGGTGGTCACGGACGCGCAGTTGGATGAAGGCTTGGATGTAATCGAGCAGGCGCTGGCGGGCGTGGCGGAGCGTTCGCGCACCGCGCTTTCGCACGCCTAGCGCGGACAGCAGGGAGCCGCAGGATTCTAGCGGAGTTCTTTTTCGCCGAAGAGATCCTTCAAATTAATATAGAGGCGCCGGGCGGCGCGGAAGAGGGCTTCAATGCCCTCGGTTTCGGGCTTGATTTCGTGCTCGGTGAGGCCGGAGTTTACGGCTTCGCAAAGCTGCGCGGCGCGGCGGACGCGTTCGGTGAAGAGCAGGGGAAGGACGGTGGCCGTGTCGCGATGCTGGCGCTGGCGCTCCTGCCATTCCTGGACGGCCCAGGCGGTCTTGCGCACATAATCCACGGCGTCGCGGAATTCGCGCAGGACGCGGGGGTCCACGTTGCCCGCGGTGATCTCTTGATCCAGACGCTTGAGTTCGATAGTCGTTTTTTTCACCCAGAAGGTGAGGCCCCAGAAGGTTTCGCTGGGCTGCAAAAGCTCGACGGCGATGCCGAGCAAGACGCCGTCCTTGGCGCGGCGGATGGCGCCGGCGCGCGCCCGGATTTCCTCGCCGGTGATGAGATTGCGCAGGACGAGTTCGGTGCCGGCCCGCGGATACTTTTCAGAGTTCAGAAACTGCAGCAAGCCTCCATGAATGCTGACATCCTTGGCGTGGGCTTCCGCCGTATGCGAGGAATGACCGGAAGCGCCCCAGTCTACCTGGATGGGCGCAAAGAGGGGGTAGCGGGTACTGCGCCGGCGGGCGGCGTCCTGGACGGGCTGGTCTTGCATGGCCACAGAGCACCTCCTTGTTCGCTTGTCTTCACTTTAGCGGAAGCGCGGGCGGGCTGGACGGAAGTTGCCGTAATGGTTACTCTTTAAGAGAATGAATTATAATGGAGAGGTCGTGCGCGGAAATCCTGGCTGCTTGGCAAGACGGAAAGAAAGCCGATAGCCGTTGCCGCTGTCCGGGGAATGCTCTACACTGAAAACCGACCGCGCTGATGGCAGTGGAAGGGCCCGTAGCTCAGCGGTTAGAGCAGCGGACTCATAATCCGTTGGTCCCAGGTTCAAATCCTGGCGGGCCCACCAACCGAGCGGCAAATTCCGTGGGAGATCCACCACGAAGCTTGCTTTGAGGTAGTCTTTTCCGTGCTGCAGAGCCCACTGCGCCCCCCATTTGCAGGTTGGCTTTATTTCCCCGATTGCCCTGCGAAGAAAAGCTGGTCCCTCGGTGGTTCCTCCAGCTCCCTTCGATGAGTGGTTGCCTATGCAAGCATCCGCAGATACAATTTTGCTACCGTGCCACTTTACGAGAGTTCATCGTCGAGGTGTTTCTGATGCGCCGTGCCAAACGATCCCATGCTGCATCGCCGCAGGAGAACGGCTCCCGCACGTCCTCCATGGCGCTCGATTTCAAGGACTACGTCCCCGCGCACCTGACCTTCCTCGCCAATAAAATATCCAGCGGCGCTTCGGCGGTCTACCGCCCGCGCTTTGGCGTGGGCATCACCGAATGGCGCATCATGGCGCTGCTGGCCCGGGAGGCGTGGGTCAGTCCGCGGTGGGTTTCCGAGGCCACCGGTCTGGACAAGGGAGCGGTCAGCCGCAGCATTCAATCGCTGCGTGAGGGCGGGCACGTCGAGGTTCGCCCGGACCAGTATGACCGCCGGAGCCAGATTCTGGCGCTGACCCCCAAGGGCCTTGCCCTGCACGATCGCATCGTGCAGCTGGCGCGCAAAAGGGAACAAAAGCTGTTGAGCGGATTTTCCAGCGAGGAACGCGCTCTTCTGACGCAGTTTTTGGCCCGGATGGAATCTCAAGTGCCCGCCGCCAACGCTCTCGCCGAGGAGCCCGAGTCCGGCCAGTAAGGCGTGCTCTCGCTGTGCGGTAGTCCCGGCGTTTGCTTTTGCTTGATCGCGCAGTCCTTGTTCAGACTGGTCCGCGCGGAACTGGAAAGAAATGATGCGCAAGGCGCAGCGAGGCCGCTGTTTGCAGCGCGCGAAAGCGGGAGTACATGACCGACTACAAGAAATGCAGTTTCTGGCTGGACACGCTCGGCGAAGAACTTGCCCCGCGTCCGGCTCTGCAGCGTTCCGCGGAAGTGGACGTGGCTGTCCTGGGAGCCGGCTTTTCCGGCTTGTGGACCGCCTACTACCTGCTGCGCGATAACCCCGGGCTGCGCGTGGCCGTGGTGGAAAAGGAAATCGCCGGCTACGGTGCTTCGGTGCGTAACGGCGGATGGTGTTCGTCGAAGTTTCCGGTGACCCCGGTGGAACTCGAGCGCCGCTACGGGCGCGACGCCGCGCGGGCGCTGATGCTGGCGATGTACGACACGGTGGACGAAGTAGCCCGCGTGTGTGAAGCCGAGCGCATTGACGCGCAGTTTCAGATGGGCGGGCCGGCTACGAACGCCTGGGGCTGGGCGACCGCCACGTGCTGCTCAGCGCCGCCGAGGCCGCCGAGCGCGTCCGCGTGACCAACGTGCAGGGCGCGCTCTTCGCCGCGCACAATGGCAGCGTGAATCCCGGCCGCCTCGTCCGCGGCCTGGCCCGCGCCGTCGAGCGCCGCGGCGGCGTCATCTACGAGCAGACCGAAGTGACGCAGTTCGCCGGGGGTGCTGCGCCGCGGCTGGTCACGCCGGGCGGCGAACTCCGCGCGAAAAAAGCCCTCGTTCTGGCGGGGGAAGCCTATCTCTCCCGCCTGCCCGCACTGCACCGCGCGATTCTGCCCATGTACTCGCTCATCGCCGTCACCGAGCCGCTTTCCTCCGCGCAGTGGGCGCAAATCGGCTGGGAGCGCCGCGAAAGCCTGGCCTCCTTCCGCCACACGGTGGACTACCTGACGCGCACCGCCGACGGCCGCATCCTTTTCGGCAGCCGCGGCGCGCCCTATCTTTTCGGCTCGAAGATCACCGACGAGCAGGACCGCCACGCCGCCACGCACGGAAAAATTCATCAGTACGTCGCCGAATGGTTTCCCGCGCTCCGGGATGTGAAATTCACGCACGCCTGGGGCGGCCCGGTGGGCATGCCGCGCGACTGGATGCCCATGGCCTCCTTCGACGCCTCTTCGCGCATCGGCACCGCGCGCGGCTATACCGGCCAGGGAGTTTCCACCACGAATCTGCTGGGAAGGGTTCTTGCGGAATTAATTTCCGGAAAGCGCACGGGCCTCGATACGCTGCCCGTGGCGCAACGCCATTCGCCCAACTGGGAGCCGGAACCGCTGCGCTGGATGGCCGTGCGCTACGCCCAGAACACGTTTCTGCGCATGGATGAAGCCGAGGAAAGCGGCCGGAGCCGGCCGTGGCATTCTTTTATCGCGGACCAGATCGGCAAGCACTGACGCTTTTTTGATCGCCGGCCACCCGGCGAATCGTTAGCGCTTCTGCGCCTTCGCCGGCTTAGCCACCGGGGCGCTGCGCGCCTGCAGCTCTTCGTAGGTGCCCTTGAAGTCCTCGACGTGCCCGCCCTGAATGTGCCAGATGCGCGTGGCCACTTCGTCGAGGACGTCCTCGTCGTGGGTGACCAGCAGCAGCGTGCCTTCATACTTCTGCAGGGCGATATTCAGCGCGTTGATGGCTTCCAGGTCCAGGTTGTTGGTGGGTTCGTCCAGCACCAGAACATTGGGCTTCTGCATCATCAGCTTGCAGAACAGCAGCCGCGCCGTCTCTCCGCCGGAGAGCGCCTTGGTGGCCTTCAGGGAGTCTTCGCCGCTGAAGAGCATCTGCCCCAGCAGCCCGCGCAGTTCTTCCTGCGACGCCGTGGGGTTGAACTGCCAGAGCCATTCGATCGCGGTCATGCCCTTGGATTTGTCCACGGTGGTGTCGCCGAAGTCCTGCGGGAAATAGCCCACGGTCACTTCGTGGCCCCACACCACGTTGCCGCCGTCCACGGGGAACCTGCGGTCGGCGTCCGGAACGAAGTCCCCGGCGTTGTGAATCAGCGATTTCAGCAGGGTGGTCTTGCCCGCGCCGTTGCGCCCGATGATGGCGATTTTCTCCCCGCGCGTCACGCTCGCCGAAAACGACTGGATCACTTTCAGCGGCTCATACGATTTCGCCAGGCGCTTGGCCTCCAGCGGCAGCCGCCCGGACTGCTTTTCGATGGCGAAGCGGATGTAAGGGCGCTGAATGTTGGAGCGGGCCAGTTCCGTCGTCTGCAGCCGCTCGACTTCCTTCTTGCGCGAAGTGGCCTGCGCCGAGCGCGTGCCCGCGGAAAAGCGCGCAATAAAGTCGTTCAGCTGGGCGATTTTCTTTTCGCGCACTGCGTTGTCCTTCTCGATGCGCGTGCGAATCTGTGTCTTGGCCAGCACCATGTCGTCGTAGCCGCCGTTGTACATGATGATGGTTTCGTAGTCGATGTCGGCGATGTGCGTGCACACGCTGTTCAGGAAGTGCCGGTCGTGCGAAATCACCAGCAGCACGCCTTCATACTCGAGCAGATAGTCCTTCAGCCAGTGCAGCGAATCCAGGTCCAGGTTGTTGGTGGGCTCGTCCAGCAGCAGCGCCGGAGGGTTGCCAAAGAGCGCCTGCGCCAGCAGCACGCGCACCTTCTGCCCGCCCTGCAGTTCCTTCATCTTGCGCTCGTGCAGCTCGGACTCCACGCCCAGCCCGTCCAACAGCACCGCCGCGTCGGCCTCGGCCGTGTAGCCGCCTTCCTCGCCCACCACGCCTTCGAGTTCGCCCAGGCGCATGCCGTCGGCGTCGGAGAGCTGCTCGTGCGGCTTGGCGTAGAGCGTGTCGCGCTCCACCAGCGCCTTCCACAGCGGCGCGTTGCCCATAATCACCGCGTCAATCACGCGGTATTCGTCGAAGGCGAACTGGTCCTGCCGCAGGATGCCCATTTTTCTGGGGCGCCCGATGGTGCCCTTGGTGGGCTCGAGTTCGCCCGCCAGGATCTTCATGAACGTGGATTTGCCCGCTCCGTTGGGCCCCGTGATCGCGTAGCGCCGCCCGGGAAGAAACGAGCAGGTGACCTCCTCGAACAGGATTCTTCCGCCGAAGCGCATAGTGATGTCATTGACCGTGAGCATAACCTTCCCATTCTAGCAAGGATTGGCCCGCGCTGCTTGCGATTGCCGCCTGTAACCGCTTTGCGCCCCGGGAAAGATGCCCTGTTCCGCTTTCTTCTGTGCCAGAATCAGCACAGCAGCGGCGGTTTGGAGGGCTTCTTGCACGACGACCTTTTCCGCGCCATGCGCGATTCCATTGTGGATGGTGACCCCGAAGTAGCCGCGCGGTTGAGCCGCGATTCCATCGCGCTGGGCGTCCCGCCGCTGGAGGCTATCAACCGCGGCTTCGTCGCGGGGCTGACGCACGTGGGCGAGCAATTTGCCGCGGGAGAATTTTTTCTGCCCGATCTGGTCCTGGCCGGGGAAGCCATGAAAGCCGCGGTGGCCATTCTCGAACCGGAGATGAAGAAGTCCGGCGCGCAGCGCGAAGTGCTGGGCACGGTCGTGCTCGGCACGGTCCAGGGCGACATTCACGAAATTGGCAAGACTCTGGTGGGCACCATGCTCACCGCCAGCGGCTTCGCGGTTCACGACCTCGGCGTGAATGTTCCTTTCGAAACGTTTGCCGCCAAAGCCCGCGAACTCGGCGCGGACATCGTCGGCGTCTCCGCCCTGCTCACCACCACCATGACCGGGCAGAAGGACGTTGCCGAGGCTCTCGAGCGCCACGGCCTCCGCCCGCGCGTCAAGCTGATCCTTGGAGGCGCGCCCGTGACGCACGACTGGGCCCGGGAAATCGGCGCCGACGGCTACGGAGAAGACGCCCTGGCCGCGCTCTCCCTGGCAAGAACGTTGCTCGGGAAGTAGCCGGAGCCTGACCATGCAGCCCAAGCTGGAACTGCTCGACGGAGAACTGCTCGAAAAAATTCTGGGCGAAGCGTATACGCTGCTTGCCGAGCCGGGCATTCGCGTGCAGGCAGCGGACGCCGTCGAACTGCTGTCCGCCGCCGGCGCGCGCATCGAAAACGGCGTGGCGCGCATCCCCGAAGCGCTGGTGCGCCGCGCTCTCTCCTCCGCGCCGCGCGAATTCTTTCTGCATAATCGCGCCGGGGAGCCCGCCGTCCGTTACGGCGGCGATGCCGTGCATTTCGATCCCGGCTCTTCCTGCGTCCACATTCTCGACCCGCAAACCATGCAGCACCGCATGACCCGCACCGCGGACCTCGAACGCCTGGTGCAGGTGGCCGAAATGCTTCCGCAATACACCGCGCAGTCCACCGCCGTCGTCTGCAATGACGCGCCGCAGGAGATTGGCGACCTCTGGCGGCTGCATGTGGTCCTGCGGCATTCGGGCAAGCCGGTGGTGACCGGCGCATTTTCCGCTCACACCGCTCCGGCCATGATCGACCTGCTGGCCGCGGACTGCGGTGGCCGCGCCGCGCTGAAAGCCAGGCCGCGCGCCATCTTCGATGTCTGCCCCTCTCCTCCTCTCAACTGGTCCGATTTCGCCGCGCAGAATCTGGTGGACCTGGCCCGCGCGGGAGTTCCCGCTGAAATTATTTCCGTGCCCATGGCCGGGGCCACCGCTCCGGTGACGCTCGCGGGCGCCGTCGTGCAGCATGCCGCCGAATGCCTCGCCGGCATCGTCATTCACCAGCTGGCCCAGCCCGGCGCTCCCGTCGTCTGGGGCGGCGCGCCGGCCATTTTCGATATGCGCACGGGAATTACGCCCATGGGAGCCATTGAAACGGCCATGCTCAATGCCGCCTGCTCGCAAATCGGCAAACATTTCGGCTTGCCCACCCACGGCTATCTCGGCGGCAGCGACGCGAAAATTCTCGACGCACAGGCCGGAATGGAAACTTCCTCCGCCGTCCTGCTCGGCGCGCTCGCCGGCATCAACATGATTTCCGGCGCGGGCATGCTCGATTCGCTGGCCTGCCACAGCGCGGAAAAGCTGGCGCTGGACGCCGAAGCGATTGCCGCGGCGCAGCGCGTTCTCCAAGGCATCAGCCCGCGCGGCGATTCCCTGGCTACGGCCATGTTCGCGCAGGCCGGCTTCGCCGGTGAATTTTTAAAACTGCCCGAAACCCGCCGTCTTTTCCGCACGGAACAGCATCTTCCTTCGCACCTGATCGATCGTGGCACGCTGCATTCCTGGGAGCAGGGCGGTTCACAGGACCTCTTCGCCCGCGCGCGCGCTCGCGTGAACGAACTCGTCGCCGCCTACAAACGCCCCGAGCTGCCTAAACAAATCGAAAGCGAATGGAAAGCCATCCTTCAGGAGCAGGCGCGGCGCGCGGGCAGTCAGCAGGCGGCAGGCCTGTGAGTTTCAGGATGACGATGCGATGAAGCGAGAACTTGATGCGCCGGATTTCGGGCGGGAGCTAAGCGGTCTGCTGATCGAAGTGGACGTGGACCAGGTCCTGCGCGCGCAGGGCGCCGACCCCGGAAAACTCCGCGCGCGCCAGCCCCGCGCCGTGGATCTAGCGGAGCGCGCCTTGCGGGAAGGGATGCAGGTTCTCGCGCCGCGCGTCCTCTGCCGCTCGTTCACCGTGCAGTCCGTCCTGCATGTCTGCCAGCCCCTACGCTGACTACACAGAGATGCTAGGTCGTGAACAGCTGGACCTGGTGATCGTGGCCACGCTCGGCGAAAAACTGGATGCGCTTATCGCCGCCATGCAGACTCGCGACATCTCCCTGGCCCTGGCGCTCGACGGCTTCGGCACCGCCGCCATCGAAGCCCTCTCCATGTCCATCTGCCGGCATTTCGGGGAAGTGGCCGAGCGCGAATCGCTGCACAGCTCTCTGCCGTTCAGCCCGGGCATGGCCGGATGGGACCTGCAAACGGGCCAGCGGGGAATCTTCGGCCTGCTCGACGCCGCTTCCATCGGCCTGCGCCTCAGCCCGTCCTTTCTGATGATTCCGCAAAAATCTCTTTCGCTGGTCATCGGCATCGGCAGGGAAGTGCGCGAAGGCGGCTCGCTTTGCGAATTCTGCAATTTGCGGGAAACTTGCCGTCACAGAAGTTTGTAAACGCCACTCGCGGCCATGGCCCGGATGAAGTCCGGACTCGTCCCGCAGCATCCTCCGATGAATACCGCTCCCGCCGCGGCCATCTCGCGCGCATCCGCGGCAAACTCCTCCGGCGTGGTGCGGTAAATCGCTTTGCCGCCAATCATCTCCGGCATTCCCGCGTTGGGCTTGATCCACACCGGCAGCGTTGTCGCCGCGCACAGCCGCCGGCAGATCGCGATGTAGCCGCGGATCCCGCTGCCGCAGTTCGCTCCGATGGCCTGCACGCCGGCGGAAACAAGCGCTTCGGCGGCTTGCTCGGGCGTCGTGCCCATGATGGTGCGGTCGCGGTTTTTTCCTGAATCGAAGACCATCGAGACGATCACGGGCAGGCCGGCCGCGAGCGCCGCCTCCGCCGCGATGCGCGCCTCGGTCAAATCCGTCAGCGTCTCCAGCAGAAGGGCGTCGGGGCCTTCCTCGGCCAGCGCGCGCGCCTGCGCGGCAAAGGCGTCCTTCATCTGCTGCTCGGTAATCTCCTTGGTCACCAGCATTTTTCCCGTCGGCCCTATCGAAGCGAAAACCAGCGCGCGCGTTCCCGCCGCCTCGCGCGAGATGCGCACTCCGGCGCGGTTGATGGCCGCGGTCTGCTCCGCAAGGCCGTTGAGAGCCAGGCTCACGGGATTGGCGCGGAACGTGTTCGTCAGGATTACGCGGCTGCCCGCCTGCACATAGGATTCGGCGACTTCGCGCACGCGTTCCGGGTGCGCAAGATTCCACCCGTCCGGATCGGCGCCCGGCGGCAGCCCGCGCTTCTGCAGTTCCGTTCCCCACGCGCCGTCGGCGAGCAGGGGCGCTTGCTTGATCCAATCGTTCCAGGGCATGGCGACAGGTCTCCGCGTCCTGCTGATTCTACAACGGGCCGCGGTTGGAAGGCAGCGGAGCATCCGGTGTACAATGCGTGAGTTCAAATATTCTTCAGGAGAAAACCATGGCCAAGAAACCGACTACCGCTGACGCCGAATTGATCCTCCGCCTTTACGATCTCCGCCGAGAAGCCGAACTGCGCAAGGCGCGCAGCTGGGGCCTCATTCAATTCTGGCCGGAAAGCGCTGACGACTATCTGAAGGTGGGCATGGCCCTGGGCACGCAGGAAAACGCGTGGCTGCGGCAGGTGCTCGGCTATTGGGACATGGCGGCGTCGCTGGTGCTGCGCGGCGCGCTCAATGCCGATCTTTTTCTCGAAGGCGCTTCCAGCGGCGAAATGTTCTTCCTCTTCTGCAAGATTCAGCCGCACCTCAAGGAAATTCGCGAGAAGATGCAGAATCCCAAGATGATGGCCAACATCGAAAAAGTGATTTATCTGACCAAGGAAAGCCGCGAACGCTTCGAAATGCTCAAGAAGATCGTGGCCAGCCGCCGTCAGGCAATGAAGGCAGCGGCCGCCAAGACCAGCTAACCCAGCCGATTCAGGCGGAAGCCGATTCCGCGCGAATCGCTGCCAAGAGTTCCCCCACCACGCGCCGCAATTTCTCCGCGAATGCGGCGTAGTGCGTCTCCGCTTCCGCCTGGTTCGCCTGTGTCTCTGCCACGGGCTCGGGAGCCAATGCCGGGCCGAAGCGCACCCGCAGCCGCGTGCCGCTCCAGGGCAGGAACGCCCGCCAGGAAAGCGCCCGGTTGCGCGGCCACACTTCATAGAACCCTTCGAGCGCGGCGGGAATCACCGGCGCCTGAAGATGCGAAGCGAGAATCGCCGCGCCCTTGCGGAATTTCTTGAGTTCCCCGTCAATCGTGCGTTCTCCTTCGGGAAACAGCACCAGCACTTTCCCGTGGCGCAGGCCGCAGGCCCCCGCCTGCATCGCCTGCATCAGGTTCGCGTCCGGGTCCACCGGAGCGACGTGCAGCGCCCGCGCCGCCCGCGCCCGCAGCGGCGTGGCGAAATATTCGCTTGCGCCCACGAAAAACAGCCGCCGGAAGAGGCCGTAGGGCAGCGCGCCTACCAGCAGAAACACATCCAGATAGCTCTGGTGATTGGGGCAAAGCAAAAACGCGCCGTCCTTCGGCAGATGCTCCGTGCCGCTCACGCGCAATCCCAGCAGCAGCCGTGCCGCCAGATGCACGCAGCGCAGCGTCACAAAGCTCGCCAGCGTCACCGCCTTGTGCGGTTTTAAAATTTCCTTCAGCAGTGGCTGCTCTTCCGGCAGATCGCTCAGCAGCTTGTCCCAGGCGTTCACCCGCCGCCCCGCCGCGCCTTTTCCGGCGTGCGCGCGCACCGCTTCCACCAGTTGCCGCACGGTGTAAGCCGCTTCGCCCGCTTCCGGGGTAATCGCCGTTTCGAAAAGCTGTTCGAGATTGGTCAGCAGCTCGACCCGCTCGATCGAATCCAGCCCCAGGTCGAGCTCCAGGCTGGCGTCCGGATGCACCGCGGACTTGTCATGCGCGGCTTCGCGCACCAGTTCGAGCGCGCGCGCCAGATCCGCGTCGGCTTCCCAGGCCGCGTCCGCCGGCCGCGCGGCTTTGGCCTCGCCGGCTTCTTTCGCCGCCTCTTGCGCGTGCTCGCGCGTTTCGCGCTCGATCTGGAAGCGCTTCAGCTTGCGCGTCGCCGTGCGCGGCAGCGGCTCCATGCGGATTGCGTAACTCAGAATGCGCTTGTGCGCCGGCAGGTGCACGGAAATATTTTCGATGTCGAAGCGCAGCGCTTCCTTGATGTTGACGATCTTGCGCTCGCGCAGAATCTCCAGGTTCGGCACAATCACCGCGTGCAGCCGCTCCGCCGCCGGCTCTCCCGGCGCCGCCAGCCCCATCACGCACAGCTCGGCGATGTATGGCGTTTGCAGGTAATACGCTTCGATCTCCTCCGGGTAGATATTTTTCCCGGAGCTCAGCACGATCACTTCTTTTTTTCTTCCCGTGACCGAGACGCGCCCCTGCCCGTCGATCGTTCCCAGATCGCCGGTCAGGAACCATCCGTCCCGCAGCACCGCCGCCGTCGCATCCGCGCGATGAAAATATCCCTGCATCACAATCGGTCCGCGGATGGCGATTTCCCCCCGCGCGTCGCCCTCCTCCGCCCCTGCCGCCGGAGGCATGATCTTCACCTGCACGCCGGGCAGCGCCCGCCCCGCGAATCCCAGTCCGCCCTCGCCCAGGCGTGTCACCGTGGCCGCGCCGGCGGTTTCCGTCAGTCCATACGCCTCGAGCAAGCTGAAGCCCAGGCGGTAGAAGTCCCGCCCCACCGCGGGATCGAAGCGCGCCCCGCCGGTCACCAGGTAGCGCATCTCCCGCCCGATCACCTCATGCACCGCGCGAAAGACGTAGGGGCCGATATTCACGCCGGGAAAATGCCGCAGCGCCGCCGTGGTGGCTAGCAGCGCCGCGAATATCTTTTTCTTCAGCCACCCGCCTTCGGCCACCCTGGCCAGAACTTTCTGGTGAATCAGATAATAAAATTGCGGCACGCAGCAGAACAGCGTGGGGCGGTGCTGCCGCAGCGCCTTCAGCAATTCGCTCGAGCTGATCTCCTCGAGAAAAATCACCCGCGCTCCCACGGCGAAGGGCAGCAGCAGATTGGCCAGTTGCGCCAGCGCGTGATAGAGCGGCATCACCCCCAGAATCGCGTCCTTCTCGGTGATCTTCACCGTGCTGAAGACCGCTTCCGCTTCCGCCAGCAGATTCCCGTGAGTCAACACCACGCCCTTGGGGTCGCTGGTCGTTCCCGAGGTGTATAGGATGGCCGCGGGATCTTCGCGGCGCGCGGGGCAGGGAGGCAGCGCGGGCCATTCCCGCTGGCGCAGCTCTTCAAAGCTCGGCAAACCCGCCTGCGTTCCGCGCAGCAGCGCCACTTCCGCCGCCGATGCGCTCAGCTTCCTGGCCTGCTCGACGTCCGCGAGAAAACGCTCCGTCGTAAAAATGATCCTGGCCCCGCTGTCCCGCAGCAGTGTGGCAATCTGCTGCGCCGAATAGTGCGTATCCAGTGGCACGGCCAGCACCCCGGCGCGCAGCGCTCCCAGATACACCGCGCACCAGGCGATATCGTTGTCGGCCAGGATCGCGCAGGTCTCTCCCGCGCTCAGCCCGCGCGAGAGCAGAAACGCCGCGGCCGCTTCCGCCTGCCGCCGCAGCTCCGCGTAGGTCACCGCCTCGATGCTCTCGCGGTGCTGCAGTTCGATGGCCGTGCGCGCGGCATGACGCGCGGCCACGTCCGCGAACTTCTCGTAGAAATTGCTCCAGTTTTCCGCCATGGGGAAGTGTCCGCTCCGCCTCAGTGCTTTTATCACGTTTCCGCCTTCGCCGGAAACCTCTTCGCCGTTGTTTCACGTGGAACTTATCATTGCCGTCTCAATACCCTACATTTGTCTTTCCTAAATGGCGAGTTTACGCAATGATAGGCGCTCATAACCCAGCCCGGACCATTTTCCGGCCAGCGAAAGGACGGTTTTTTCTCCCTCGATGAATCCGCCACGGAATTCCGCACGATACGAGTTTTCTCTCGTCGTCCTCATGTTTTTCGCCTGGGGCACCGTTTTTCTCGACCGCATGAGCCTTTTCTATCTGGCCCCCTATTTCACAAAAGAACTGCAGCTCTCGCACGCGCAGGTGGGCATGCTGGCTTCGGCGCTGGCCATTACCTGGGCCGTTTCCGGTCTTTTCTTCGGCGCGGTCTCCGACCGGATTGGCCGGCGCCCGGTGCTCATTCCTGCTGTCTTCCTCTTCTCCGTTCTCTCCTGGCTTTCCGGCGTGGCGCGCTCGTTCGGCCAGCTTTTCATTGTTCGCGCGCTCATGGGCGTGGCCGAAGGGCCGAGCTGGTCCACAATGACGGCTACCATCGAGGAGTCCTCTTCTCCCGCGCGGCGCGGCAGGAATATCGGCGTGGTGGTGAGCGCAGGCGCGCTGGTGGGCATGGCGCTCGCTCCGGTGATGACCACGCAGATCGCTTCGCGCTACGGCTGGCGCACCGGTTTTTTTGCGGCGGGAATACCCGGCATCCTTCTGGGTGTCCTGCTTTGGAAAGTCCTGCGCGAGTCCGCGCGCAATGTCGTGGGCGACCGCGACGGCGGTGCCGCTATCGAGCATCCCCGTGCCACGTGGAGCGACTACGTGAACCTGCTGCGCTACCGCAACATCTGGCTATGCGCCATCGCCGCCACCGGCTTCATGACCTGGCTTTTCGTCATGCATGCCTTTGCTCCGCTCTACATCACCGAGGTGTCCAAGAAAACCCCCACGCTGGCGGGCTTTGTCATCGGCGCGAGCGGCCTGGGCGCGTTCGTGTGGGGCTGGCTCTACCCGTGGTTTTCCGACCGCACCGGGCGCAAATCCATGCTCATTCTCATCGCGCTGATTTCGGCGTTTACGCCCCTGGCGTATCAGGTTCCGTTTCTGGTCCTGCATCCGTGGCTGATGGCCGCGGCCGCGTTTATCGCCAACGGCGGGCAGGCCATCTCCGCGCTGGCTCTAGTGCTGATCCCCACGGAATCCGTCCCGGCGCGCTTTTCGGCGACGGCCATCGGCCTGGTCACGCTCATCGGGGAGGTTTTCGGCGGCACACTGGCGCCTTCGCTCGCTGGAAAAATCGCTGATCAGCACGGGCTGGCTTCCGCGCTGTGGATCGCTTCGGCTGGGGCCATTATGGTTTTTCTCGCCGCCGCATTCATGAAGGAAACCGCTCCGGCCCGGACGCGCGTGCCGCAGTCTTAGGAAGAGGAAATGGCTCCTGAGAAGGAAGACAAACTCGCTTCCGAACTGACCCGCAGGGAATTTCTGGCGGCAACGGGAAAACTGACTGGCGCGGTCGCCGCGGGAACGATTCTTGGCGCGGCGGAGAGCGCTCCGGCTGCGGCGGCCTCCGCCCTTCCCGATCTCGTAAAACTCGACGCCCTCGACCTTTCCAAAGCCATTCACTCCAAACAGGTTTCCTGCCGGGAAGTGATGCAGACTTTCCTCGGCCACATCGAGCGCTTCAATCCCCGCGTCAACGCCATCGTCTCCCTGCAGCCCCGCGATTCGCTTCTGAAGCAGGCCGAGGAACGCGACGCGCAACTCGCCCGCGGCGAATCCCTTGGCTGGATGCACGGTTTCCCCCACGCGGTAAAAGATTTGGCGGCCACGCGCGGCATTCGCACCAGCGGCGGCTCTCCCCTGGTGGACGGCATCCCCACCGAGGACGAAATCTTCGTCGAGCGCCTGCGCAAGAACGGCGTGGTGCTCATCGGCAAGACCAACGTCCCCGAATTCGGCCTCGGCTCGCAGTCCTACAATCCCGTCTTCGGCGCCGTCGGCAACGCCTACGACCCGACCAAGACCTCCGGCGGCAGCAGCGGCGGCGCATCCGTCAGCATGGCCCTGCGCATGCTCCCCGTCGCCGACGGCAGCGACATGATGGGCTCGCTGCGCAATCCCGCCGCCTTCAATAACGTCATCGGATTCCGCCCCTCCTGCGGCCGCGTTCCCGCCGGTCCTTCCAAGGAAGTGTTTCTCGAACAGCTTTCGACCGACGGCCCCATGGGCCGCAGCATCCGCGACGTTGCCGCTCTGCTCTCCGTGATGGCCGGGCCGGATCCGCGCGCCCCGCGCGCGCTTGACGATAATCCGCAACTCTTTCTGCGCCCGCTCGAACGCGATTTTAAGGGCGTGCGCATCGCCTGGCTGGGCGATCTCGGCGGTCATCTTCCATTCGAGCCGGGCGTGCTCGATCTCTGCAAATCCTCCTTCAAATCTTTCGAATCCCTCGGCTGCCGCGTCGAGGAAGCCCGCTTCGATTTTTCCCCGCAACTTCTCTGGCGCACCTGGCTCACCCTGCGCCACTGGCTCATCTCGAATCATCTCGGCGCGTTTTACGCCGACCCCGCCAAGCGCGCACAATTGAAGCCCGAAGCCCAGTGGGAAGTCGAAGGGGGGCTGCGCCTGACCGCCGCCGGGGTCTACCAAGCCCTGGAAGCCCGCTCCGCATTTTATGCCGCTCTGATCAAGCTTTTCGAAACCTACGAATATCTCCTCCTGCCCAGCGCCCAGGTCTTTCCCTTCGACGTGAATGTGCACTGGCCGAAATCCATCAACGGCGTTTCCATGGACACCTACCACCGCTGGATGGAAGTCGTCGTCCCCGGCACTCTTTCCGGCTGTCCGGTCATCAACGTTCCGGTGGGCTTCGGTCCCGCCGGCCTGCCCATGGGCATGCAGATCATCGGCAGAAATCACGCTGATTTCGCCGTTCTCCAACTGGCCTTCGCCTATGAGCAGGCCACCCAGTGGGTGCAGCGCAATCCGCCGCCGCTCCTTGAAAGCGCCTAGCGAAAGTTTCTTATGGCCGACGCAAAAATCACCGCCCGGCGCACTCCGCTCACCCGCAATCAGATCCGCGGCTTCTGGGCCTCCTGGGGCGGCTTCACTCTCGACGGCATGGACTCCTTCATCTACGCGCTCGTCTTGGTGCCCTCCCTGCGCGAGCTTCTTCCGCGCTCCAGCATCGAACCAACAAAAGGCCACATCGGCTACTACGGCGGGCTGCTCTTCGCTGTATTCCTCGTTGGCTGGGGACTCGCCTTTCTCTGGGGCCCCATCGGCGATAAATTCGGCCGCGTGCGCACGCTGATGCTCACCATCGTCTGGTACTCCCTCTTCACTTTTCTCAGCGCTTTCGTCACCGGCATCTGGCAACTAGCCATTCTTCGCCTGCTCGCCGGTATCGGCATCGGCGGCGAATGGGCCATGGGCGGCACCTTCGTGGCCGAGGAGTGGCCCGAGGACCGCCGCCGCGCCGGCGCCGGCTACATGCACAACGGCTTTTACGTCGGCGTCTTCCTCGCCGCGCTCGCCAACTACGCCATCGGAGGCCGCTTCGGCTGGCGCGGCATGTTCGTCGTGGGCGGTCTGCCCGCGCTGCTGCTGGCCTGGGTCCGCCACGGCGTCGTCGAACCCGAACGCTGGCAGCGGAAGAAAGATGTGGTGAGTTCGTGGAATGTTTTGCGCCCGCTCGCCGTGCTTTTCTCCCACCCCTGGCGCCGCCGCACCATTCTCAATTCGCTCTTCATGCTCGTTTCCATCTGCGGCCTCTGGGCCGGCACCGTCTATGTTCCCGCCGCCGTCACCGCCCTCGCCGAAGCCGCCGGACGCGCCGGTCCCGCCGCCGCGCAACTGGCCTCCCGCGCCACCATGCTGGTCGCCTTCGCCACCATCCTGGGCTGCCTAGCCATGCCCTGGCTCGCCGAACGCCTCGGCCGCCGCGGCGCTCTCGGTCTCTATTTCGCTCTGATGATGGTTTTTATCGCCGTCACCTTCGGCAAAATCTTCTATCTCGGCGCGGCCGGGCTGCCTTGGTTCTTCGTCTGTCTTTTCTTCCTGGGCTTCGGCGGCGCCAATTTCGCCGTCTACACCCTCTGGCTGCCCGAGCAGTACCCCACCGAATGCCGCGCCAGCGCCTTCGCCTTCGCTACTTCCTTCGCGCGCTTCGGCGGCGCGGGGATTACTTTTCTAGTTGGCGCAGGAGTCCAGCACTTTGGCTCGCTCGGCACGCCGGTGGCTCTCACCGCTCTGGCCTTCGCCTTCGGCCTCCTCCTCCTCCCCTTCGGCGCGGAAACCCGCGGGCACACTTTGCCTGCATAGCGTGAGAGTGATGCTGTAGGGGCGGAGCTTGCTCCGTCCGCGGTTGCTGCTGAATGCTGGAACGGTGGTGAGGTTACAGCGGAATATTCCCGTGCTTCTTGCGCGGGTTCGTATCCTTCTTGTTTTCCAGCGCCCGCAGCGCAGTGATCAGCTTCCCGCGCGTCTCCGCCGGCTCGATTACCGCGTCAATATACCCGCGTTCGGCGGCCACGAACGGATTGGCGAAGCGTTCACGAAACTCCTCGATCTTTTCCCGGCGGAGGGCTTCGCGGTCTTTCTCCGGCGTCTTGTCCAATTCGCGCCTATAAACAATATTGACCGCGCCCTCCGGCCCCATTACCGCAATCTCCGCCATGGGCCAGGCAAAATTCGCGTCCGTGCGGATATGTTTCGACGCCATCACGCAATACGCCCCGCCATAGGCCTTGCGCGTGATCACCGTGATCTTGGGCACGGTCGCTTCCGCGTAGGCATAGAGCAGCTTGGCTCCGTGGCGGATGATTCCCCCGAACTCCTGCTGCGTCCCGGGAAGAAATCCCGGCACATCCTCGAACGTAATCAGCGGAATATTGAACGCGTCGCAGAAGCGCACGAACCGCGCCCCCTTCACCGACGCGTTGATGTCCAGCACTCCCGCAAGGAACGCCGGTTGATTGGCCACGATGCCCACGGGCTTTCCGTCCAGCCGCGCGAAACCTACCACGATGTTTTTGGCGAAGTGCTCGTGCACCTCGCAAAAATACCCATCGTCCATGATCGCGTGAATGGCGTCCTTGATGTCGTAGGGTTTCTGCGCGTCGTCCGGCACCAGCGTATTGAGCGACTCCTCGCGGCGCGTGGGCGAATCGCTGGTCGCCCGCCGCGGCGGGTCCTCCATGTTGTTCGAAGGCAGGAAGCCCAGCAGCTCGCGGATCATCGCGCAGCAGTCGGCGTCGTCCTGCGCCACGAAATGGGCCACGCCGCTCGTCGCGTTGTGGGTCATGGCCCCGCCCAGCTCCTGCTTAGTCACGTCCTCGTGCGTCACCGTCTTGATCACATCCGGCCCGGTGACGAACATGTACGACGTCTCGCGGGTCATCAGAATGAAATCGGTGATCGCCGGGGAATAGACCGCCCCGCCCGCGCACGGCCCCAGAATCGCGCTGATCTGCGGCACCACCCCGCTGGCCAGCGTATTGCGAAGAAAAATATCAGCGTAGCCCGCCAGCGACATCACCCCTTCCTGAATGCGCGCGCCGCCCGAATCGTTCAGCCCGATCAGCGGAGCGCCATTGCGCATGGCCAGGTCCATCACCTTGCAGATTTTCAGCGCGTTCGTTTCCGAGAGCGACCCGCCGAAGACCGTAAAATCCTGCGCGAAAACATAAACGGCTCGCCCATCCACCCGCCCGAATCCGGTAACGAATCCGTCTCCCGGCGGGCGCTGCTCCTCCATTCCGAAATCCACGCAGCGGTGCCGCACAAACTTGTCCAGCTCCTCGAACGATCCTTCGTCCAGCAGCAGGTTGATGCGCTCCCGCGCGGTCAGTTTCCCGGCCTTGTGCTCGCGCTCGCGGCGTTCGGCGCCGCCGCCGGCTTCGGCTTCCGCGGAAAGCCGCCGCAGCTCCTCGATCCGGTCGTGCTGTTTCCCCTTGGCGCTCATGCGGTGCATCCTCCCGGGAATTCTTCGCCGGCTTTCAGTGCGCTGCTCCGTCCGGAGTGGATTGCGGCTTGGGACTCTTGGGGCCAAAGATGCGCACGGCCAGATGCGTCCCCACCCACACCGTGCCCAGCAGCACCACCACGCCCAGCACGATCTCTGCACCCACGGCCACGGTTCGCAGCGGCATGGATCCGATGGAAGTCACATATTCTGTGGCGGCAATCAGGATGTACAAAGCGGCCAGGGTGAGCGTGCAAATCAGCACGGTGGTCAGTACGGCGGCGATTATTTTACCCATGTCTCATGGAAGGATAGCGCAGGGAACCCTGAAACGGAAATGCCGCCGGCCCGAATCCGCGAATCTTACCGCAGTCCGGACCAGTCGTCCGCCACCAGAATCGAATTCGTCGGGTTGGCCGCATCGTATTTCACGCTGGCGGGATGGCCCGGCACTAGGCGGTCGTGCTGCACCTGGCTGTCCAGCCCGGTGATGTCCTGCGCCGTCTGATAGGTCACGCCGGAAATGGAATAGCTGTACCAGACATGTTTGCGCTTGAGCGGCGCCTTGCCCGCAGCCGGGTTCGAGCGGAACAGTCCCCCGCGCGCGGCAGGAATCTCTTCGGCTTGCTCCACCAGATCCACAATCTGCCCTTCGGCGATGCGCCCGATGCGGTTCAGATGCAGCCGCCGCCTCCGCTCGGCCTCCTCGGTGTCTTCCGGGGAACGAAATAGCGCATAGACCACGCTGCCAAAAATCAGCAGCGCCGCGCCGGCGGCCAGGGCCGCCAAGCGCCAGTCCTCCAGCAATCGTTTTACGAGCTCCACGATCGTTCCTCGCCGCGCGCCTCGCTCAACGCGATCCCGTCTTCGCCGGAGCCAGAATATCCCCCAGCGATTCCCGCGCCTTCTCCCAATCCTTCAGGAAGACCTCCAGTCCGCGGTCGGTCAGCGGATGCTTGAAGAGCTGCTCGAATACCTTGTACGGCATCGTGCCGATATGCGCGCCCATGCGCGCCGATTCCACCACGTGCAGCGGCCCGCGCAGGCTGGCCGCCAGCACCTCCGTCTTGAAATTGTAGTTGCGGTAGATTTCCACGATCTGCCGCACCATGGCCAGGCCGTCCTCGGAAATGTCATCCAGCCGGCCGATGAAGGGGCTCACGAAATGCGCCCCGGCCTTGGCCACCAGCAGCGCCTGCGACGGCGTGAAGACCAGCGTCATGTTTACCTTGATGCCTTCGCGCGACAGCACGCTGCACGCCCGCACGCCCTCCGCCGTCGTCGGGCATTTCACCACGATGAACTTGTGCCACTTGGCCAGCTCGCGCCCCTCGCGCACCATTCCTTCGCTGTCCGTGGAAACCACTTCGGCGCTGACCGCCGCGGCGATCTTCTGCTCCTCGAAAATCCGGCAGATTTCCAGCACGTGCTCGCGGAACGGCTTGCGTTCCTTGGCCACCAGCGACGGATTGGTGGTCACCCCGTCCACGACTCCCAGCGATACGCCCTGGCGGATTTCCTCCAGATTAGCGGTGTCCAGAAAGATCTTCATCGAGCGGCGCCTCCCGTGGCGGCTATTCTACCGGATGGCGCGGAAAAGCGGTAACTCACTCCCGCGGCGCCTGCACCGGATTGCCCAGCGTCCCGATGCCCTCCACAGAAACCTCCACCGTGTCCCCGGGCGTCAGCGGACCCACTCCCGCGGGCGTGCCCGTGGCGATGATGTCGCCGGGATTCAGCGTCATCATCCGCGAAATCCAGCGCACCAGGTAGAGCACCGGATAAAGCATCAGCGAAGTTCGCCCGGACTGCCGTACCTTCCCGTTTACGCGCGTCTCCACGAGCACGTCCCCGGGTTCCAGCTCCGTTTCGATGTGCGGCCCCACCGGGCAAAACGTGTCGAAGCCCTTGGCCCGGTCAAACAGCGTTTCCGCTTTTTGAATGTCCCGCGCGGTCACGTCGTTGAGGCAGGTGTAACCCAATATGTACGGGCGCACATCCTCCTCGTCCTTGATGTGCGCGCAGCGCCGCCCCATCACCACCGTCAGCTCGCCTTCGTGCTCCACCTGTTTCGAAAACCGCGTCAGCACGATGGCTTCCCCCGGACCGATGATGGCCGAGGGCGGCTTCAGAAAAATCAGAGGCTCCTTGGGTGTTTCGTGGCCCAGTTCGGCGATGTGCGCGGCATAGTTGCGTCCCACGCAGACTACCTTGCTGGGTTCGACCGGCGCCAGCAGGCGAATCTCGTTCAGCGCCCAGCTGCGCGTCCCGTGCGTCCATTGGCCCCAGGGCGTTCCGTGGATCTCCTGGACCTCCGCGCCGGCCAGCAGGCCGTAGCGGGCCTGCGGCGGAGACGAATTCTCGCGTTGCAACGGTTCAAAGCGGCAGAATTTCATCGGTTTTCAGCTCGTGTGATGACGTGTTTGCGCAACATGCTCGACCCGGATGCTCCACAGGATCGTCCCGATCCAGGCGATGGTAGCCGCGAAAAGATACAGCACCCCGCCCAGCATGAACAAATGGAACGCTCCCATGCGCCCGGCCAGGCTGGAAAAATAAAAACAATACAACCGGTAAGCCAGACTGAAAATCCCCCATGCCGTGATCCCGCTCAAAAACAACTGCGAAGGAAACCGCAGGAACCGCACCAGCGGCACCAGTACGAGGATCCCCACAGCCGCCGCCCCGGCAACATTGCGCTCCCAGGCAAACCGTTCCAGCCACGGCGCGCGATTGGCCAGGAGCAGCCAGAAAAGCATCGCCGCGGAAAGCACCACGCCGGTGTATATCCCCGTGCGCAGCGCCGCGCTCTTCAGCCACGCCAGCAGCCGGTAGCCGGTCAGATGTGCCCGCAAGGCCATTTCGAATTCTCTCCACTCGCTGCCTGCCGCGCCCTTACGGCTGCGTCTCGGCAAGTTCCAGGTCGGCCGCGCCGCTCGCTGCGCTTTCGTTTCCGCTGCGATCCACGGCCGTCACCGTATACCAATAATGATGTCCCGCTTGTATTGAATTATCACGGAAGGCCGGAGTGGGCAACAATTCCGGCGTCAAAACTGCACCCGCTGTGCCCTCTTTTTCACTCCGGTAGACGCGGTATCCAGCCAGGTCGCTCTCCGCGTTCATGCTCCAGCTCAACTCCGCTTGCCCCGCCGGCCGCTCCCCTCCCGGCACATACACGGCCACCAGCCCCTGCGGCGCGCCCGGCGGAAAAATGTCCCGCGCTTCCACCACCAGCGCCGCCGAATCCGGCGATTCCAGGCTGTTCGCTTCATCCCCCGCAGGCGCGCTCACCGCGCGCACCGTATACAGATACGTCGCGCCGAAAACAAACTGCGTGTCCGCAAACTCTCTGCCCGCGGCCGGTCCCAGCAGCGCCGGCGGCGATTTCCATTTTGCCTTGCTCGGGTCCGCCGCAGCCTCCGTCGCGGAGCCCGGTTCCAGTTCGCCGCGGTAGACGCGGTAGCCGCTGACCGCCGCGCCGCCAGCCGCCGCCGCGCTCCAGGTAAGCTGAATGGCCGATTCCGTCAGGCGCGCGGCCAGGCCGTTGACGCGCTCCGGCGGCGGATAGAGCCGCAGAATCACCGTGTTGGAATCTCCGGAAGCCCGCTTCTTCGAGACACGCGAACGTACTCGATAGGCATAGCCCGCGCCGGGATGCGCGCGCAGTTCCTCGGCGGAAATCACATCGCGAAAGCGCACCTGGCCCCCGGCGCTCAGCGTGGGCAGCATCGCTCCCGGCACCGTGTACACCATGTGGAAGGAGTCCGGGTCGGCCGTGCCGTCGTCGCGCAGCGTCCCTCGGTAAATCTCGATCTCCGGCGGCTCGGCCAGGGCTTCTCCGTCCGCGCTTGCTTGCGGAGCGGCAAAGCTTAGCGCGACTCCCTCGCCCTGCTGCCGCGCGGCCAGATCCCCGATCGCCGCCGGCACAACCTTCCGCGGCGGACGCGGATCTCCCGGTGCTCCGCATCCCGCCAGCAAAAAATAAAAAACAATGGAAATCGGCAAACTGAAAATCAGGCGGGCGGCGGCGTGCGGCTGCATCTCGCGCATGTTCACCGGATGGCGCTCCCCCTGTTTCGAATTTCGTATTGCGAATTTCCGCTTTTACAGAATGTAGCGGCTCAGATCCTGGTTCTTGACGATCTCCGTCAGTTGCTTGGCCACGTACTCTTCATCAATCTTGACCGTCTTCTTCTTCAGATCCGGCGCCTCGAAGGAGATCTCGTCCAGCACTTTTTCCAGGATCGTGTGCAGCCGCCGCGCCCCGATATTTTCCGTCTGCTCGTTCACGCTCGTGGCGAACCGCGCAATCGCCGCCACCGCATCCTCCGTGAAGCTCAGCTTGACCCCTTCGGTCTCCAGCAGCAGCGTGTACTGCTTGATCAGCGCGTTCTTCGGCTCCGTCAGAATCCGGATGAAATCCTCCTCGCGCAGCGATTGCAGCTCCACGCGAATCGGCAGCCGCCCCTGCAACTCCGGGATTAGGTCCGAGGGCTTGCTCACGTGAAACGCCCCCGCGGCCACGAACAGAATGTGGTCGGTGCGGATCATCCCGTAGCGCGAGTTCACCGTGGTCCCTTCGATGATCGGCAGAATGTCCCGCTGCACGCCCTCGCGCGACACATCCGGCCCGTGCCCGCTCTCCCGCCCCGCCACCTTGTCAATCTCGTCGATGAAGATAATCCCCATCTGCTCGGCCCGCTCCACCGCCAGCCGCGTCACCTGCTCCATGTCGATCAGCTTGCTCTCTTCTTCCTGGATCAGGTATTCGAACGCGTCCGCCACGCTCATCTTCCGCTTTTTCTTCTGCTGCCCGAAAAAGCCCGAGAGCATGTCCTTCACGTTGACGTCCATCTCCTCCACGCCCTGGTTCGAGACGATCTCGAACGACGGCATGGAGCGCTCGCGCACCTCCACCTCCACCATGCGCTGGTCCAGCTTGCCCTCTCTCAATTGCGTCCGCAGCTTTTCCCGCGTCCGCTGCGCCTGCTCGCGCTGCGCCGCGTCCGCCGCCGCCGCTTCCTGCGGCCCCAGTCCCGGCGCCAC
The DNA here is from genome assembly GCA_020072805.1 of Terriglobia bacterium. Lineage (GTDB taxonomy): Bacteria > Acidobacteriota > Terriglobia > Acidiferrales > UBA7541 > Acidiferrum. The sequence continues at coordinate 60,003 of JAIQGC010000006.1, forward strand.
CGCCGGCGGCGAAGGCGGCAGCAGCAGGTCCAGCACGCGCTCTTCGGCGGCCTGTTCCGCGCGCTCCGCTACTTCATCCAGCTTCTCCTCGCGCACCATGTCGATCGATGTCTCCACCAGGTCGCGCACCATCGATTCCACGTCGCGCCCCACGTAGCCCACTTCCGTGTACTTGGAGGCCTCCACTTTCACGAATGGGCAGCCCGCCAGCCGCGCCAGCCTCCGCGCGATCTCCGTCTTGCCCACTCCCGTCGGCCCGATCATCAATATATTTTTGGGAAGGATGTCTTCGGCGATTTCCGGCGCCAGCTTCTGCCGCCGCACGCGGTTGCGCAGGGCCACCGCGATGGCCCGCTTGGCCGCCGCCTGCCCCACGATGTACTTGTCCAGTTCCAGTACGATTTCCCGCGGCGTCAGGTCGTCCAGCGCGGGCAGCTCGGCCATTTCTCCTGCCGCGGGCGCGTTGCCGTTGGAAAGCAGCGTGATCTCTTTATCGGACTTGCCGGGCATAAGCTGGAATCTCTTCCTCTCGCAAATGGCGCAATGGCTCGCTCAATTTCCTTGCGGCTACAACTCTTCCATCGTGAAATTCGTGTTCGTGAAGATGCAGATCTCGCTGGCGATGCGCATGGATTCCTGCGCCACTTCCTTCGCGCTCATCTTCGTGTTCTTCAGCAGCGCCCGTCCCGCCGACAGCGCGTATGTCCCTCCCGACCCGATTGCGCAGATCCCGTCATCCGGCTCGATCACGTCCCCGTTGCCGGACAGCAGAAACGTCCCTTTCCCGTCGGCCACGATCAGCAGCGCTTCCAGGTGCCGCAGAGCACGGTCCTTGCGCCATTCCTTGGCCAGCTCCACCGCTGCCTTGGCCAGATTCCCCGAATACTCCTGCAGCTTCCCTTCGAATCGCTCGAAAAGTGACAGCGCATCCGCCGTCGAGCCCGCGAATCCCGCCAGCACCTTGTCGTTGAACAGCCGCCGCGTCTTTCGCGCCGTGTGCTTCATCACGTGATCGCCCATGGTCACCTGCCCATCCGCGATCAGCACCACTTTCCCTTCCTTGCGCACGCACAACACCGTCGTTCCATGCATCTCGCCGGACTTTGCTCCGCTGGCCATTCGGGCATTATACAGCGCGGCGGTGGCCCACGCCATTCCGCCCTTTCCGCGGCCCTCCTTGCCCAGTAACCGAATGACGACCCCGGTACGCGGGTTCTATTGTCACCGAACCGGAACTGGCGGACACTGGCCCCAAGACGGGCCCTCCGGACTCTTCCTGCAAACCGGGGGTTAAGTGTTTTCAGTCGAGAAATTTTGCTTCACCAGCCGGGAGGGCGTGATGAGCGAGGACGGCACCAAAGCTCTAGCCGATTGCAGGCGCCGCTATGAGCGCATCGATTTGCCCAAGGGCCCCCAGGTCGCCTGGCAGGGCGGCGGCAAGCGCGTGGTCTCCCGCGTTCACAGTCTCTCCATGGGCGGCCTGTTCATCATTACGGAGAAACCCCTGGATACCGGCACCACCTTGAAACTGATGTTCGATGTCCCCGACGGCAACGTCGAGGCCATGGCCATCGTGCGCACCTGCAATCCCGGCGAAGGCATGGGCGTTCAATTCAGCAAGATGAACCAGGAAGACCGCGCGCGTCTGGATAAACTGCTGCGCCGCCTGCTGCGCTGACCGCCTCGCGCCCGTTTTCTTCCCTGTGGCCAAACGGGAAACAGCCTCCGGTTTTATTCATTGCTTCCGCGCAGGGGGGGATGAAAGACTGTGACCGAACCACAACCTTGGCCCAGTCTCTTCGTCTGGCCCGATCCTCTGGCCGGATCGTGAACGGGAAGGCACGCGGCATGGCACGGCTGAAAATCTGATGACCACTTCTCCCCGCCTCTATCGCCGCCGCTACCGCCGCGTTCCCGTGCCCATTCTCTACTGGGTTACCTGGGAGACCTCCGGCAGGCGCCAGGTTTCCCGCGCCCTCACCGCGGGCCTCGGCGGAATGTTTCTCTCCACCACCGACCCCCCGCCCGCGGGCACGTACCTCACGCTCATTTTCGAATGTCCCGGCAAGGAAGTTCAGACCCAGGCCGTTGTCCGCAACTCCATCTTCGGCTCCGGCATGGGCGTCGAGTTCAAAGGCATGAAGGATGAAGACCGCAATCAGATCAGCGCTTTGCTGAAGCAGTGGAACCACTGAGCGGGGAAGCGCGCCCCCGCGAACTCAGGGCTTGTCCTTCTCTTTCTCTTTGTCCTTGTCCCAGGACTTCTCGGACTCGTGCTTGCCCTTCTTTTTCTTGGCCATTGCCGCCCACTGCTTGTCCAGCGACGCCCGCGTGAACAGTTCGTCCGCAATTTTCGGATTGTAGCTGCAATCAAAATAGAACGCCTGATAAATCCGCCGCCCGTCCCGTTCCCGCGCCACCTGCTTGGGCGACTGCACGCCATCTATGACGTGAAAATTCGAATAGGTGGTCAGCTCCTCGGTGCGTTCCCTCGTCATGTCGTTCCGCGTGATCACCACGCTGCGCATCGGCAGGTGCGTCGCCCGGTTGATGGCGATGCGGAACGTGCGCCGCTCCAGGTCCACAATCTCCACCCAGTCCACTTCCGCCAGATCCACGATGTCGCTCCCGCCGTAGCGGAACACCATTCCCTCTTCCTTCAGCCGCAGCCGCAGCAGCGTGTCCATGTCCCGCTTCACCTGTTCCTGGAAGTCGGTGACCGCCGTCGCCGGCTGCTCGCTCACCCCGCCCTTGTCCAGCGACCAACCTGCGTCTCCGGCAAAAAGCTCCACGAAATTCCCCTTCTTCGTGTACTCCGTGCGGTTCTTGTCCGGATACCGCCAGTAATCCTTGAACGTCGCGTATCCCGTCAGCTCTCCGTTGTGGTCGAACTGCGCCAGCCGCCCGTCGCACACGCTTTCCCGCACGCCCAGATACGCCGGCCCTCCCAGCGCCGCGGTCATCTGCTGCAATAGTTCGCGCGCCTTCGCCGCGCTGGCCTCCGGCATCATGGTGTCGGGATTCTGCGCCGCCGTCCGCGGCGCCGCTCCTGCCCCCAACACCGCCGCCAGCACCGCCACTCCCAGCGTTTTTAGCCGCACAAGACCGATCCCCCGTTTACATTGATGATCTCCCCGGTCATAAAGTTGGCCAGGTCGGACGCCAAAAACAGGATCGGCCCGGCAATCTCTTCCGCCGTCGCCGGGCGCCCCAGCGGAATCACCGCCGCGGCCATCTTGGCCCCGGCCTTCGTCTGCAGCACCGGGTTGGACATATCCGTCGCCACCCACCCTGGGGCCACGCTGTTAACCAGGATGTTGTGCCGCGCCAGTTCCGTCGAAAGCCCCTTGGTCAGGCTGATGACCCCTCCCTTGGACGCCCCGTAATGCGTGTGGAACGATTCTCCGCGCTGCCCCGCCGTCGAGCTGATGGGAATGATCCGCCCGCCCTTCTGCTTGATCATGTGCGGCACGCAAAAATGAATGATGGAATAGACGCTCTTCAGGTTCACCCGCATCATCTCGTCCCATTGCGCTTCGCTCATCTTTTCGATCGGCAGGTCCTCCAGGTTCCACACTCCCGCGTTGGCCACCACGATGTCCACACGCCCCAGCCGCGCCACGCACTGTTCCACCAGCTTCTTGTTGTCCGCCATCTTCCCGCAATCCGCCTTGAACGCTTCCACCCGCGTCCCGTGTTTGCGCGCTTCCGCTTCGATCTGCGCCGCCGCTTCCTTGCTCCGGTGGTAGTTGAACACCACGTCGGCTCCCGCCTGCGCGAAGAGTTTTACCGCTGCCGCTCCGATGCCCCGCGACCCGCCGGTGATAAGTGCCGCCTTGCCTGCCAGTGAAATCATGAAGTCTCCCCGAAATTGAATGTACGAAAATCGCTACTGCAACAGCAAAACTCGCTCCCGGCCTATGCCCGCGACCCGTATCCCCGCGCGACCGCCGCTCCCACCAATTCCCGGAACAGTTTCTGCGCCAGCGCATCCTCCGGCATTTTCTCCGGATGCCACTGCACTCCCACGACCCAGTTGTCTCCACCGGCCCGCTCCACAGCTTCCACCACTCCGTCCCTGGCCCGCGCCGTTATCCGCAAGCCTTTCCCGGGCTCCGCCACCGCCTGATGATGTGAACTGTTCACCCAGGCCACCGTTCCAGCCGCCAGCCCCGCCAGAACGCTCCCTGTTTCCAGGATGGCCTCGTGCAGCGGGTCCTCGGCAGCCCCAGGCCCAAGATCCTCCTTGCGATGTGCCACCGTCGTCATGAGTTCGCTCGCAATATCCTGGACCAGCGTGCCACCCAGAGAAACATTCAATATCTGGCAGCCGTAGCAGATCGCCAGCACCGGCTTTCCTTCCGTGAACGCGTGCCGGAGGATTTCCATGTCCGCCGCGTCGCGCAACCCGTCCGCGTTCGCCGACTTGCCCCCGTTCACCGCGCCATACAACCCCGGCGCCACATCCGCAGGACTTCCCGGCAGCACAAATCCATCCAACGCGGCCAACTCCCTCTCCCTCCCGCTCGCATCCAGCAGCGAGAGCAGCACCGCCTCGCCTCCTGCCCACCGCACCGATTCCTGATACTTCACAAGTTTGGCCAGCTTGCCGTGCTTCTCTTCCTGGCTGGTCCTCCACGGGATGCCGATGCGCGGGCTCTTCTTATCCGATCCAGGACCAATATGAGTTTGCGCAGCCATGAGGGACTACAAATCCTAACATTCAGCCAGCGGGCGGGCAACCAGCCTGTAGGGAACTCAGAATCCACAGCTTTTCCTCACCCAGGAATCCACTCCCCGGGCAGGTCAAAACCCTCATGTTCAACTAACTCTTTTATTTATAATAACTTCAGGATGACTTACGGGCCCGCCTGTCCGCCCCTGCTTCCAGGCAATACTCCGCCCGATGAAAAAACGCCGGCAACGTTCCCAGCCGCTCGGAGAGCTGCTCCGTGCTGGACGCCCGCAGCGTCAGGTGCCCCACCTTGCGCCCTGCCCGTGGCGTCTTGCCGTAAAGATGCAAATGCGCGTCCGGCACCGCCAGCACTTCCGCCGGTTCCGGCAGTTCCCCTACCAGATTCACCATCGCGGACACCCCGGTCACCGCGGTGGAGCCCAGCGGCAGCCCCAGCACCGCGCGCAGATGGTTTTCAAACTGGCTGGTTACCGCTCCTTCGATCGTCCAGTGGCCGGAGTTGTGCACCCGCGGAGCGATTTCGCTGGCCAGCAGCGCGCCCTCGCACTCGAAAAATTCGATGGCCAGCACGCCCGCGTAGCCCAGCGCTTCCAATATCCGCAGCGCGTGCTCCTCCGCAGACTTCTGCAGCGCGGGAGTCAGCCCCGGCGCCGGCGCCAGCGAGAGCCGCAGAATCCCTCCGCGATGATGATTTTCCACCAGCGGATAAAAAGCCGTCTGCCCCGTGGTCGAGCGCACCGCCAGCAGCGAAACCTCCCGCGTGAACGGAGTAAATTTCTCCAGCAGCATCGGCTCGCGCGGCATTTCCCCCTTAGCCCGCTCCACGTCCTCCGCCGTGCGCAGCACCCACTGACCCTTTCCGTCGTACCCCATCCGCCGCGTCTTCAGCACCGCGGGAAGTCCGATTCGCCGAACCGCCGTGTCCAATCCTTCCGTGCGGTCCACCGCGGCGAATTCCACCGTCGGAATGCCCAGCGTCTGAAAGAGCCGCTTTTCCAGCAGCCGGTCCTGCGCCGTCTCCAGCGCCCCCGGCGGTGGATACACCGGAACGTGCTCGGCCAGAAACCGCGCCGTCTCCACCGGCACGTTTTCGAATTCGTACGTCACCAGCGTCAGCCCGTGCGCGAATTTCTCCAGCGCCCGCCGGTCCGTATAGTCCGCCGTCACCCGTGGCGCAATCCTCCCCACCGGCGCTTCCGGCGAAGGGTCCAGAAAACGAAACCGCAGCCCCAGCGGATACCCCGCCAGCGCCAGCATGTAGCCCAGCTGTCCGCCTCCCAGAATCCCTATGGTCACCGGGTCTTCCTCTTTTTCTTTTTCCCGGTTCGCGTTCTCCCGCCGGATTTCCCCGGCCTCGCCGCGATGGGCGTCGGCTGCGCCAGCACCCGCCCCGTCTGCGCCAGCCGGAATTCCCGCAGCGCTTCCCGGATGCGCGGATGCTTTCCTCCCAGGATCGCCGCCGCCAGCAGCGCCGCGTTGATCGCACCGGCCTTGCCGATCGCCAGCGTCCCCACCGGAATTCCTCCGGGCATCTGCGCAATCGAGAGCAGGGAATCCAGCCCCTTCAGCGCTTTCGATTCCACCGGCACCCCCAGCACCGGCAGCACCGTCTTCGCCGCCGTCATCCCCGGCAGATGCGCCGATCCGCCCGCTCCCGCGATGATCACTTCAATCCCCCGCGCTTCCGCCGCCACCGCGTATTCAAAGAGCAGGTCGGGCGTGCGGTGCGCCGAAACCACCCGCGTCTCGTGCTCCACTCCCAGCTCCGCCAGCGTCTTCGCCGCGTGCTCCATCGTCTCCCAATCCGATTGGGAGCCCATGATGATCCCCACCAGTGGCTTCGCTTCTGCGCTCATGGTCCCCTTCCGCCTCGATTCCCCAAAATCACTCAAAACGAAACTCTGTCATCCTGAGGCCCCGATGTTTTTTATCGGGGACGAAGGATCTCAACTGTCAGTGTCTGCACCATATCCCGCGCCCCCGCCCAATGGCAACTCCGCCCTCACCGCACCGCCGTTCCCACCCGGCTTTTCCAGTACTTTCTCACCTGTCCCACCAGATACAGCGATCCCGTGATGAAGATAGCATCTCCCGGCCCCGCCGCGGCCAGCGCCCGCTCCACCGCCTCTTCCGGCTCCGCCACCACCGCGCACCGCTCCGCGTGATGCCCGGCCATCTCCGCCAGCAGCCGCGCCGAAAGCGCTCGCGGCGTGCTCGGCTCGGTCAGGATCACCTCCGCGGCCCGCGGGAAAAGCACCCCCGCGATTTCGTCCACCGCCTTGTCCCGCAGCGCCCCGTACACCAGCCACAGCCGCCGCCCCGCGTAATTCTGCTCCCAGAACGCCGCCAGCTCCCGCGCCGCTCCCGGATTGTGCGCCCCATCCAGAAATACGTCCGGACCCGCCTGCAATTGCTCCAGCCGTCCCGCCCACCCCGCCCCGGCGATCCCCGCTTCGATGGCTTCCTCCGTAATGCCCGCGCCGCCCGCCTCCAGCAGCCGCGCCGCCGCCACCGCATTCAGCGCGTTCTGCAGTTGAAACCGCCCCGCAAGCCGCGGCGCGATCTTGTATGCCCGTCCCGTGGCCGTCTCCACCACCCGCGCCCGCACGCACCCCTTCTCCCAATTCTCCTCTTCCACGCGAAACATTCTCTCCGTTTCGCTCACCGCGCACTCCAGCTCCCGCGCCTGCCCCAGTATCACTTCCCGCGCTTCCGCCATTTGCGGCGCCAACACCACCGGCACGCCCCGCTTCAGTATCCCGGCCTTCTCCCCGGCGATCTCCCGCAGCGAATGTCCCAGAAAATTCTCGTGGTCAAAATCGATGCGCGTAATCACGGTAACCGCCGGTTGCACCACGTTCGTGGCATCCAGCCTTCCACCCAGCCCCGTCTCGAAGACCGCCCACTCGACTCCGCCCCGCGCGAACGCGTCAAAGGCCATCGCCGTCAAACTTTCGAAATACGTCGGATGCGCCTGCAACTCTCCCCCCGCCAGCATCTCCTCGGTCAGCTGATGCAGCCGCGTGAACGTCTCCGCGAAAACTTCGTCGGAAATCTCTTCCCCCGCGATGCGTATGCGCTCGTTTATTCTTTCCAGATGAGGAGAAGTGTACAGCCCGGTGCGCCGCCCCGCGCGCCGCAGAATCGATTCCAGAAACGCCGCCGTCGACCCTTTTCCGTTGGTCCCCGCGATATGCACCGCGGCAGTGCCGCGCCCGGCGCCGCCCGCGCGCTCTTCGAGCCGCCCCTTCAATTTCGTGATGTTTTCCAGGCTGAATTTCGAAGCCGACGCCTGCGTTGGCGCGGCCAGCTCTCGCCCCAGGGAAAGCAAATAGCGGACGCTGGCGGCGTAATCCATGAAGAATTTCCCGCTAATCCATCAGAAGCGCGAAGGCGTTGCTGATATAGGCTTTCAGGTCCTTGCGGTGCACCACCGCGTCCAGGAATCCGTGCTCCAGCAGAAATTCCGAGCGCTGAAATCCGTCCGGCAGCTTCTGCCGGATGGTCTGCTCGATCACCCGCGGCCCCGCGAATCCAATCAGCGCCCCCGGCTCCGCGATGTTCAGATCCCCTAGCATCGCAAAGCTCGCCGTCACTCCGCCCGTCGTCGGGTCGGTCAGCAGCGAAATGAACGGCAGCCGCGCCTCATCCAGCCGTCCCAGCGCCGCCGCCACCTTGGCCAGTTGCATCAGGCTGATCGTTCCTTCCATCATCCGCGCCCCGCCCGAACACGACACGATAATCAGCGGCTGCCGCGTCTCGATGGCCAGCTCGATCCCCCGCGCCGCCTTCTCTCCCACCACCGCTCCCATCGACCCGCCGATGAACCCGAACTCCATCGCGCAGCACACCACCCCGCGCCCGTCCAGCCGCCCCTCCGCCGTGATCAGCGCGTCGTTCATCCCCAGCTTCTTGCGCGCGTCCTTCAGCCGCGTCGCATATGCCTTCGTATCCACGAATTTCAGCGGGTCCGTCGACGTCATCCCCGCGTCGTGCTCCGTCCACCGCCCGTCAAAAAGCATCTCCAGCCGCTTCCGCGCGCCCATCTTGAAATGATGCTGGCACTTCGGGCAGACGTGCAGATTCTCCTCGAGGTTCTTCCGGAACACGATCCCCCGGCAAGCCTCGCACTTCACCCACAACCCCTCCGTGCGCACTCGCCGCTCTTCCGGAGGCGTCGTCTGATCAAAAGATCCCTTTTCTCGCTTGAACCAGGCCATAAGTCTTCGTCAGTCCACTCGCTAGTTGCTCTTGTCTTCGCCTTTGTAGGGGCCGGCCTTTAGGCCGGCGTTCTTGCCTTCTCTTTCCCTCGTCCCGCCACGTTCGGTATCTGCCGGGGCCCTGCCCGCCTAATAGTCTATCCCCCGCTGCGCCAGTATACCCTTGGTGTAAGGATGTTTCACCTCGCGCATCTCCGTCACCAGGTCCGCCGCCTCCACCAGCAAAGGATGAGCATTCCTCCCCGTGCAGATCACATGCACCTGCTCCGGCCGCCCCTTCAACGCCTCCACGATCTTCCCCGCATCCAGCATCTTGTAGCTGATCACGTAGTTGATCTCGTCCAGCACCACCAGGTCATACTTCCCGCTGTAAATCGCCTCCCGCCCCGCCTCCCAGCACTCTTCGGCCATCTTGATGTCTTCGGGATCGGTCTCCGCCCCGCCAATCTTCACGAACCCTCGCCCCATCGGCCGAATCTCGAACTTGTCGTCCCCCAGCATCTTGGCCGCGTCCAACTCCCCGTAATGCCACGACCCCTTGATAAACTGCACCATCAGCACCCGCAAACCCTGCCCCACCGCGCGAAATGCCGTCCCCATCGCGCAAGTCGTCTTCCCCTTGCCCGGCCCCGTATAAACAATCAGCAATCCCTTGTTTTCCGGCATTTTTCACCCGCTCCGCCCGCCCCGCCTCGGAGAATCCATCGCCTGCACCTGTTCCCACTAAGGTGTCATCCTGAGGCGCCGATGTTTATTATCGGCGCCGAAGGATCTCAACTATAAGCGATAGCAATATCCGCTGTTGAGATTCTTCATCCAGGTGAAAACCACCGGGACTCAGAATGACAAATTTCAATTTTCCAGAACCTTGGAGAGTTTGGCCGCGCCCAACAAAAACGTCAAGCGCCCCTCCTTCAAAACAAATAGAATGCCCCAGGGCACAGTCCGCCACGCCCCGGTGTCTAACATTCCATGGGCCGCTTCCGCAATTTGCGCCGCTTCCTCGTGGCCCTGCTGTTGACGGTCTGCTCCGTGCTTCTGTTGGTGTTCGCCGCCGGCCAGATCGGCCAGCATCTCCTCCGCCGCCGCGCCGAACTCCTCCTTTCCGAAATCCAGTCCCTCGAACTGCGCAAGACGCCCTGGCCCCGGGCCCAGCAGCAATTCCAGCACTGGGGCGCAAATCGCCAGTTCGACAACCACTGCGACGAACAGAAATGTTTCTTGCAAATAACCTTGAACGATTTTGTCTCTGACTTTATTTCCAGGACCAATATCTTTATTCGTCTGGACGATTATTTTCGGTGGCGATTCAAGCTGTCCTACAACATGGGGCCTTTTGCGCGTTTGCAGCAAGACCTTTTCAGCGCCTATGTGCGCGCGGGTGGCCATCCTGCGCGTCTCATGGCCAGCATTGGCATGCGTGATGGAATCGTATGGAGCAAAGGCTTCTTCGTGATGGTCGAAACCTATTCGCATGACTCTGCTTTGTCCGGAGGTTGGGAGATTGAATATGCTCTCATGGCGGATGCGAGCAGCGTTTCTAGGCTTGGTCATCAGAGTTTCTATAGCGCTGACCCGCAGCTCATTCTCCATCCGTACTATGAGATCGGTCGCCCCGGTGGATGCACGATTTGCATTGCAGGCTGGGCGCATTTCACTCCCTATGCCGACCCCGCTGATGTCCATCGCCTCATGCAGTTCGACCTTTCCTGCCTGACCCGCTGGCGGCATCCCTGCCTCACCCAGGGCGACATCATGCCTGCTGCATGGACGCAATACCTCGCAGAAAGCGCCCGCCCGGATAAACCCAGCTCCCAGCCGGGATGCTCGTCCTCCGTTCTCGAAAGCCTCGGCCGGGATGCGTTCAACATCATTACGGCCGAGATCCTCCGCTATCGCGAGTCCGTGGACGGCCGTGGCTACCATGACAGCACCGCAAGCATTCGCGTTCTGGAGCGTCTAAGAGGCGCTGCCGACTGGAAACCCGGTGAGATTCGCAAAATATCCATCCATTCTGATCTGACCGCCGAAGACCGGGCCTTGCGCGCGGGATCCCGTCTGGTCCTGTTTTTTCGCAACAAATTCCAGGTCGAATACCAAATCGAAGTTCTGACCAGTCCCGGTTACGGCTGCCCCTCCGTGCCCGCCACCAAATCCAACCTCGAACTTGTCCGCCGCGGCATCGCCCAGGATTACAGCGTCACGGACAAAGACGAATAGACGCGGCCCTCGCCCCCTCCCGTACGTTTAGACAACACCTCCGTACTTTCTCCTGCGCAATCGCCTCCCGCCCCGCTACCATTTCCAGGCCGCCCGCAGGCCGCCCGCAGGCCGCCACGACGGCCCGGCGAAGGAGACCAAGCATGTCCGCAAACGAAAAAACGCCGAACGCACACCCCTCGCCCGAGCACATCCTGCAAGTCGGCCTCGGTTTCTGGGCCTCCAAAGCCCTCCTCAGCGCCATCGAAATGGAAGTTTTTACGGAACTCGCCAAGCGCCCCGAAGACCTGGAAACCCTGCGCAGCCGCCTGGGCCTGCATCCCCGCGCCGCCCGCGACTTCTTCGACGCGCTCGTCGCCCTCGGCTTTCTCCAGCGCACGGAAGGAACCTATCGCAACACTCCGGAAACCAATTTCTTTCTCGACAAACACAAGCCGTCCTACATCGGCGGCGTCCTTGAAATGGCCAACCACCGCCTCTACCCCTTCTGGGGCCACCTCACCGAAGCCCTGCGCACCGGCCATCCCCAGAACGAAGCCAAAGGTGGCGGCGCCTCGCCCTTTGAAGCCCTCTACGCCGATCCCGCCCGCCTGAAGGAATTTCTCAAGGCCATGTCCGGCATCAGCCGCGGCGCCAGCCTGGCCATCGCCGCCAAATTCCCTTGGAAAAATCACAAGATCGTCGCCGACATCGGCACCGCCCAGGGCGATAACGCCGTGCAAATCGCCAAGGCCCACCCGCACCTCGCCGGCATCGGCTTCGACCTTCCCGAAGTCGGCCCCATCTTCGACGAATACGTCGAGGAAAACGGCCTCTCTTCCCGCGTAAAATTCGCCCCCGGCAGTTTCTTCACCGACCCGCTCCCCAAAGCCGATGTCATCACCATGGGCCACATCCTCCATGACTGGGACCTCAAGGACAAAAAAATGCTTATCGCCAAGGCCTACGACGCCCTCCCCAAAGGCGGCGCCTTCATCGTCTACGAAGCCCTCATCGACGACGACCGCTCCAAGAACGCCTTCGGCCTGCTCATGAGCCTCAACATGCTCATCGAAACCCCCGGCGGCTTCGACTACTCCGGCGCCGATTGCCAGTCCTGGATGAAGGAAGCCGGCTTCCGCGAAACCCGCGTCGAACACCTTGCCGGCCCGGATTCCATGGTCATCGGTATCAAGTAACCCGTCTACTCCGCAGAAAGTTATTTCCGAAGGTTTTGTAGGGGCCGGGCTTCAGCCCGGCTCTTTCCTTCTGCGCCTCGCACCCGCAGAAAAACAAAGGGCCGGCACCCACCGCCGGCCCTTCGCAAATGAATTATGCCCAACGGCCCGCCGCCTTACTTTGGAGCAGGCACGTGGAAAATCAGCGAACGCGTGACCTCGCCCCGCGCCGCATCGGCATCCGTCAGACTCGCGAACAACTCCGCAATCGCGTCCTGTTCCTCCTGGCTGCGCCGGCTGCGATCGGCCATAAAAGCCGCGCGCACCTTATCCACCGAGGCAAGGTCCTTGGTGTCGAACCAGGAGTAGTGAGTGAACTCTCCTTCGGTCCGGATCTCTTCCACCGACAGCCCATAGGCCAGGATCACCCCATCGGCCATCAGTTTCTCCAGCACCGGCTTGTTGTACTTCTCCCACGCCTTGCGGAACTCGCCTCCCTTGCCCGGCCTGACCTTGGCGAACGCGTACCGGCTGAAGGGTAAAACTCCCTCGGGTACCTTCTGCGCCACTCCAATCACCAGATCCCTCGTGAGATAGTCATGCGTCTTGCTCAGGTCCGTAATCTCCCGCAGCCGGTCCATGGGTGCGGCCGCTGCTTTCGCGCCTTTCTTCCCGGCCGATGACTTGGCCGCTTCCTCCGTCAGTTTGGCGATCTGCGCGCGCATCGCGTTGTCCACCTTCTCGATGCCGGACCAGTCGGCCACCGCGTACCAGATCGCGTGACTGTTTCCTCCCGGTATGCGCATCATCGGCGCCGAGACGCCCCAGGCCAGAATCACGCCCTCGGCCATCAGCTTGTCCCGCACCGGCTGTCCCACCGTCTTCACGATGTCCAGGAACTCGCCTTCCTTGCCCGGATTCACCGAATATTCGTACCAGAACGTAAGCGGCTGAAAGGCCGCTTGCTGCGCCCAACTGGGCACGCAAAACAACACGATCATCAGAAAACTGAACAACATCCGTTTCTTCATTTTGGATTCCTTCCTCTTTCGGCTTTCGCCTGCACCGGGGTAACTTCTGCATGGAGAAAAGCCCGGACGCGGCGAGCAGGCGCGCATCGTCCGTGCTTCAAAGGGAGCCCGGGGAACTAAGAACTGCTTCTTGTAGCACCGCCGCCCGGAGCCTGTCAACAAATTCGCCGTTTCCATTTCGGACAAGAACTTCCGAAAAGACCTGCGAAAATGCGGTGGATCCGCTCCAGCCGGGCCATTTGTAATTACAAAAACAAAGCCGTTAACTCCCGTAGAATCTGCAGTTACAAAAATCGGGGATCTGGGTCATTACGTTAACCAGCCACCTGCCCGCTAACCTCCCTCAGTTTCTTGCCCCTACTTCATTCTCTCCTTACCTCGTTACTTCATTACCTCCGCCTCTACTCATCCCGCCGCATCTCTGATAGACTATCTCCCTTGCACCTCGCTAGTACGGGTGCCGACGGAAGCCCCTGCCCAGCAGGGATACCCCGCGAGCCAGCAAAGAAGAAAGAAACGGTGAGTCATGGCAATGATGTGTGAACTATGCGAAAAGAAACCCTCTTACGGGAACGTGGTGAGCCACGCCAATAACACCCGGCGCCGCCGCTGGAATCCGAATCTCCGCCGCGTGCATGCCGTGGTTGGCGGCACGCGCAAGCATATCCGCGTGTGCACCGCCTGCATCCGCGCTGGCCGCGTGAAGAAAGCCGCCTGAGCCGCCCTTGCTTACTCTGCCCAAGTTCTTCTCCGGAAAACAGGCCGTGCGCCTCGCCGCGCTGGCGCCGCTCGCGGCGCTTCTCTTCTTCGCCGGTTGCAGCCAGAAATCCCAGCCGGAAGCCGGCGTGTGGGCTTCGGTCAACGGCAAGGAAATCAAGCGCGAGGAAGTGGATAAGTATTACCGCACGCGGGTGAATCCGGAAGGGCAGGAACCCTCGCAGGAAGAAGTCCTGACGCTGAAGCTCAATGTTCTGGACGAGCTGGTCAATAACGAAATTCTGCTGCAGCGCGCCAAGAAGCTGAACATGGAAGCCAGCGACGGGGAAGTGGAAGACAAATTCACGGAAATGAAAAGCCCCTTCACCGAGGATGAATTTCAGCGCAAGCTGAAAGAGGGCGGGCTGACCGTGGACGATCTCAAGCGCGACCTGCGCCGCCAGCTTTCCATCCAGAAGCTGCTCAACCGCGAAGTGGTCGCCAAGATTTCCATTTCCGATCAGGACGTCACCGATTTCTATAACGCCAACCGCCAGCAGTTCAATCTCCCGGAAACCCAGTTCCGCATCGCCCAGATCGTTGTCACTCCGCGCCGCGAAGAGCAGGTGCACAACCGCAAGAACGACGACGCCGTGGGCGAAGCGGATGCCCGCCGCAAGGTGCAGATGCTTTCTGAAAAAATCGGCGCGGGCGTGGATTTTTCCTCGCTGGCCATGGACTATTCCGAGGACCCCAATTCCTCGGCCACCGGCGGGGATCTTGGCTACATCCAGGAATCCGCGCTGAACAAGTCCGACCCGGCACTGAAAAAGCTGGTCCTGGGAATGAAGCCCGGGCAGGTGAGCGGGCCGATCGTCACCAAGGAAGGGTACCGCTTTCTGAAGCTCATCGCCCGCGAAGCGCCGGGCCAGCGCAATCTCGCCGATCCGCCCGTTCAGCAGACCATCCGCGAAACCCTGCGCACCCGCAAGGAACAGCTTCTGCGCGCCGCCTACCTGGCCAACGCCCGCGATGAATCGCGCGTGACCAACTATCTCGCCCAGCAGGTTCTGGAATCCGCCGGCAAACTCCCCGGCGCGGCCAAGAGCAACGCTCCCGCAAAATAATCAGCCGACCACCGCGAGAACGTCTCCGGCGTTGACGGCTTGACCCTCTTTCACCGCCAAGCGCTCCACCACTCCCCCCTTGGGCGAGCGAATCTCATTCTGCATCTTCATCGCTTCCACCACGAGCAGGCCCTGACCGGCTTCCACGCGGTCCCCCGCCTGCGCCAGCACGCGCACAACTTTTCCGGGCATGGGGGCGAGGATCTGTTGGCGGCCTTCGGTTTCGAAAGTGCCGTGGCGGCGGCCGCGCCAGGCGCGGGGGTCGGAAATTTCGGCGGAGAATTCGTGCTCGCCGCTCTGGAGTTTGAGTCCGCCGCCGGGAGCGGGGGAAACGCGAACTTCGTGGGAGCGGCCTTCAAGAAGAATGGAATAGACGCCGGGAGAAAGTTCGAGCGCGTCGGCCGCGAGGGGCTTTCCGTCAAGGGTGAAGACGGGGCCGGAAGGAGTGTTTTCGAATTCGACGGTGTGGAGTTTTCCCTGGAGGAGGATTTCGAATTTCATGGGCGGGGCTCCGCGGAGGGAGAGGGATTGCGCGTGGAGGAAGGCGATTTTTCGAAAGTGTCGTTTTGCATTTTCCAGAGGGCGCAGATCTTGCGGCGCGGGCAGGGTTTTTTGCCGCCGCAGAGTTTTCTTGGCGTGTAGGAGCCGCAGAGATTGAGCATGGCGCAGGTCATGAGTTGCGGTCCAGGAGGCGGCGGCGTCCTTCGAGTTTCCATTCGGATGCGGCGGCTTGTTGCGGCGCGGGGGCGGCATTCTGCGCGGCGTGCCAGAGAACGGCGGCGATGAGGGCGGCCTGTTCGGCGCCGGAATCGAAGTCGGCGGAGCAAACGGGCCGGGAGAGAAGTTCATCCAGCCAGCGGGTATGGATTTCGCCGCGCAGAAAATCGGGTTCGGTGAGGATGCGGCGGAAAAGGCCGGCGTTGGTTTTGATGCCGGTGACGGCGAATTCATCGAGGGCGCGGCGGAGGCGGGCGATGGTCTCCTCGCGGCTGTTGCCCCAGGCGACGAGCTTGCTGAGGAGCGGGTCGTAGTCGTTGGGCACGGTCCAGCCGGGATAGACGCCGTCGTCCATGCGAATGCCGGGGCCGGTGGGCATGCGGCGGGAGAGAATTTTCCCGGGAGAAGGAAAGAAATTGTTGTCCGGGTCTTCGGCGTAGAGGCGGACTTCCATGGCGTGCCCGCGGGGGGTGATGTGTTCCCAGGCGAAGGGGAGGCGGTGGCCGGCGGCGATGGCGATCTGGAGTTTGACGAGGTCGAGGCCGGTGACCTGCTCGGTGACGGGATGTTCGACTTGCAGGCGGGCGTTCACTTCGAGGAAATAGTAATCGAGATTGGCGTCGACGAGGAATTCGACTGTCCCGGCGTTGACATAGCCTCCGGCGCGGGCCAGGCGCACGGCGGATTCGCTCATTTTGCGGCGCAGTTCGGGAGTGACGATGGGGGAAGGGGCTTCCTCGATGACTTTCTGGTGGCGGCGCTGGACGGAGCATTCGCGTTCGCCGAGCGAGACGACGCGGCCGTGAGCGTCGGCGAGAATCTGGATTTCGATGTGCCGCGGGTGAATGAGATATTTTTCGAGGTAGAGGCGGGCGTCGCCGAAAGCGTTGAGCGCTTCGGAACTGGCATCGCGCCAGGCGGAGGCGAATTCGGAATCGGCGCTGACCAGGCGCATGCCCTTGCCGCCGCCGCCGGCGACGGCTTTGAGCAGTACGGGATAGCCCATGCCCTGGGCGAAGATCTGCGCTTCGTCGGGTTTTTCGATGGGTTCGAGCGTGCCGGGAACGGTGGGGACTTCGGCGCGCTGGGCCAGCTGGCGGCCGGAGGTCTTGGAGCCGAGCGATTCCATGGCTTCGGGGGAAGGGCCGATGAAGACGATGCCGGAATCGGCGCAGGCGCGGGCGAAGGCGGCGTTTTCGGCAAGGAAACCGTAGCCGGGATGGATGGCGTCGCAGTGGGCGCGTTTGGCGGCGTCAATGATTTTATCAATGCGCAGATAGCTGTCGCGCGAGGGAGCGGGGCCGATGGGATAGGCTTCGTCAGCGAGGCGGACGTGCAGGGCGGGGCGATCCACGTCGCTGAAGACGGCGACGGAGCGGGTGCCCAATTCGCGGCAGGCGCGCAGGATGCGGACGGCGATCTCTCCGCGATTGGCGATGAGTATTTTTCGAAACATGGGCTGTTGGCAAGAGCGATTCTAACATGGGGCGGGGAGGAAACTCTCTGGCGGATACCGCTCCGTTCCTATGAGTCCACTGGAATCGGGAACGGCCTCTTCGCGGCGTGCGATCGGAGATATTCAGCGCCCGCGCGGATGGGGTAGCCGGCCGGCATTTTTTGCACAGCCGTTCACAGATTTGCACAGAGATTCGATCAGAATTTGATTGACGGCGCGAACGCGAACCATTATCTTGCGCGCCAGATTGAACCGGGAAGCCGAAGAACTTTACGGCTCAGTTGAGAAGGCGCAGCAAGCTTAACGGCGGTTGCGCCGCGAAATTGAACTGCGAAGCTCGAAGCCTTCACGGCTCTGTTTGGAGGGCGCGACAAGCCTAACGGCGGTTACGCCGTCAGATGGAATCGGGAAGGTGTGTAACTTTACGGCTCAGTTTTGAGGGCGCAGCAAGCCTAACGGCGGCTGCGCCCTCACTTTTTTTGGCTTGGCTTTCCGCGACAACCGACGCTACCTGCAGTAAGAAATTCGCCCACTCTTCCTTCCGGTGTAAGAATGACCGTTCTGAGGCAAGCGTCGGGTGCAAGCGGACAGCTGAGTCATTCCCCGCTTCGCCGCCAGCAGCATGGCCTCGAGCCGGGTGTGCGTGCCCGGCTTCTGTTTCACATGATGCAGGTGATTGCGCAGCGTGCGGCCGGAGATTTTCAGCACCCGCGTGGCTAGTCACCCGGCCGGGCCCAGGCGCAAACTCAGTGCCCGAAACGTCTTAGAGTTTGCTTATAATATCACCTGTATTAGTGAGGTAGGACATATGCAGCCCTTTGAAACAGCGAGGCTTTGGAGAAGAAGTCTAGCGCGCCAGGAAGACCTAGACAAATCCGCCGAAGTCAGGGAGAGCCTAAGATCTTCGTACTTGAGGTTTAGAGAACGTGCCGCCTTGCTTGCGGCGGAGATCGCCCGCGATCTACCCGATTACACAGTCCATGACATAACCCATATAGACGCGCTATGGCACTTGGCGGACCTGATCGCTGGGGAAGATGTCATCCTGACACCATCCGAGGCATTCGTTTTGGGCGGGGCTCTCTTGGTTCATGATCTAGGCAACGGGCTTGCGGCATATCCCGACGGGATTGCTAGTCTGCGGAGCAGTCTCATATGGGATGATGCAATCGCTCTCACCCTGAGGAATCGATTGGGCCGCGCTCCGACAGCCGAGGAACTGCGTCACCCGAATTCTCTCGCCGAGCGGGAGGCAACGGGGGTGGTTCTGAGGCGTTTGCACGCTGAGCACGCCGAGCGCCTGGCTCTCGTTTCGTGGCTGGGTCCTGACAGCGGAGAGTCGTACTACTTGATTGAAGATTCCTTCCTACGGAATCACTTCGGCCCGCTCATCGGTCGCATTGCCCACAGCCATTGGTGGCCGGCACGCAGATTATTGTCAGAGTTTGACTTAGTTCTGGGACCACCAGCCGGTCTACCACGTGAATGGACTGTCGACCCACTAAAGCTGGCGTGTCTTCTGCGAGTGGCCGACGCAGCGCATCTCGATGGCGCGCGGGCGCCTTCTTGGCTAAAGGTCATCAGGAAACCGCACAAGAGTTCGACAAAACACTGGGTTTTTCAGGAAAAATGCAACCAGCCTATTAGTCAGGGCGACCGGCTTCTCTTCACTTCGGTACCCTTCGGAGCGGATGAAGCCGAAGCTTGGTGGTTATGTTTCGACGCTTTGCAACTGCTTGATCGAGAACTGTCCGACGTGGATTCAATCCTTGCAGACTCCAAGCGAAAGCAATTCGCAATGAGGGGTGTTCAAGGTGCTGGGCAGGCCGATCGGTTGTGCAAATGGCTCCAAACTGATGGGTGGCTGCCCGTTGACACAAGGATCAGAGTAAGTGATGTTGCGAGCCTTGCGCGCGAACTAGGCGGCGAACAACTCTATGGAAGGAACCGGCTCGTTCCTTTGCGTGAACTGCTCCAGAATGCTTCCGACGCGATTCGTGCGAGATCCTTCCTTCAGTCGTGGCCGCCCGAACGCGGCGAGGTCATCGTGCGCGTTGGAGCAGATAAAGAAGGACACTTCGTCGAGGTCATTGACAATGGCGTTGGTATGTCGCCGACCGTAATGGCTTCATACCTGCTGGATTTTGGCCGCTCGTTCTGGTCGGATTCCCAACTATCAGAGGAATTGCCGGGGCTGCTTGCTTCTGGGTTTGAGTCGACTGGGAAGTACGGAATCGGTTTTTTTTCTGTTTTTATGTGGAGCAAACACATCCGTGTGATCAGCCGTCGGTACAGGGATAGCCAGGCTGATACACATGTGCTCGAATTCGCGGCAGGGCTCGAGTCCCGACCTCTGCTGCGTAAAGCAACAGGTCCAGAGTGCCTCCAGGACGGTGGGACGGTCATAAGGGTTTGGGTGGAACAGGATCCAGAAGCCCCTGGAGGTGTTCTGCATTTTCCCAGGAGTAGCGGTCGCGCTGCCAAGAGAAGTCTTGCGGTCACTTGCCTTTGGATTTGCCCAGCTCTCGACACGAACTTGTTTGTTCAACACGGAAATGAGTCCAAAAATCCCGTGTTGCATGCCTCCGACTGGACGAGTGTCTCAGATGAAGAACTGATCCGCAGGGTGGTGACGACGCACTCGGATACCGGCGATGAAATAGAGCAGAGAAGGCGGACGGATGAACTTCTTATGGCCCTCGCCTCGATGTTGCGTCCGCTGTACGATGGAGACGGAAATCTAGTTGGTCGGATGGCGCTGATCCCAAGTAGGTGGCGCAATGACTGGTCTGCTTTCGGAGTGGTAACAGTTGGCGGCCTCCGTTCCGCCAGCCTCACGGGGGTAGCCGGACTGCTTCTGGGTAGTTCGACCCGGGCGTCGAGAGACGCAGCAGTCCCAGTGGTTCCACTACCTCAATTACAGGTGTGGGCGCGTGAGCAAGAGTCGCTAGTAGTAGCCGAGACGGAAGATCCCGAAGCCTTGCTGGAGTGTGCGTCTACCGTTAGAGTCTGTGGCCCGATTCCCGAAATTTTGCCCATCGCTGAGGGACATGGTGGATTGAAAACGGCTGCCCAAATTAGGAAATGGAGACCGATTCCAAGTGAAGTTATTCTCGTTCAGGATGCGTCCCTTGCCCTGCTGCGAAGAAAGTTTGGAAAAATCGACCTTTTTCCGAACGTTCTCGCAGTAAATGTCGGGCTCCGGAGTCTTGTGTGTGGAGACTACAAAAGGCCTTTCGACTCCTGGCCCCCGGATATCGATAGATTCCATGATTTGACACTTATGGGAGCGGCGGCACAACTGGTTGCCGAGTTGTGGGGAGTTCCTTCCGGTGACCTAATGAAATTTCTGGACAAGGCTCGCGATCGTGTCGCTATTGGCATGTCTGGTGATAAGGAAGTGCGAACGAGTGCTGCAATCTTGCGAAAATCGGGCCCGAGCGCAGCCAAGAGGTAACGCGTGGCGGGTGGGCCAGCCTCCAGATAGCCAAAGGTATTCCCGGGAGACTTTCCCTGCGCCATTCGCAGTTCATTCATTTCGACTTTCTAGTCGCGCGCTTTCCGGGCCTGGCTTTGATCTCTTGCGCGAAGTACCACTGATGCCCTTCGGGATCCTCGGCGCCATAGCGGCGGTGGCCGTAAAACGTGTTGTTGGGTTCTTCCAGGATCTTAGCGCGCGCCTTCCTGGCGCGTGCAAAATGCTTGTCCACATCGTGGACGATGACGTAGAGGTTCTGCGTTACGTGCCCGAGCCGCTTGGGATTCTTATACTTCGGGCCCGGACATCCCATCATGATGAGGTCGTCGCCGAGTTTCATGGAGGCGTGATTGATCTTCCCATCCGGCCCGGACATGGATGCGCCGTCCTTCCGGAAACCAAAGGCCTTGGCCAACCACTGCAGAGCGCCGCCGACGTCTTCATAGAAAAGATAGGGTGTGATGGCCATGGCTACCTTTTTCCTTCCCGGCCGCAGGCTGCCGCTAGAGGACAGAGTATAAGGCTGGCATCGTAAACCAGAGAATCATTTACAGCTTTCGTGCGGCGATCTCTCCGCGATTGGCGATGAGTATTTTTCGAAACAGGGGCTGTTGGCGAAAGCGATTTTAGAATGGGGGCGGGGGAAGTGACTCGTGATTCGTGACTCGTGATTCGTGGTTTGTGCAAACAAGAGCCGGGCTCAAGAGCCTGTGTGGCAACCCGAAAATCAGTTCCTCAGCGGCTAAAGCCGCATTGGAAAGAAATCGTTTATGTCGGAGCTAAAGCTCCGACCCCCAATAAAACAAGAGTTGCCACCCAAACTCTGAAGCCCGGCCTCTTGTATGTTGAGATTTGAGCGAAATTTGCCAAGCAGACAAGTAGCTCCGGCGGAAGAGGCCGAACGGCCACGAGGCCGGGAAGGTTTTCTTTGCGGGGTGGCAGGCAAGGAAAGAATTACGGGCGGTTGTCCGGAAGGATAATTGTGAATCGATGGCGATAGCACTTCGGGGGAAAAGGGAAGGTGGCGGGCAGAGGGGATAATGGGGCATCGGCAGGTCGAGGAATTCAATTCAACGTTACGCGGGATACGTGTCGAAGGGGAATTGCCATGTTCAAGAACATGAAAATCAGGTGGCGGCTGCTCTTGGGATTTGGGCTGATGGTGCTGCTTTTGGTGGTGGTGGCCGGGGCCGGTTACCGGGGCATCGAGGCCATGAAGCAGGAGACGCTGTCGACGCTGCAGGGGGACGCGAAGCTGGCGCAGTTTGCCGCGTACACCAAAGCGACGACGCTGGAGCTGCGGCGGTTCGAAAAGGACACGTATCTGAATCTGGATGTGGCGGAAAAGCGGGAAGGCTACGTTTCCAAATGGAAGCATCAGCGCGATGAGTTCCGGTTGCAGCTGGGGGAACTGAGCAAGAGAGTGCAAAGCGCGGAAGACCGGAAGGTCATCGGAAAGATTCAGGAGAATTTCAAGGTGTACGAGGGCGGCTACCTGGCGGTGCTGGGGAAGATCGAGGATGGGCGGATCAAGACGCCGCAAGCGGCGAATGCCGCCATTAATGAATACAAGGGGGCCATTCATCAGCTCGAGGATGACGCCGGGAAATTGGCGGAGGATCATTTCAAGATCATGTCCGGCCGGGAGCAGGTGATGGCGGAATTCGCGCAGCGGGCGACGACGCTGATGCTCTTCGTGGTGGTCCTGGCAACGGTGGTGGCGCTGGCAATCGCGCAGTTCACCGGGCGAAGCGTGAGCCGCGCGGTGGTGGACATGACCATCCATTTGCGGGGATTGGCGGCGGGAGGCGGCGACTTGACGAAGCGAATTCCGGTGGAGAGCAAGGACGAGATCGGTGAGATGGGCGGATATCTAAACGAATTTTTGGAAAAGCTGGAAAGAATCATTGTCGAGGCGAAGGGCGGGGCGGTCTCGATGGCGGGTGCGGCGCAGCAGGTGGCGTCGGCTTCGTCGATGCTTTCGCAGGGAACCAGCGAGCAGGCGGCGTCGGTGGAAGAGACGACGTCAAGCATGGAGGAGATGAGCGCTTCGATCAATCAGAACACGGACAACAGCCGGCAGATGGAGCAGGTAGCGACGAAGGGAGCGCGGGACGCCCAGGAAAGCGGCAAGGCGGTGAAGGAGACGGTGGAGGCGATGAAGTCGATCACGGAAAAGATCGAAATCATCGACGAGATCGCTTACCAGACGAACCTGCTGGCGCTGAACGCGGCGATTGAAGCGGCGCGGGCGGGCGAGCACGGCAAGGGCTTTGCCGTGGTGGCGACGGAAGTGCGCAAACTGGCGGAGCGCAGCCAGTCCGCAGCCAAGGAGATCAGCGCGCTGGCTTCGGACAGCGTGAAGGTGGCCGAGCATTCCGGCAAGCTGCTGGAAGAACTGGTGCCTTCGATCCAGAAGACGGCGCAACTGGTGCAGGAAGTTTCGGCGGCTTCGCGCGAGCAATCTTCGGGAGTGAACCAGATCAACAAGGCCATGGTGCAGGTGGATCAGGCGACGCAGAGGAATGCGTCCTCGGCGGAAGAGCTTTTCAGCACGGCGGAGGAACTATCTTCGCAGGCGGATGGTTTGCAGCAGCTGATGAACTTTTTCAAGGTGAGCGAAGGCTCCGCTTCCACGGGTTTCTCCTTTCAGAAGCAGCAGGCCTCCGCGGCGCACCACGCCGCGCCGGGCGCTATACGCAACCCGCTGACGGAGCAGGAACATAGCTTCGCGCGGTTCAAGCAGTAGGAAAGAAGGAGAGGATGGCCGCGGCAACGGCAAGAAAAGAGGAGTAAGAGCCGGTTGAGGGAGATTAACCCGTTGTGGCTGGGCGAACGGCCGCGGTGAATGAGAAGGGGAATGCCCCGTCCTCGAACGCGAGGGCGGGGCATTCTTGCGTTTAGGGAA
Organism: Terriglobia bacterium; assembly: GCA_020072805.1. Classification (GTDB taxonomy): domain Bacteria; phylum Acidobacteriota; class Terriglobia; order Acidiferrales; family UBA7541; genus Acidiferrum. The sequence continues at coordinate 83,709 of JAIQGC010000006.1, forward strand.
GGTGTCTCAAGTTCATCAGGAAGAGACGTTAATAGTGAGAATCTCAGAGTGAGTGAGACGGCTGCAAGGGAGGAGATGAAATCCGCAAACGAAGGGCGCATAAGAAGCAAAACGAGGTGCAAGGGGGAGGGAGGGAGCTAACCACAGACAATACACGAATATAAGGTCTAATATTCGCATAATATCGTCATTCTTATAGAGCCACGCGTGGCATAGAAAATAGCAACTCCGGCAAAGGGAAGCCAATGGAAATGGACGTGCAAATATCCAAGCGGGCCCATGCACTCATCGGATTTCTAATTCAGCGCGGTTTGCGCTGAGGGAGTTAATGATGCTCAAAAATATGAGGATTTCATGGAGGTTGCTGCTGGGATTTGCGCTGGTGCTGCTGCTGCTAATTGGGGTGGCCGGGACGGGGTACTGGGGACTGGATGCCATGAAGATGGAAACCGTGGCGATGCTGCATGGAGACGCGCGGATCGCGCAGTTGGCGGCGACAGGGAAATCCACGACGCTGGAATTGCGGCGCGCGGAGAAGGATACATTTCTGAATATTGATAACCCCGAGGCGCGGGAGAAGTACGTGGCCACATGGAAAAACTGGCGCGACGCTTTTCACGGAAATTTGGCTGAATTGGAGAAGAAAGTAACGAGCAGCGAAGACGGGCAGAAGGTCAGCCGAATGAAGGAGAATGCCGCAGCTTACGAGAGCGGCTACCTCAAGGTACTGGGCATGGTCGAGAATGGGCAAATCAAGACGCCGCAAGCCGCCAACCTGGCCATTTCCGAATATAAGGGAGCGATCCACCAGTTTGAGGCGGATGCGAACGAATTATCAGCGGAGCATTTCAAGTCCATGTCCGGCCAGGATGAGGCCATGACGGAATTCGCGCGGAGAACAATGGCGCTGATGTTTAGCGTGGTGGGAATCGCAATTATCGTAGCGATTGTGGTTGCGCATCTCATCGCGCGGAGCGTAAGCGTCCCGGTCGTGGCCATGGCGGCGCATCTGGCGGAGATGGCGGCGGGTGGGGGCGACCTGACAAAACGGATGGAGGTGAAGTCCAGCGACGAAGTGGGTCAGATGGGCGGGTATTTGAACACGTTCCTGGAGAAGCTGGAGAAAATCATCATCGAGGTGAAGGGCGGGGCGGGATCGATTTCGGCGGCGGCGCAGCAGGTGGCGTCGTCCTCGTCGTCGCTTTCGCAGGGAACCAGCGAGCAAGCGGCGTCGGTGGAGGAGACGACGTCGAGCCTGGAGGAGATGAGCGCCTCGATCAGCCAGAACTCGGAGAACAGCCGGCAGATGGAGCAAGTGGCGACGAAGGGCGCGCATGACGCTGAGCAAAGCGGCAAGGCGGTGTCCGAAACCGTGGAGGCGATGAAGTCGATTACGGAAAGGATCGAAATCATCGACGAAATCGCCTACCAGACGAACCTGCTGGCGCTGAACGCGGCGATTGAGGCGGCGCGCGCGGGAGAGCATGGGCGGGGATTTGCGGTGGTGGCGACGGAGGTGCGCAAACTGGCGGAGCGCAGCCAGATCGCGGCCAAGGAGATCAGCAGCCTGGCTACCGACAGCGTGAAAGTGGCCGAACAGTCGGGGAAGCTGCTGAGCGAACTGGTGCCCTCGATTCAGAAGACGGCGGAGCTTGTGCAAGAGGTTACGGCGGCGTCGCGGGAGCAGGCCGGCGGCGTGAGCCAGATGAACAAGGCCATGGCGCAGGTGGATCAGGTGACCCAGCGGAATGCGTCGGCGTCGGAAGAACTATCCAGCACGGCGGAAGAACTGGCCACGCAATCGGAAGCGCTTTTGCAGTTGATGGGGTTCTTCAAGGTGAGTGGGGAAGGCCAATCGGGCTTCTCCTTTTTGCAGCAGCCGAGCGGAGGAGCGACGGCGGCGCACTTTGCGGCAGCAACACCGGCGAAAGCGAAGCGACCGGCGCTCGAGCATGAGCACAGCTTCGCGCGGTTCAAATAGGAAAGGAGGTAACGATGGCTACGACAACGGCTACGAAAGAAAAAGTGGACCAGCAGCAGTACCTGACGTTCCTCCTGGCCGGCGAGGAGTATGCGATCAATATTCTCCAGGTGAAGGAAATCATCGAGTACGACACGGTGACGACGGTTCCGAAAACGCCAAAGTGGATCCGGGGAGTCATCAACCTGCGCGGGAGCGTCGTGCCGGTGGTGGACCTGGGCATCAAATTCGGCATGGAAGAGCGTGCGGTCACCAAGACGAGCTGCATCGTGATCATCGAAACGCGGTTTGAAGGGCAGGGCGCGGTGATCGGGATCGTGGCGGACGCGGTGAGCCAGGTGATGGATCTGGCCGCCACCGACATCCGCGCGGTGCCGGAATTCGGCACACAGGTGAAGGTGGACTACCTGCTGGGGATGGCGCAGGTGGGAAAGAAGTTCGCGCTGCTGCTCGATGTCGACAAGGTGCTCTTCAGCGATGAGTTGCTCGGTTTGAGCGACCTCACGGCCGGCGAAGGCCAGTAAGCCGGGACGGCCGCGCTACAACATTCCACGCCTGGAGGCGAGCAGGACGGCTTCGAGGCGGCTGTGCGTTCCCAGTTTGCGGTTGGCGTGGTGCAGGTGATTGCGCAGCGTGCGGTCGGAGATATGCAGGGCGCGCGCGGCTTCCCGCGGTCCCTGGCCTTCCGCGAGCAGGCGGAGGACGTTTTTTTCCTGATGGCTCAGTGGCAAGACGGGAGCTGATCCGCCGGAGCCTTGCGCCAGGGCCGTCAGATCCCTGGCGGCGTTCAGCAACTTCCCGGACAACTCCTCCTGCTGCTTGCGCACAGTGATGTCGCGGGCCAGATGCACATGCAGAGTGCGGCCGGAGCGGGCGTCCCGGTGCAGCAGGATGGAAATGTTCACCCACAAGCGGCGACCGCCGCGAGCGCTCACTTCGAGATCGTAGTGCTCCATGGGGCGCTGTTCGGCGCCGCATTGCAGCACCAGGCAATCCTGGCAGCAGACGGTGGTCCCCTCCGGGCCGCGCCCCTGAAAGAGGCTGGAGCAGGGCTTTTGCAGGACGGAAGAGGCTGGGTGGCCGAAGAGCTTTTCCGCGGAGCGATTCCAGGAACAGATAAGGCCGTGCTGGTCCACGGCGAAAGCGGCGTCGGCGGTGGTTTCAAGAAGAGCAAAGAGGTCGTGTTCGAGCATGAGAGCCTCCGTGACAATTGTCCCAGCGGGAGAGACAAATGGACGATTGACGGGCCGCCGGGGCAGGCGGACGATACAATACGATTAAAAGGTCGTTTTATCATGAATGCAAGCATTTTCTCTACCCCTTGCGCCTACGCCATCCGCGCGGTGACCTATCTGGCTGCACACCGTTCCGCGCGGCTCACCAGTAAATTCGAGATTGCCCGGGGCGAATCGATTCCACCGGCATTCCTCAGCAAGCTGCTGCTGACGCTTTGCCGGGGGCAAATTCTGCGCTCGCGCAAGGGGCTGTTGGGCGGATATGAGCTGGCACTTCCGCCGGAGCAGATCTTCCTGATCGACATCGTGCGCACGGTGGACGGGGAACCGTTTCAGAAGTGCCTGCTGGAGAACCATGCGTGCTCGGAAGAGCAGCGCTGCATGCTGCATCCCAGCTGGCTGCCGGTGCGAGTGACGTTGCGGAACTATCTGGAGCGAACGACGGTGGCCGATTTGCAGCGATTTAGCCGGAGGCAGCCCGGCGGAAACCAGTTGATTGCGATGACCCCGGGGCCGCAGCCGGGACCCGAAGGAGAATAGCGATGGCCGCCACGCACAGCACGCCCATAGCCCCGAGCGAAGGCCGGTGGATACCCAGCACGTGCGGGATGTGCCTGCACGGGTGCGGGATCAAGGTGCAGGTGGTGGATGGAGTGGCGGTGAAGATCGAAGGGGATGCCACGAACCCGGACAATCTGGGAAAGCTCTGTCCCAAGGGGAACGCCGGACTGGCGCGGCTCTATGACCCGACGCGGGTGCTTTACCCGATGAAGCGGACGAATCCGGAAAAGGGACCGGGGGTGGACCCGGGGTGGGAGAGGATCAGCTGGGAAGAGGCCTACGAAACGGTGGCGCGGGAGCTGGGCCGGGTGCGCGGGGAGGATGCGCGGAAGCTGCTGTGCGCGATCGGGGATTTTCAGAGGATTCTGCTGTGGGGCTGGCCGGCGGTCTTTGGATCGCCGAATTTCTTCACGTCGCTGGGGAATTACTGCGGGGGATCCTACCACCCGGTGAATGGGAGCCTGGACGGGTCGTTTGCGGCGATCAACGACTATGAACACTGCAACTACTGGATTCAGATCGGCTCGGGGGACGGATTCTCCTCGCATTTGCATTTGTCGGGAAGCAGCAAGCGCATGGCGGATACGCGCATGCGGGGGATGAAGGTGATCTCGCTGGACCCGCGATGCTCGATCGCCTCGGCCAAGGCGGACGAGTGGATACCGATCCTGCCGGGGACGGATCGGGCGTTTGTGCTGGGCATGGCCCATGTGCTGGTGCACGAACTACGGCGCTACGACCGCAAATTCCTGCGGGAACATACCAATGCGCCGTACCTGGTGGACGAAAAGGGGTTTCAGTTCCGCGATGAGCAGGGCCATGCTCTGGTGTGGGATCTGGCGGTGCACGAGCCGCGGCCGTGGGACAAGGTGGCCTCCGACAGCATGGCGCTGGAAGGCTCGTACCATTATGAGGGCAGGGAATTGCGCACGGGATTTCAGGTGTGGATGGACCTTCTGGAATCGCACAGCCCGGAGAAAATGTCCGAAGTGACCACGGTTCCCGCGGCTACCATCCGGAGGATTGCGCGGGAGTTCGTGGATGCGGCGCAGATCGGGGCCACGGTGGAAATCGGGGGCAAGATGTATCCGTACCGCCCGGCGGCGCTGAATTACTACCGGGGATCGCAATCGCATGCCAACGGGCTCTTCGACAATCTGACGTACAAGCTGTTCAACATGCTGGTGGGCAACATTGACGTGCCCGGAGGGCACCTGGGGGTTCCGCTGGACCATCGCGGATTCTTCGTCAGCCCCGGCGAGGACGGCATGCTCAAGCCCGAGCCGCACCAGTTGCATCCGGCGCCGCCATTCAAATATCCGCCGGACTCGACGCACCTGATGGAATGGTTTCCCATCGGGTTCGACGCGGGGCAGCTCAACGCGGAAACCATATTGAATCCGCAGCGCTTCGGCCTCGAGTATCAGCCGGAGGCCATGATGCTCTACCATTCGAACCCGTGGTGGAACATGCCGGAGACAAACAAGATCGAGGAGATCTTCCGGCGCATGAAGTTCATCGTGGCCATTGACATACACCTGACCGAATCAACGCAATGGGCGGACATTTTTCTGCCGGACCGCACGTTTCTGGAATCCACGCTGCTCAATTGCCTGGAGCCGCCCGTTGTGACCGGGCACTCGCTGCGGCAGCCGGTGGTGAAGCCGTTGGGGGATACGCGGGACGCGTACGAGATTCTGACGGAACTGGCGCAGCGGATGGGGTTTCTGGACAATTGGAACGACCTGCTGAATCTGGTGTGCGGTTTTACGGCGAAACCGAAGAACATGCTTGATCCGGAGAAGCGCTACTCGGCGGAGGAGCTCTTCGACCGGTTTGCGCGCAACATTTACGGCGACGACCATGATCTCGAATGGTTCCGCGAGCACGGGCACGCCGTGCGCCACCGCACGCCGGAAGAGACCTACATGCCCTACGGGAAGCTGCGGATACCTTTTTATTTCGAATTCATCAAGCGCACGGGGGAGCAGTTGCGCGGCAATCTGGAAGCCGCCGGAGTGACCGGGTGGCCCTATGAGAATTACGCGCCGCTGCCGTACTGGAAGAACTCGCCGGTCATCGAAGACGGCCGGCGCGGATTCGACTTCTACGCGATCACCTTCAAGGAGCCGCTGCACACGTTCGCGGACACGCTGGTGATGCCGTGGCTGAGCGAGGTGAGCGAAAAAGATCCCATTCATCAGGGCATCCTGCTGAATACGGCGACGGGGAAGGGGCTGGGAATCGCCAGCGGGGACTGGGTGCGGCTGACTTCGCCGGCGGGGAGCATTGAAGGGATGGCGCAGTGCGTGGAGGGAATACACCCGCAGGTGGTTGGGGTGAGCAACGCCATCACGCGGGAATTCGTGACCAATTCGGGGGTGCGCGCCAAGGGCAGCCATTTCAACCGGCTGCTGAAGGGCTCGCTCGACTATACCGACGGGGCCACGGGCGGGCTGGAATCGAGCGCGCGGGTGCGGGTGGAGAAGATCGCGGCGGCGGGATGGGCGCATTAGCGAGGAGCAGAAAAAATGCCGGAAGTGAGAGTGATTGCGCTGGGGGAAGTGCGGCGGCAGGTGGGATTCAGCCAGCGCGAAATAAGTTTCGAAGGGGCGACGGTGCGCGAGCTGCTGCGTTCGATTGCGACGAAGCAGGGAGGCAGCCTCGAGGAGCTGCTGGTGTGCGAGAACCGCCTGCGCGGAGATTACGCCGTGGTGATCGAAGGGCTGGCGTTGCCCGCTGATCAATTGGAGCGGCGGCTGGAAGGCGGGGAAAACGTGGTGACCATGGCGGTCATCCGGCATTTGGCCGGAGGGTAGGAAGAGGATTCAGGCGAGGTGAAGCGATGGCACGGTTGGGAATGGTGATCGATCTGAAACGCTGCGTGGGCTGCAACTCGTGCACGCTTTCCTGTAAGCAGGAAAACGGAACGCCGGCGGGGATGCATTACGCGCGGGTGGTGACGCGGGAAGTGGGCAGCTATCCGCAGACGCGGCGCACGTTCCTGCCGCTGCTGTGCAACCACTGCGAGGACGCGCCGTGCGAAAAGGCCTGTCCCACCGGGGCGACCTATATTCGCGAGGACGGCATCGTGATGGTGGCCAAAGAGAAATGCATCGGCTGCCGGGCCTGCGCGGTTTCCTGCCCGTATATGAACCGGCACTTCATCGAGAAAGGATTTCTGGAGCATGGATATGCGGGCGGGGAGTTGAGTCCCTTCGAAGCGGTGAAATTCGGCGCTTTCGAGGAGGGCACCATGTCCAAGTGCACCCTGTGCGCGCACCGCGTGGATGAAGGGCTGGAGCCGGCTTGCGTCACGACGTGTCCCACGGAAGCGCGCATTTTCGGGGACTGGGACGAGCCCGAGGGCAAGCTGCAGAAGCTGGTGCGCGAGCGCAACAGCTGGACGCTGCTGCCGGAGTGCAAGACCCGACCCAAAGTATTTTATCTGGATGCGTAGGAAGGCGGAGGAAATCATGGCCACACACGGTGAAATTGCAATTGCTCCGCATCGCTTCGCCTACGGTTTTTACCGGCAGGTGTGGTGGAACTGGCTGATCGGCACGGCGTTCTTCTGCGGCGGGCTGGGCGCGGGACTCTTCCTGGTTTCGCTGGCGACCGGCGAACCGGCGGGAATGATCGCGGGGTGGCTGCTGGTGACCGTGGGGAAAAATACCGCGCACCTTTTTTATCTGGGGCGTCCCGAGCGCTTCTGGCGCGCGGCGATGCGCCCGGACCGCTCGTGGATCGCGCGGGGGATCTGGGCCACGGGATTTTTCGCGGTGGCGGGATTTCTCTCCTTTGCGCCGCACGTGTTTGGCCCGGCCTGGCAGCTTTCCGGCGCGGCGGGCGCGGCGGTGCAATGGGTCGCGGCGATTTCCGCGCTGTTCATCATGTTTTATGACGGGTTCGTGATGAACTCTTCGGGGGCGATTCCGTTCTGGAATTCCGCGCTGCTGCCGCTGCTGGTGCTGATGTACGCGAGCCTGGGAGGAACGACGCTGTCGCTGCTGCTGCGGGCGGTCACCGGCGGGGGGCAGGAATACATGGCCTGGCTGGGGTTGCAGGAAAAATGGCTGCTGGGCGGCAATGCCGCGCTGCTGGGAGCGTATCTTTATCGCATGTCGCGCTGGCAGCCGGCCGCGCGGGAAACGGTGCGGCTGCTGGTGCGCGGGCGATTTGCGTGGGCGTTCGTCGGGCTGGTGCTGGCGATTGGTCTGGGCACGACGCTCCTGCTCACCTTTGCCGCCGAGCGTTTTCGCTCCGAAGCGCTGCTGCCGGTGATCGCCGCCTGCGAACTGACCGGGGATTTCACGCTGTTGATCGTATGGCTGAAATCGGGGCTGTTTTCGCCGCAGACGGCGCCGCATCCGCTGAGTACGTCTTCAAAACAAGAACCCGCCTGAACCAGAGCCCCGCCCGGTATCATCGAATACGGAAGGAACCGGCGCGCAAAAAGCCGGGGTGTGCCGCACGAGGTGCTGGTAGAATGCGTTTCATAAGGCGGTCAACACGGAGAAACCGATGAAGACAGGGCAGAGCGCGCGGCTGACGACGCCGCTGATTCGGGAAAACGGAAAATTGCGCCCGGCTTCGTGGGAGGAAGCGATCGAGCGAGCGGCGCGGGGATTCGGCGCGGCGGTGGAAAAGAACGGGCCGCGGAGTTTCGGGCTGTTCAGCTGCTCGAAGACGACGAATGAGATGAACTATCTGGCGCAGAAGTTCGCGCGGGTGGTCATCGGCAGCAACAACATAGACAGCTGCAACCGAACTTGACACGCGCCCAGCGTCGTCGGTCTGGCGACGGTTTTCGGAGCGGGCGGGGGAACGAGTTCGTTCCGGGAGATCGAGGAAGCCGAGTTCATCGCGCTGTGGGGTTCCAACGCGCGGGAAACCCATCCCATATTTTTTCATCATTTGCTGAAGGGAGTGCGCGGAGGCGCGCGGCTCTTTGTGGTGGATCCGCGGCGGACGAGTTCGGCGCAATGGGCGGAGCGATGGCTGGGGCTGAACGTGGGGTCGGACATTGCCCTGGCCAACGCCGTGGCGCGGGAGATACTCGCGGCGGGATTGCAGAACCGGGAGTTTATCGAGAACGCGACGAGCGGGTTCGAGGAGTTCCGCGCACACGTCCAGAAATACACGCTGGAGCATGCGGAGAAAACGTGCGGCGTGCCGGCGGAGACGATTCGCGAGCTGGCGCATGGCTATGCCCGGGCGGGGCGCGCGCAGATCTGCTGGACGCTGGGGATTACCGAGCACCGCAACGGCGTGGACAATGTTCTGGCGCTGATCAATCTGGCGCTGCTGACCGGGCACGTGGGACGCTACGGCTCCGGGCTGAATCCGCTGCGCGGGCAGAACAATGTGCAGGGCGGCGGAGACATGGGAGCGCTGCCGGACCGGCTGCCCGGATTCCAGCACGTGGAGAATGACGAGCTGAGGGGGAAATTCGAGCGGGCCTGGGGAGTGAAGATTCCCGCGCAGCGCGGCTGGCATTTGAGCGGAATGTTCGACGCGATGGAGCGTGGGCAGTTGAAGGCGCTCTACGTGATCGGAGAGAACCCGGCACATTCGGAATCGGACCAGCATCGCACGCAGAAGCTGCTGGAGGGACTGGACATTCTGGTGGTGCAGGACACGCTGATGACGCGGACGGCGGAGATGGCCGAGGTGGTATTCCCCGCGGCGGCGGGATGGTGCGAATCGGACGGAACGGTGACCAACAGCGAGAGGCGGGTGCAGCGGGTGAGAAAGGCGCTCGCGCCTCCGGCGGGCGTGCGCGACGACATCGAGATTTTGTGCGCGCTGGCGCGGGCCATGGGCAAGGATCTGGGGCAGCCCAGCGCGGAAGAGTTGTGGAACGAACTGCGCGCGCTGAGTCCGATGCACGCGGGGATGAGCTATGCGCGGCTGGCCAATGCGCAGGGATTGCAATGGCCGTGCTACGACGAGACGCATCCGGGGGAGCAGTATCTGCATGGACGGTTGTGGGAGCGGCCGGTGATCGGTCCGCTGGCGCCCTTCAGTTGCGTCGAGGACGTGCCGCCGGCGGACGCGCTGGATGAGGAGTATCCGGTTCGGTTGACGACGGGAAGGCGCCTCGATTCCTACAACACGGGCGTGCAGTCTTCGCGCTACGCCTCGCCGGGGCGGCGGGAAGAGACGCTGGATATTTCCGCGGAAGACGGGAAGGCGTGGGGAGTGGTGGAAGGCGAGAGGGTGCGGGTGCTTTCGCGGCGCGGGGCGGTGGAGGCTCCGGTGCGGTTTGATGCGGGATTGCGGGCGGGGCTGGCGTTTTTGACGTTTCATTTTCCGGAGCAGGTGGCCACGAACGAACTGACCGTGGACGCGGTGGACCCCAAGTCGGGGACGTCGGAGTTCAAGGCCACGGCGGTGCGGATTGAAAAGATAAGCGGAGCGGCGAAGGGCTAAACATTGCGCCAGAGGTCTGTAGAAGAAAATAGTATTGTCATTCTGAGTCCCGGTGTTTTTTACCGGGACGAAGAATCTCAACTTTGGGATAGAGAAAAACCGTCAGTTGAGATCCTTCGCTTCGCTCAGGATGACCGCAATTGGAAACTGTTGCGCGATTGAATAGGAGCCGGACGAACAGCATGGACCTTCATTTCACGAATGCAGCGGCGACGCCCGAAGAAAAGGCGGCGATTGACGCGGTGGTGGAGCGGAACGGTGGAGAAGCGCCGCGGCGCAGCCTTCTGCTGGCGGTGCTGCACGCCATCCAGAATCGCGCGGGATGGATCAGTCCGGGAGCGCTGAACTACGCCTGCGGGCTGCTGGGGGTGCCGCCCGCGGAAGGGTTCGGCGTGGCGGATTTTTATGCGCTGTTTTCGACGCGCGAGCAGGCGCCGGCGGTGGCGCACATCTGCGACGACGTAGCCTGCCGGGCGCGCGGCGCGGAGAAGTTGTGCGTGGAGATGGAGAAGGAGCACGGGCCGGCGGGAACGAATTGCGACGGAAAGATGTGGCGGCGCAGCCCGTGCCTGGGAATGTGCGAACGAGCGCCCGCGGCGTTTGTGACTGTTGCCGGACCGCAAGCGACCGAGCAGGCGCTGGGCGCGGCGCACGCGGCGGATATCGAGGCGGCGTTGCAGGGCAAGAGGTTTCCCGCAGGGGGGGCGGGGGCATCGGCGCCGCAATGGGGACAGAAGGCGGAGCAGGGCAGGCTGAAGCTGCTGCGGCGGGTGGGGCAGACGAATCCGGACAGCATCGAGGCGTTTCGCGACGCCGGAGGATTTGCCGCGCTGGAGCGCGCGCTGGCGCTGGGGCCCGCGGCGGTTCTGGCCGAAGTGATCGAATCGAAACTGGCGGGGAGAGGCGGCGCGGCGTTTCCCACGGGGCTGAAGTGGAAATCGGCGCGGGAGGGAGCGGCGCCGCGCTATCTGGTGTGCAACGCGGATGAGTCCGAGCCGGGAACGTTCAAGGACCGCGTGCTGATGGAAGGCGATCCGTTTGCGCTGGTGGAGGCCATGATCATCGCGGGATTCGCCGCCGGATGCGAGCGCGGCTACATCTATCTGCGCGGGGAGTATCCCGAGGCGCGGCGGCAGCTGGAGCGGGCGATTCGCGAATGCAGCAAACACGGTTTTCTGGGCGGAAATATTCTGGGCAAGAGCTTGCGGTTCGAAATTGAGGTATGCATCGGCGCGGGGGCATACATCTGCGGGGAAGAGACGGCGCTGCTGAACTCGATTGAGGGGCGCCGCGGCGAGCCGCGCAATAAACCGCCCTTCCCCACGCAGGCGGGGCTCTTCGGCAGGCCGACGGTAATCAACAACGTGGAGACGCTGCTGAATATTCCGCACATCGTGCTGGAGGGCGGAAAAGCGTTCGCGGGCACCGGAACGGAGCGCTCGACGGGGACGAAACTGTTTTGTCTTTCCGGGCATGTGGCCCGGCCGGGAGTGTATGAAGCGCCCTTTGGAATTACGCTGCGGGAGTTGCTGGAAATGGCCGGGGGAATCGGCGGGACGGGGAAATTGCAGGCGGTGCTGGTGGGCGGAGCGGCGGGAGCGTTTCTGGCGCCGGGCGAGTTGGATACGCCGCTGACGTTTGAAGGATTGCGCGGGGCGGGAGCGGCGCTGGGTTCGGCGGTGGTGATTCCGCTGGATGACAGCGTGGATCTGCGCGATGTGCTGCTGGGGATCGGCGGGTTTTTTCGCGATGAGTCCTGCGGGCAGTGCGTGCCCTGCCGGGTGGGGACGGTGCGCCAGGAAGAGATTTTGCGGCGACTGGCGGCGGGAAAACCGATGGGATCGGTGGCCAGCGAACTGGCCGTGCTGAAGGAAGTGGGACAGGTGATGCGCGACGCTTCAATTTGCGGGCTGGGGCAGACGGCCTCGAGCGCGGTGGAATCCGCGCTTTCGAAATTTGCGATTTTCAAGGGGCGGACATGAGCGTGCAGAAAGCTCCCGATCTGAAGAATCCGCTGCCGCGCGGACCGCTGCCGGTTTTTCCGCCGGAGCGAATGGCGAAGACGATTGAAATCACGCTGGACGGGCGCAAAGTGACGGTGGCGGAGGGAACGACGCTGCTGGAGGCGGCGCGCTCGGCGGGGATTGATACGCCGACGCTGTGTTTTCTGGAAACACTGACGCCGGTGAACGTGTGCCGGATCTGCGTGGTCGAAGTGGAAGGATCGCGCGCGCTGGTTCCGGCGTGTTCGCGCAAAGCCGAAGCGGGAATGGCGGTGCGGACGGATTCGGAGCGCGTGCGGCTGAGCCGGCGGCTGGTGCTGGAGCTGCTGGCGTCATCGGTGGATGTTTCGACGGCGCCGCAGATTCAGGAGTACATGCGCAGGTACGGAGCGAAGCCGGAGCGCTTCGGCGCGGCGGGACATGCGGAGACGGTGGCGCAGCCGGTGAAGATCGACAACGAGCTGTACGTGCGCGACTACGCGAAGTGCATTCTCTGCTACAAGTGCGTGGAGGCCTGCGGGGTGGACGCGCAGAACACGTTTGCGATTGCGGTGGCCGGGCGCGGCTTCGGCGCGCGGATCTCCACCGAGTACAACGTGCCGCTGCCGGATTCGGCGTGCGTCTATTGCGGCAATTGCATCGGAGTCTGCCCGACCGGCGCGCTGATGTTCCGCAGCGAGCACGGGATGCGGAAGGCGGGGGATTGGGACGAGACGCGGCAGACGCGCACGGACACGATTTGCCCGTATTGCGGTGTGGGCTGCACGCTGACGGTGCATACCCAGGACGAAAAAATCGTGAAGGTGACGTCGCCGTTGGAGCAGCCGATTACGCGGGGGAATCTGTGCATCAAGGGGCGCTTCGGGTGGGAATGGATTAATCAGAAATAGGCGCGGATGCTTGTTGCGCGCGGTGACGCCCGTCACCGAGTGTATTTTGGATTGGCCATGCCGGTGTGCTTCCCGTCCTTTACAGGGCTTCGTTGAAGTGGTAACAGAAGAGCAGGGCCAGGGATTGCGGCCATGCACAACGAAGCTCTCACCGAACGAGTTTTCCTTCCTCAAGATGCATCTGTGTCCCGCGGCTTGACGGCGGCGGAGGCTGCGCGCCTGCTCCTGCGGCACGGCGCGAATGTTCTTCCGCGGCGGAAGCTGGTTCCGGCCTGGCGGCATCTGCTTGCGCAGATGGCCCATTTTTTTGCGGTGATGCTGTGGGTGGCGGGCGGGCTGGCGATTCTTGCGGGGATGCCGCAGCTGGGGCTGGCGATTTTCGCGGTGATTGTGCTCAACGGGCTGTTCGCTTTCATTCAGGAGTACCGCGCCGAAAAATCGAGCGAGCGGCTGCGGGATCTGCTGCCGCGGCGGGCCACGGTGGTGCGCGAAGGTTGCCGCGAGGAGATTGACGCGGCGGAACTGGTTCCCGGCGATGTGGTGCTGCTCAGCGCGGGAGACCGCATTTCGGCGGACGTGCGGCTGACGGAGGCGCACGGGCTCAGCGTGGACACTTCGTTGCTGAGCGGCGAGAGCGTTCCCGTGTCCCCGCAGCGCGGGGAGGCGGTTTTTGCGGGAACGTTCGTGGCGGAAGGGGAGGGCCGTGGAGTGGTGACGGCGACGGGGAGCGGGACGCGGCTGGCGGGGATCGCGCAACTGACCGCGGAGACGCCGCGGCCGCCGAGTCCGCTGGCGGTGGAGTTGCACCGGGTGGTGCGCATCATCGCGGTGATTGCCGTGACGCTGGGCGCGGGGTTTCTGCTGATCGCCATGCTGGTGGGCATCCGTCTGACCGACGCGTTTCTGTTTGCGCTGGGCGTGACCGTGGCGCTGGTTCCCGAAGGATTGCTGCCGACGGTTACGCTGTCGCTGGCGGCGGGTGCGCAGCGCATGGCGGAGCGCGGAGCGTTGGTGCGGCGGCTGGAATCGGTGGAGACGCTGGGCTCGACCACGTTTATCTGCACGGACAAAACGGGGACGCTCACGTGCAATGAGATGGCGGTGGTGGAAGTGTGGACGGCGCAAGGAAGCGCGCGCGTGGAAGGAGCGGCGGGTTACGACCCGGCGGGGAAAGTAGTTGCCGATGGTGCGCTTTTTCCCGCGCTGGCCGCGGTGGCGCTGGCCGCGGCGCGTTGTTCGGCGGGGCGCGCAATTTTGCGCGGCGGGCGCTGGATTGCCGTGGGCAATCCGCTGGACGCGGCACTGGATGTTTTCGCGCGGCGCTTGCACGTGGATCTCGACGGGGAAGAGGCGGCGGTGCCGGCCACGCGGCGCTTTAGTTTTGATCCGCGGCGGCGGCGCATGTCGGTGGTGGCCGGCGGGCGGGTCTACGTGAAGGGAGCGCCGGAGGCGGTGTTCGAATGCTGCGGCGAAACGGACGCCGCGGAGCACGCGGCGGCGGCGCTGGCCGCGCGCGGGCTGCGCGTGCTGGCCGTGGCGCAACGCGAATTGCGGGCCGGGGAAGCGCCGGAAACCGCGACGGCCGCGGAGGCCGGTTTGACGCTGCTGGGACTGGTGGCCATCGAGGATCCGCCGCGACCGGGAGTGGCGGTTTCCATCGCGGACTGCCGCAAGGCCGGGATTCGCGTGGCCATGGTGACCGGAGATCATCCGGATACCGCACGCGCGCTGGCGCACGAAGTGGGCCTGCTGAATTCGACGGGGATGGTCATCGAAGGCAAGGATCTTCCGGCGGATGAAAATATTCTGGGCGCGCTGATGGACCGCGACGGAATTGTGGTGAGCCGCGTGGCGCCGGAAGAAAAATTGCGCATCGCGCGGGCGCTGCGCAAGCGCGGGCACGTGGTGGCCATGACCGGCGACGGAGTGAATGACGCGCCGGCCCTGCGCGAAGCCAATATCGGCGTAGCTATGGGGCGCAGCGGCACGGATGTGGCCCGCGAAGCCGCCGACCTGGTGCTGCTGGACGACAATTTTGCCACCATCGTGGCCGCGGTCGAGCAGGGCCGCACCACGTTTGCCAACGCCCGGCGATTTCTCACCTATCACCTCACCGACAATGTGGCCGAGTTGACGCCATTCGTGGTGTGGGCGCTATCCGGCGGACGCTTCCCGCTGGCGATCGGTGTTCTCCAAGTGCTCGCTCTGGATATCGGCACGGACATTCTTCCCGCCGTTGCGCTGGGCGTTGAGCCCTCGAGCCCGCGTGCGCTCAGTCATCCGCCGCAGGGCCGCCGGCTCGTGGATGTCCGGTTGCTTTTTCGCGCGTTCTGCGTGCTGGGGGCGGTGGAATCCGTGGTGGAGATGGCCGCGTTTCTGACCGCGCTGCTTGCAGCGGGCTGGCGGCCGGGCCAGACGTTTCCCGCGGGCGTGGCGTTTTTTGCGGCGTCCGGCGCGGCGTTTACGGCCGTGGTCCTGGGGCAGATGGCCAACGCTTTTGTTTGCCGCAGCGCCACGCTGTGGCCCGGCACGCTGGGCTGGTTTTCGAATCGCTGGCTGGTGCTCGCTGTGGGTTGCGAACTGGCCATGCTTACCGGCTTCCTCTATATCGCACCGCTGGCCCGCCTGCTTGGCCAGGCCCCGCCGAATGCGGCCGGCTATCTCGCCGCCCTGCTGGCCATTCCCGCAGTCTTGGCCGCGGACGCCGCTCATAAACATTGGCGCAGGCGCATGGGCAGCGCGTGATGGTTTCCACTATTTGCCGGTCACGACGAGAGGAAAAATGACCCAGCGGTGGCTGAACGGACCAGCCGCTTCGAGATGCAACTCGCCCGGCGTATCCGGCTGAAATTCAAAATCGTAGGTTTCCCCCACGGTGATAATTTGCGTGGCCGTCTTCAGGATTGCTTGAGCCGCGGGCACGCCCTGCCCGTCCTTGGCGACCAGGCGCCACTGCAAAACTGTTTCGCCGCTCTTTAGCGTGAATACCGCATCCGCATCATTGGGAGTGATGTTGATCAGCCGGAAGCGGTATTTGCGGCCTTTGAGCAGCTTCAACGGTCGCGGCTGCTCTTTTCCGTTCATCAGCAGCGGCGTCCCAGTGTCGGTCAGCTTCCCGCGGGACAGAATGAAGACTTTGTCCGTTTCGGGATCGAGTTTTCCTCCCGGTTCGACCACGATCAGCGGCCCGTAGAGCCCGCCGGTCAGCTGATCAAAATCGTGCCAGTGCGTGTGATAGATGAACGTGCCGGCGCGCGGCGGCGTCATCCGGGCGATGAAGGTTCCTCCCGGCGGCACGGGTGGAGAAATCTGTGTTCCACTTCCGCCGAATCCCGCCAGTCCGTCGTAGTAGCTTTCCAGTTCGATTCCGTGCCAGTGGATGGACGTGGGCTTGTGCAGTTGATTGACGACGGTAATCTCCACCGGCTGGCCGCGCGTGAGCACCAGCAGCGGCCCTGGCACGCTTAGCTTGTCCGTGGGTTCCGCTTCGCCTTCCTGAATCTGGAATGCAAATCCGGACAGAGACTGCTCGGTCGCCGGACGTTCTTTCACCAGGAGGCGGAGCTTACGAGGCGTTGGGGCCGCAGCGGCTGTTACCGTTGGTTCCTTGCCGGCCTTGGGCAAGATCGTGATTTTTACGACCAGTCCGCCGAAACCAGCGGCATCCGCAGGATCCGCTGGATCTTCGTAGGTTGCCCCTTCGTGTTTCGCGTGTTCCGCATGTCCCAGGCGGGCTTCCGTACCCATGTGCGCAACCATGTGGCAGTGAAAAACCCAATTGCCGATTTGCTCCGGCACCCACGTGGCGCTCATCGTGCCGCCGGAATCGAGGTGTTCGGTCACCACTTTGCGCCGCTGCTCCGGACTGTAGATGGTGTCTCGTTCCGCGCTGCCGGAGCTGTTCACGGTGTAGTAAAAACCATGCAGGTGCATGGCATGTTCTGAGACGGAAGCATTGATCCAGCGCCAGTGGGTCTCTTCTCCCTGCGTGTAGGTGAGCCGTTCCGTGTACGGGTAGGACTTGCCGTTCACGGTGAGCACTTCCTTGTCCGGCAACTCGTACCACAGCCCGATGACGAACACCCTGTCGTTCGGCGCCTGTCCTGCCGGGTCCACGATAAAGGCGCCCGAAAGCGGCGTCTCCGCCGGCGTGGGATCCGCTTCCTTGGTTGTCCTTGCCGAGTAAAAATAGGTTCCTGTCGTTCCCGTCTTGAAATTCACTTCGCGCGCCTGCCCCGGCGCAATCTCGATCGTATCGCTGGCCTCGCCGGGCCGCGCATGCAGCCCGTTTAGGGTGGCGGGGGCGCTCAGCAAGTTGCGCACACTGGCGTGAATCTCCGTGCCCTCCGGCACGCGAATCATCGGCCCGGGAATTTGCGGCGCGTGGCCTTCTTCGGCGAAGGTCATAACGGTTACCGAGGGGCCGCCGTCTTTGTCCGGATACCAGCGAGCTTCGCGGAGTTCCAGTTTAATCGTCAGAACTCCGTTTTTAAGCACACCGCCGGACGCACGATTATCGTTGGGCGAGACGACGGGAAGATTGGTCTCCGTGGCGGCAAAGACCGGAATCGCGGCTGCCAGCGGCAGAGCCAGCAAAAACAGGGAAACTTGTTTTTGGCGTAACAGAAAAGAATGGACGCACGAAATGTTCATTGAACTTGCCTCTGTCTTACGGTGCAGGGGAATTTGCGGACAACCGGGCAATTGGCGAAGCGGCATGCAAAGTTCACCACGCTCGATGGCATGCGCGGAAGCCTATCACACGAGGTCACCTGTGCGAGAAGAATCCGCCGGAATGCAGCGCCGGAAACAATCTTCCAGGTGCGGAAAGAGAGTGCAGCCCTATGCTCAGCGCAGGCGCAGCGCGTAGGAGCTGAGCACCTTCATGTAGTTGCCGCGTTCCAGCGCGCGTGGGTCGGGGACGGAGCGGTGGCTCATGCTGCCGATCATCTGCTTGACGGAGGCGTATTCGTGCTCCTCCATCCATTGATCCATGTCTGCGAGGACGCGGTGGGCAAAGCGCACGCCGTTTTCCAGCAGGGCCGAGGTCATCATGGCCACGTTGGCGCCGGCCATCATGCATTTCAAAACGTCCACGGCGCTATGCACGCCGCCGGTCACGGCAAGATTGGCTTTCACGTGGCCGTGCAGGATGGCCGCCCAGTGCAGGCGCGGGAGCAGTTCGTGGGGCTGGCTCAGGTGCAGGCGCGGGACGACCTCGAGCGCTTCGATATCGAACTCCGGCTGATAGAAACGGTTGAAGAGCACCAGGGCGTCGGCGCCGGCGCGGTCCAGGCGCTTGGCCATGTTGGCGATGGAGCTGAAATTCGGAGAGAGCTTGACGGCTACGGGAATGCGCACGCTGGATTTCACCTGGCCCACCAGATCGCAGTAGCTTTCCTCGATTTCCTCGCCGGTGCGCAGCGGGTCGGTCTCCAGCGTGTACAAATTCAGCTCGATGGCGTCCGCGCCGGCCTGCTCGATGTGTTTGGCGTAACGCACCCAGCCGCTGGGGGTCACGCCGTTGAGGCTGGCGATCACGGGGATGGCC
Organism: Terriglobia bacterium; assembly: GCA_020072805.1. Classification (GTDB taxonomy): domain Bacteria; phylum Acidobacteriota; class Terriglobia; order Acidiferrales; family UBA7541; genus Acidiferrum. The sequence continues at coordinate 102,365 of JAIQGC010000006.1, forward strand.
ACGGCGTGCTTGGAGCGGCGCACCAGTTCGAGATAGCCGTCCGGCCCGGTGTTGTAGCGGGAAAGATCCGGCAGATAGGTGGTGGCTTCGGCGAACTCCTCGGCGCCGCGCCACAAATCCTCGTCGAGCGCCGCGCTTTCAATCTGCAACTGCTCCTCGAAGAGCGAAGGCAGCACCACCGCGGCGATGCCCATGTCCTCCATGCGGCGGATGGAGTCGGGCGATTCGGTCAGAGGAGAAGAGGAGGCCACCAGGGGGTTTTTCAGGGCCAGGCCCATGTACGGCACGCTCAGGTCGGGCATCACTCGTCTCCCTTCGCCGCGCCCTTGGCGGGAGCGGGCTGGGCCGCGGCGGAATCCGCGGGCGAATCCTCGGATAATTTGGGCATTTGCAGGGCGGCGCGGTTGGAATAGACGCGCCAGCGGCGCTCGACGTCTTCCTGCGCCAGGGCCAGCAGCCGCGCCGCCGCATCCGGATTGCTGCGCGCCAGCATGGTGTAGCGCGCTTCCTGATAGGCATATTGCTTCAAGGGAATGCTGGGCGCCTGGGAATCGAGCTGGAAGGGATTTTTTCCTGCCAGGCGCAGCGCGGGATTGTAGCGCATCAGCGGCCAGTAGCCGGAGAGCACCGCGGCCTTCTGCTGTTCGAGGCCGTGCATCATGTCGTAGCCGTGGGCGATGCAGTGGCTGTAGGCGATGATCAGGGACGGGCCGTCGTGCGCTTCGGCTTCCAGGAAGGCTTTGATG